>NZ_JBJGZB010000002.1:0-305960 GCF_054050295.1 Geodermatophilus sp. SYSU D01045
CCCCCCGCCAGGGCGGCGCGCGGGGCGGCCGGGCCGGGCCGGCGGGGGGGGGGGGGCCCCCGCCCCCCCCCCCCCCCCCCCCCCCCCCCCCCCCCCCCCCCCCCCCCCCGCCGGCCCCGCCCCCCGCCCCCCCCCCCCCCCCCTCGACGGTCCCGCGGACGGCGTCGGCGTCGTGGACCGGGAAGACGCCGACGACGGCGCCGCTGGCCGGGTTCGTCGACTCGAAGGTCTGGGTGGTGGCGTGCCGGTCGACCGTCCCCGCGGCGGCGTCGGTGACCGTGTCCATCTGCTCGGCGAGCGACATGTGGCGCAGGTTACCCGGCAAGTTACCGGTGCGTAGGTCCGGTCCGGGACCCGTCCGGGGAGTCCGCGCGCTGCCATGCTGGCGCCCGTGGCCGACCCCTTCGACACCGCGGGGCTGCGCCGCCGCGTGCTCGCCGCGTGGACCGACTCCCCGGCGCGCTTCCGCGAGGACGCCAACGCCGAGGAGGACCTGGTCCGCGGCGGCTACCGGGACCGGCTGCTGGTCGAGCTGGCGCAGAACGCCGCCGACGCCGCCGTGCGCGCGGGCGTGCCCGGGCGGCTGCGGCTGGAGCTGGCCACGGTGGGCGGCGGGGGAGAGGTGCTGCGCGCGGCCAACACCGGCGCCCCGCTGGACGCCGCCGGGGTCAGCGGCCTGGCGACCCTGCGGGCCTCGGCCAAGCGCGACGAGGTGCAGACGGTGGGCCGGTTCGGAGTGGGCTTCGCCGCCGTCCTCGCGGTCTCCGACGAGCCCGCCGTCCACTCGACCACCGGCGGCGTCCGGTTCAGCGCGGCGCACACCCGCGCCGCGGTGGCCGACGTCCCCGCGCTGGCCGGCGAGCTGGCCCGCCGCGACGGCGCCGTGCCGGTGCTGCGGCTGCCGTGGCCGGCCGACGGGCCCCCGCCGGACGGCTTCGCCACCGAGGTGGTCCTCCCGTTGCGCGCCGGGTCGCGGGCCGCCGTCCGCACCGCGCTCGAGGAGCTGGAGGCCGAGCTGCTTCTGGCGCTGCCGGGCCTCGCCGAGGTCGAGGTCGCCGTCGACGGTGCCGTCCGCACCCTGTCCTGCACGCGCACCCCGCCCCTGGCCCGGGTCCGCGACGGCGACCGCACCACCACCTGGCGGCTGGCGACCCGCGGCGGCGAGCTGCCCGCCGGGCTGCTGGCCGGCCGCCCGGTCGAGGAGCGCGCCCGCCGCGGCTACGACGTCACCTGGGCGGTGCCCCTCGACGACGACGGCCGGCCGGTGCCGCTGGCCGGGCGCCAGGTGGTGCACGCCCCGACCCCGAGCGACGAGCCGCTGTCGCTGCCGGTCCGGCTCGTCGCGCCGTTCCCGCTCGGCCCCGACCGCCGGCACGTGGCGCCCGGCCCGGTCACCGACGCGCTGGTCGACGTCGCCGCGGACACCTACGCCGACCTGGTCACCGGGCTCCCGGCCGACCCCGCCGTGCTCGGCCTGGTGCCCCGCATCGGGCTGGCCGCCGCCGAGCTCGACGCCGCGCTGGGCTCCGCCGTCCTCGACCGGCTGCGCGCCGCCGCCTGGCTGCCGGCCGCCGACGACTCCGGCACCCGGCAGCCGCCGGGCCGGGCCGCGGTCCTCGCCGACGAGACCGACGAGCGGGTCGCCGTCCTCGCCGGCGTCGTGCCCGGGCTGCTACCGGCGGGCTGGTCCCGGGGCGACGGCGCACCCGCGCTGGCCGCCCTCGGCGTGCGGCGGGTCGGCCCCGCGCAGGTGGTGGAGGCCGTCTCCGGGATCGGCCGGCCGGCGGACTGGTGGGCGCGGCTGTACGCCGCCCTCGACGGCGCCGACCGCGAGGAGCTGGGCGCGTTGCCGGTGCCGCTGGCCGACGGGCGGACCGCACCCGGCCCGGCCGGGGTGCTGCTGCCCGGCGAGGACCTGCCGGTGGCGCGGCTGGGCCCGCTGCACCTGCGGGTCGCCGACCCCGGCGCCGTCGCCGACCCGGCCGCCCGACGGCTGCTCGAGCGGCTGGGCGCGCGCCCGGCGACCGCCGCGGTCGTGCTCGCCGACCCGGACGTGCGGGGCGCGGTGGAGGAGTCGGTCGACGCGGTCGAGGAGGGCTTCGACGACGGCGACCCGGCGGCGCTGGCCGAGGCGGTGCTCGCGCTGGTGGCCGCCGCCGGCACCGCGCCGGGGGAGCTGCCCTGGCTGGCCGAGCTCGCGCTGCCCGACACCGAGGGCGCGTGGGCGCCGGCGGGGGAGCTGCTGCTGCCCGGCGCCCCGCTCGCCGCCGTCCTCCGCGACGGCGCCCTCGGGACGCTGGACCCGGACTTCGCCGCCGCGCACGACCCGGCCGTGCTGCGCGCGGCGGGCGTGCTCGCCGAGTTCGCGCTGGTGCGCGCGGAGGACCCCGACGACCTCGACGTCGACGCCGCCGGCGAGTGGGCCGACGCCGCCCTCGACCGCCTGCCGCCCGGCGGACCCCCGCCGGCGTGGCCGGCGCTGACCGCCGTCCGGGACCTGGAGCTGGTCGCCGACTGGGCCGGCGCGTTGCCGCTGCTGGCCGCCGCGCCGGAGGAGGCGTGGGCCGACGTCGTCCTCGACGGGGTCGCGGTGCCCTGCTACCTGCGCTGGTGGCTGTCCACCCACCCGGTGCTCGGCGGCCGGCGCCCCGACCGGCTGTGCGCGCCGGGCAGCCGCGAGCTGCGGGGGCTGTACGACCCGGCCGACGACCCGGCCGACGGGCCGGCCGCGGTGCTCGGGCGGCTGCGGCTGCCGGCCACCGTCGACGACGTCCTCGCCGACGTCGACACCGCGCTCGACCTGCTCGACCGGCTCGGCGACCCCGCGCGCGCGGTGCCGGCGCCGGTGCTGCGCACGGTCCACGCCCGGCTGGCGCGCGCGCTCGACGGTGTCGACGTCGACCCGCCGCGCCGGGTGCGGGTGGCGCCGGACCGGGTCGCCGACCCGGCGCGGGAGGCCGTCGTCGTGCTCGACGTCCCGTGGGTGCAGCCGCTGGTCGACGCGCTGCTGGTCCCGGCCGGCGGCGCGCCGGGGGCGGTGGCCGACCTGCTCGACCTGCCGCTGGCCGGCGAGCGGGTGCGGGCCGGGGTGACCAGCACCCCGGTGCTCCGGCAGCCGTGGGCGGCGGTGCCGGGCGCCGGCCTGGCCGCCGCCCGGCTGGGCCTGCCGGAGCTGACCGGCGAGGTCGCCGTCCACGAGCCGCTGCTGGCCGGCGGCCGGCCGGTGCCGTGGTGGCCCGGCGACGGCGTCGACCACGTGGACGGCAGCCCCGCCGCCCTCGGCCGGGCGCTGGCCTGGCGGGCCGGCGCCTGGCCGCTGCGGCAGGCGCTGGCCGAGGCGTTCGCCGACCCCGGCCGGGCCGCCGACCTCGCCGCGGAGGACGCGATCGGCTAGCCCAGCCGGGTGCTCAGAACCAGCGCGGGACGGCCTGGGCGCCGGGGGCGTGCCCGTGGGCGGAGGCCCGGCCGGCTGTCTTCCGGCCCCTCCGCAGGGGCCCGCCGCGAGCGTGCGAGCGGTGGGGGGGCAGAGGGGTCCTTCGACCACTGCTCGGCGGACGGGGACCCGGCCCGGGTGGTCGGGGCGAGCCCCGCGGTCCGCAGCCAGCGGATCCCGGCGACGCCGGGCAGCTGGGCGCGCAGGACCGGGCCCAGCGCCGCACCGGGCGAGGCGAGCACGGCCGAGGCCAGCCGCTCGAAGGCGGCGGCGTCCGCGGGCGGGAGAACGTCGCGCGCGGCGGCGGCCGCGGCGGGCAGGGGACGGGAGGGGCGTGACACGGGTGCCTCCGGGAGGAGGTCGGACCGGCCGCGGGCAGCCGGCAGCCAGGGGAGGGCGCGCCCGGGAGGGCGGAGGGGAGCGGGGAGCGGCAGCTCGACCCGCGGGCGTCCCGGTGGCAGGACGCGGACGTCGCGGCGAGGCGGTCGGCTCAGGAGCGCATGCGGCGACGATAGGGAGTCCCGGTCCGGCCCGTCGAATGCTTCACCGGGGCGCGGTCACCGCTGCGGGGCGTCGTCGGCTCCGGCCGCGCGGGCGGCCTTGCGCGCCTGGTGGGCCTCCCACCGCTCGCGGTCGCGGGCACGGGAGTCCGCGGTGCGCTCCCAGCGGGCCCTGCGCCGGCGCGCGCGGAGCATCTCCCGCTCCTCGAAGGAGGAGTGCGTGTCCCAGTCCCGGGCCATGACCAGCACCAGGAGGAGCACGGCCCCGAAGATGACCAGCCCGGCGGCGACGATCACGTCCGGGATCGCGAGGAACGCCACGACCGAGACCGCCGCCCAGATCAGGCCCGCCAGCACCAGTCGCGCGTTCACGCCGTCCAGTATCCCCGCCTCCGCGGGGCGGGGGCCGTCCCCTGCGTCCCGGGTGGGGAGTCCCTGGTCACGGCCCCGCGCGCCGGGGGCGACACGCCGGTCCCGGCAGGGCGTGCACGCCGTGGCGGACCTTGCGCCCCACCCGTCCCGCGCCTACCGTCCGGGTTGCGGTTCAACATCCAGCCGTGCTCCGCCGATGTCGGACTCCGCGCCGTGGTGTGGCTCTCGAGCCGCTGTCCTCCGCACGGGCCCGCCCTCTATCGAGAGGCGCACCGTGACCACTCTCTCCTCCGGCCCTCCGGCCACCTCGGGCTCCGCCGATGACCTCCTGACCGTCGAGACCGTCTCCGTCGACGGCGCGACCCGGCTCCTGTGCACCGGCGAGGTCGACTGCGCCAGCGCGCCGCTGCTCCGCCGCGAGCTCGACGGCGCGTTCGCCTCGGGCGCGCGGGTGGTGACCGTGGACCTCGAGGCCGTGACCTTCCTCGACTCGGCCGGCCTGTCCGCGCTGGCGATCGCCCACCGCACCGCCGAGGCGCAGGGCACGCGCCTGCGGGTGCTGGTCGGCACCCGGGCCGTGGTCCGGGCGCTGCAGGTCACCGGCCTGTGGGACCTGCTGGGCGTCGAGCAGGTCCGGCCCGGCACCGGAGCCGGCGCCGCCTAGCACCCGTCGTCGTGGCACCCGTCCTCATGGCACCCGTCCTCGTGGCACCCGTCCTCCCGACCTGACTGCGCGCGGCCCCTCGCCGGGGAGCAGACTCGGCGGCGGTGCGGGGCCTGCCCGCCGGCCGAGTCGAGGAGGAGGACGCCGTGCGTGACGCGGTCATCTGTGAGCCGCTGCGGACCCCGGTCGGGGGCTTCGGGGGGTCGCTGCGGGACGTGCCCGTGCAGGACCTCGCCTCCACCGTCGTCAGGGCGCTCGTGGAGCGCACCGGCCTGCCGCCGGAGTCGGTCGACGACGTCGTCCTCGGCCACTGCTACCCGACCATGGAGGCGCCGGCCATCGGCCGCGTCGCCGCCCTCGACGCCGGCCTGCCGGTGACCGCGAGCGGCATCCAGGTCGACCGTCGCTGCGGCTCGGGCCTGCAGGCGGTGCTGTACGCCGCGATGCAGGTGCAGACCGGCGCCGCCGAGGTCGTGCTGGCCGGTGGCGCCGAGTCGATGAGCAACGCGCCCTTCTACTCGACCGCCATGCGCTGGGGCGTCAAGGCCGGTCCCGGCGTCCTGCTCCAGGACGGCCTGGCCCGCGGCCGCGTCACCGCCGGCGGCGTGAACCACCCGGTGCCCGGCGGCATGCTCGAGACCGCGGAGAACCTGCGCCGCGAGTACTCGATCGGCCGCGAGGAGCAGGACGAGTACTCCGTCCGCAGCCACCGGCGCGCCGCCGCCGCCACCGAGGAGGGCCGGTTCGCCGACGAGATCGTCCCGGTGACGGTGAAGGGCCGGAAGGGCGACACCGTCGTCGACCGCGACGAGCACATCCGCCCCGACTCGACCGTCGAGACCCTCGCGAAGCTCCGCCCGATCATGGGCAGGGACGACCCCGAGGCCACCGTCACCGCCGGCAACGCCAGCGGCCAGAACGACGGCGCCGCGGTCTGCGTCGTCACCTCGCCGGAGAAGGCCGCCGAGCACGGCCTGCGCCCGCTGGCGCGCGTCGTGTCCTGGGCGGTGGCCGGCGTCCCGCCGCGGACCATGGGCATCGGCCCGGTCCCGGCGACGGCGAAGGCACTGGACCTCGCCGGCCTCAAGCTCTCCGACATCGACCTCATCGAGCTCAACGAGGCCTTCGCCAGCCAGGTGCTGGCGGTGACCCGGGAGTGGGGCTTCACCGAGTCCGACTTCGACCGGATGAACGTCAACGGCTCGGGCATCTCCCTGGGCCACCCGGTCGGCGCCACCGGCGGGCGGATCCTCGCGACGCTGACCCGCGAGATGGACCGCCGCGGCGCCCGCTACGGCCTGGAGACGATGTGCATCGGCGGCGGGCAGGGTCTGGCCGCCGTCCTCGAGCGCGTGTGACACCTCGCCCGGCGTGTCCGGGGGCTGCCCGGCATGATCGGCCGGCAGCCCCCGACCCCGAGGAGAACCTCCCCATGAGCGAGTCCCCCGCCCGCGTCGCGATCGTCACGGGCGCCGCCCGCGGCATCGGTGCGGCCACCGCGCTGCGCCTGGCCGCCGACGGCTTCGCCGTCGCGGTGCTCGACCTCGACGAGTCCTCCACCGCCGGCACCGTCCAGGCGATCGAGGCCGCGGGCGGGCGCGCGCTGGGGGTGGGGGCCGACGTCGGCGACGCCGAGCAGGTGCAGGCCGCCGTCGACCGGATCGCCGCCGAGCTCGGCCCGCCGGTCGTGCTGGTCAACAACGCGGGCGTCACCCGCGACAACATGCTGTTCAAGATGACCGACGCCGACTGGGACGTGGTCATGCACGTCCACCTGCGCGGCTCGTTCCTCATGACCCGCGCCTGCCAGAAGCACATGGTCGAGGCGCAGTGGGGCCGGGTGGTCAACCTGTCCTCGACCTCGGCGCTGGGCAACCGCGGCCAGGCCAACTACGCCACCGCCAAGGCCGGGCTGCAGGGCTTCACCAAGACCCTCGCCATCGAGCTGGGCAAGTTCGGCGTCACCGCCAACGCGATCGCCCCGGGCTTCATCCAGACCGAGATGACGAAGGCGACCGCCGAGCGGATCGGCCGGGACTGGGAGGAGTACGTGGCCGAGCGCGCCGCGGCGATCCCGGTGGCCCGCGCCGGCGTGCCCGAGGACATCGCGCACACCGTGTCGTTCTTCGTCAGCGAGGGCGCGGGCTTCGTCTCCGGCCAGGTGGTCTACGTCGCCGGCGGCCCCCGCACCTGACGGAGGACCCCCGTGCCCCCACGCCACGCACGCGCAGGCGGAGGGCCCCGGCACGGGAGCCGGTCCAGCACGTCACCGCGACGGGTCGCGGTCGGGGTAGCGGGCGCGGGCCAGGGCGTAGACGCCGAACGCCGCGAACCCGGCCGCGACGACGGTGAGCAGCCACGGTCCCGCGCCGGTCCGGCCGATCGTGGTCATCGCGCCGTCCAGGCCGGTGGCGGTGGAGACGTCGGCCGTCGTCGCCGCGCGCCACAGCAGCACCCCGACGACGCCGAACGCCACGCCCTTCGCCACGTACCCGACCCGCCCGACGGCCTCGATCACCGGCTCCCACCGGTCGGGCGCGGCGGGCAGGTCGACGTCCTTCATGAAGCCGCCGGTGGCCCCGCGCCACAGCGAGTACAGCCCCACGGCGACGACGCCGGTGGCCGCGACCGCCACCGCCACCGCGCCGCCGGGCACCTCGAGGGTCTCGCCGGTCAGCTCGCGCAGCCGCTCGTCGGCCTCGTACTCGGCGCCGACGCCGAACAGCAGCGCGGTGACCCCGAGGACGGCGTACACGAGCGCCTTGGCCAGGCACTTGGCGCAGACGACGGCGGTGCGGGTGCGGTGCGCGCGGTCGAGCAGCCCGCGCCACCACAGCAGCACCTCACCGGCCTGCCAGAGCGCCAGCGCCAGCAGACCCAGGCCGATCGCCCACAGCAGCACCGACCCGCCGGGGGTGGCCGCGACCGTCTCCAGCGCCCCGGTCTGGTCGGCGTCGGTGCCGGCCGCGCCGCGGGAGAGCCGCCAGGTCAGCCAGCCGATGAGCAGGTGGACCACCCCGTAGGCGACCAGCCCGACGCGGGCGGCGGCCTCCAGCACCGGGTGGTCGGTGACCTCCCGGGCGGCCGCGACCGCCCGGTGCACGCGGGAGAGCGGCCCCGTCACGTCCGCTCGGGGTAGCGGGCCCGGACGAAGCAGAAGACGCCGAACGCGGCGATGCCCACGGCCACCAGGGTCAGCAGCGCCTTCCCGAACGGGGCCTCGAGGATGGTGCGCATCGCGCCGTCGAGGCCCGAGACCTTCGCCGGGTCGAAGGTGACCGCCGCGTAGACCAGCAGCCCGCCGACGACGCCGAACGCCACGCCCTTGGCGGGGTAGCCGACCTGGCCGAGCCGGGTGACCGTGCGGCGGGCGGCCGGCGGCGCCGAGGTGAGGTCGATCTCGTCGACGAAGCTCTTCTTCACGCCCTTGACCACCTGGTGGATGCCGATGCCGATGACCACCAGGCCGGCCACGCCGACCAGCCAGCGGCCGCCGGGCCAGCCGAAGACGCCGGCCGCGGCCTGCTGCTGCTGGGCCGCGCTCGACTGGCCCACGCCGGCGGCGAACCGGAAGGCGGCCACCGCCACCACCGCGTAGACGACCGCCTTGGCCAGCGCCTTGACCGACTTCGTGACCGCCTTCTTGCGCAGCTCGCCCGACGCCGACCAGCCGTACCGCCAGCGCAGCACCTCGGCGGCCTGCCACAGCGCGAGCGCCACCAGCCCGATGCCGAGCACCCACAGCAGCGGCTTCCCGACCGGCGTCTCGGCGAGGGTGCCGAGCGCGCCGGACTGGTCGGCCGGCTGGTCGCCGCCGCCCCAGGCCAGCTGCAGCGCCAGCCACGCCACGAGCAGGTGGACGACGCCGTACGCGACCAGCCCCACGCGGGCCAGGTTCTCGAGGGCGTCGCTCCTGCCCGACGTCCCTGACGCCGTCCCCGTCCCGGCCATGGCCGCCCTCCTCCGTCCGCTCCTGTGCGGCGTCAGCGTGGCACGGGGACGGCCGCCGCGCCGGTCAGCCGACCGGGTGCCGCGCCCGGGCCAGCAGGTAGACGGCGAAGGAGGCCAGCCCGGTGGCGACGACGACCAGCAGCCACCGGCCGTAGGGCTCCCCGGCGACGGCACGCAGCGCACCGTCGAGACCGGTGGCGCGCGCCGGGTCGAAGGTCGCCGCGGCCCAGCCGACGATGCCGCCGACGAGGACCAGCGCCACGCCCTTGAGCACGAAGCCGACCTGAGCGGAGCGGTGGGTGAGCCGACACAGCGCCGGGGCGACGGTGCGGAGGTCGATCTCGCCGAGGAAGTCCGACCGCAGGCCCTTGCGCACGTGGTAGAGCCCGATGCCGACGACGGCCGCCGCGACGCCCACCACCAGCTCCTGCCCGGCCGGCCACGACAGCACGCCCCGCACCGCCTCGCGGTCCTCGGCCGGCTCGTGGACCAGGCCCAGGGCCTGCCGGACCGCGGCCAGCGCCAGGTAGCCGTAGAACACCGCCGTCCCCACGGTCTTGACCACCTGCACCAGCGCCGCGCGGCGCTCGCGGCCCGGCGGCGGCAGCCGGTGGTGGTGGCGCAGCACCTCGACCGCCTGCCACAGGCACAGGCCGGCCAGCGCGCCGGCCAGCACCCACAGCAGCACGTTGCCCAGCGGGGTGGCGGCGAGCAGGGCGAGCGCGCCGGCGGAGTCGGTCGACTCGGCGGGGGTGACCAGCCCCGGCGTCCCGAAGCCCAGCTGCAGGGCCAGCCAGGCGACCAGCAGGTGGATGAGGGCGTACCCGACCAGCCCGGCGCGGGCGACGTGCTCGAGCAGGCGGCTGCGGGCAGCGCGCTGCGGCGCCCGGACCCCGCCCTCGGTCACGCCGCCCCCGTCGTCCTCGCCCGTGCGCCTGCTCGCGCGGGACCCCGAGCGTCGCACGCACCGGGCCGCCGCGCCGGGTCCGGCGGCCGATGCGGGACACTGGGCGTCGTGGTCAACGCGACGACGGCACGCACGAAGACGGCACGCACGAAGGCGGGCACCGCCCCCCTCCGCACCGAGCGGGACGCCGCCCGCCGCGCCTGGCCGCTGCGCGCCGCCGTCGGCGTCGTGCTCGTCGTCCTCGCGGTGCTCGCCGTCGTGACTGGGGAGCTCGGCGCCCGGCTGCTGCTCGGCGGGCTGGGCGTCCTCGCCGCCGCCCGCGGCGCCGGGCTGCTGCGCGCGGGGTCGGTCCCGGCCGGGGCGGCCGCCGTCGCCGGTGGGGTCGCCGCGGTCGCGGTCGCCGTCGTCTCCGCCGCCGCGACCGGCTGGGTGCTGCTCGCCGGCGTCCCGCTGACGCTGCTGGCCGGCTCGGCCGTCGCGCTCGCCCGCGGGGGCGCCGCCCGCCGCGGCGGCGCTGCGCTGCTGGTGTGGACGGTGCTGGTCGGCGCGCTGCTCGCCGGCACGCTCGCCGTCCAGGGGGCCGGCCGCGCCGCCGACGTCGCCACGGTGGTCGCCGCCCTGGCCGCGGGCCTGGCGGCGGTGCCGCTGCTGGTCGCCGCGGCGGGACTGCGCGCGGTCGCGAACGCCCCGGCGCCGGCCCGCCCGGCCGGGTGCGGGGGCTGCGCCTGCTCGGCCGGCGGCTGCGGCGTCCCGCAGGCGGGCTAGCGCTCCACCCGCCACACCGTCGCCCGGTCGCAGGTGGTGACGGCGACCAGCGCGCCGTCGGCACCCACCCCGAGGCCGTCGGCGGTCCCGTCGGCGCACAGCTCCACCCGGCCGGTCACCGAGCCGTCGGGGTCGACGCGGGTGAGCGCGACCCGGTCGTGCAGCACCCACAGCTCCCCGTCGACGACGGCCAGCGCGGCCGGCGCGGCGTCGACGACCGCCAGCCGCACGGGCGCGTCCGCGCCGGGGGTCAGCGCGACCAGCGCCGCCGGGCCGGAGACGTCCGGCGCCACGACGGTGTACGCCGTCCCGTCCGGGCCGACCGCCAGACCGGTCGCGCCGGACTCCTCCTCGCCGGGCAGCAGCACCACCGGCTCGCCCACCGCGGCGAGGTCCGCGCCGAGGCGGACCAGCACCGCGACCGAGGGCCCGCGCCCCTCGCGCGGCACGGACGCCGACACGACCACCCCGCCGTCGGGCGTCGGTGCGAGCGCGTCGACGGCGAACCGGCCCGCGCCCTCGGCGAGACCGGCCAGCGGCAGCTCGGCGGTGCCGGTCACCGCGCCGGTCGCCGGGTCGACGCGGAGCACGACCGGCACGCCGTCGGCGCGCTGCACCCCGACCAGCAGGCCGCCGTCGGGGGTCGCCGCGGCCACCGTGCCGATGGCGTCCGCGGGGAAGGGGGCGACCGGGGTGGTGGCGGTGACCCGCCCGCCGCCCGGGTCCACCGCGGCCACCGCGTACCCCGACGGGAACTCGCCGGCGACGAGCGTCCCGCCGCCGGTGGCGAGCACGACGTCGGCCCGCGTGCCGTCGGGCAGCGGTACCTCGCCGGGGACCTCCCCGGAGGTGGGGTCGACGACGGTCAGCCCGGCGCCCCCGTAGGGGTCGGCGACCAGCAGCAGCACCTCCTCGCCGGCGACCGTCACGCCGTTGACCAGCCCGCCGGTGCTGCCGGTGGAGACGGTCGACGTGAGTACCGTCAGCGGGGCCGCGCCGGTGGCGGAGCCGGGGACGGTCGTCGTGCAGGCGGTCAGCGCGGCGGCCAGGGCGAGCGGCGCGGCGGCGGTCAGGAGGCGGCTGGGCACGGGACCACCGTGGGGGTGCCCGCTCGCGCCGGGCTTGGGCGCGACTTGCACCCGGTCCCGTTCCGTCGCGGCGGTGCCGTGGGTAGGGGAGCGGGCGTGAGTGGACACGTCTTCGTCGTGGGTGCCGACCTCACCCGCCTGTCCTGCGACGACGTCCTCGTGCCCACCGGCCGGACGCTGCGCGTCGGCGCCAGCTGGCGGGCGCTGCTGCCCGACGACCTGGTGCGCGACGAGGACGCCGACGGCGTGTGCGTCGACCTGGCGTGGCGCGGCGACGAGCGGGTGCTCGAGGTCCCCGGCACCGGGCCGCGGCGGGCCTGGCTGCTCGACACCGTCGATGACTGCGGCCGCGGGCTGGGCTGGCTGCTCGACGGCGCCCGCGAGGCGCTGGCCGCCGTCGCCCGCCGAGACGTGACCGAGCCGGTGCACGGCCGGGCGCGGCGGCTGGTCGGGCTGCCGGCGCTGGGCACCGGCTGGGGCGGGGCCGCCGGGCGGCGCGGGGACCTGCTGCAGCAGCTGCTGCCGGTGCTGCGCGAGGCCGCCGACGAGCACGGCTTCGACGTCGCGCTGGTGCTGCGCGGGCCCAGCGACCTCGCCGCCGCCCAGCGGGTGCGCCGCGGCGACGACGCCGGCTGGGACCTGCCCGAGCCGCTGAAGGAGCTGGCCGAGCAGCTGGGGGAGCGCGCCCGCCGCGGCCAGCTGGCGCTGTTCATCGGCGCCGGGGTCAGCGCCGCCGCCGGCCTGCCGACGTGGGAGGAGCTGCTCGGGGAGCTGGCCGCCCGCTCGGGCCTCGACGACGACCTGCGCGAGGGGCTGTCCCGGCTGCCCCCGCAGGACGCCGCGGCGCTGCTCGCCCGGGAGCTCGGCCGCGACGAGCTCGAGCGCTTCGTGCAGGAGCGCTTCGGCCCCGGGCCGTACGCGCTGGCGCACGCGCTGATCGCCGACCTGCCGGTGCAGGAGTTCGTGACCACCAACTACGACCCGCTGGTCGAGCTCGCCGCCGCCGACATGGGCCGGGAGCTGTCGGTGCTGCCCTACGACGAGCCCCGGCCCGGCCGGCCGTGGCTGCTCAAGCTGCATGGCGACGCCGCGCACCCGGCCGGCGTCGTCCTGACCCGCGAGGAGTACCTGCAGCTCGGCGACTCCCGCGCCGCGCTCTCCGGCGTCCTGCACTCGCTGCTGCTCACCCGGCACGTGCTGTTCGTGGGCACCTCGATGCTCGACGACGACCTCATCCGCATCGCCCACCAGGTGCGCAGCGCGGTGCAGGTGCCCGGGCGCGAGCCGCGCCGCCGCTCCGGCACGGTGCTCGCGCTGCACGAGGACGCCGCCCGCAGCCGGCTGTGGGAGCAGGACGTCGAGACCGTGGCGATGGGCGGGCCGGACGCCTCCCCGGCCGAGGCCGCGCGCCGGCTGGAGGTGCTGCTGGACCTGCTCGGCTGCCTGTCCACGCCGCCCACCGGCTACCTGCTCGACCCGGCCTACCGCGGGATGCTCTCGGACGAGGAGCGAGTGCTGGCCGAGGCGCTGCAGCCGGTCGCCGAGCGCCTGCCGGAGGGGGCGTCGACACCGTCGGCGGCGGGGGAGGTGGCCGCGCTGCTGCGCCGGCTGGGCGCCGGGCGGTCGGCCGGCGCGCGCGACGGGTCCGCCGACGACCGCCTCGTCGACGACCGCCCCGTCGACGAGGCCACCGACGCCCGCGACGACCGGCTGCAGCAGCAGCGCCCGGGCTGAGGCCGGCCCCACCCGGCCGAGGTTGACCCGCCCTCGTCCGGGGAACCGCGGGACCCATGCGCCTGGAGAACTCCCTCGCCCTGCTCACCAAGGGCTACGCCTGGCTGCCCGACCTGCGCCGCGCCTCCGGCCGGCACGCCGTCGGGACGCGGCTGGGCGGCCTGCCCGCGGTCGGCGTCGAGGGCCCGGAGGCGGCGCGGTTCCTCTACGACGAGGCCCACGTGCACCGCGCGCACGCCATCCCCGAGCCGGTGCAGGGCACGCTGTTCGGGAAGGGCGCGGTGCACACCCTCGACGGCGAGGCGCACCGGGTGCGCAAGGCGATGTTCGTCCAGGTGCTCATGGACCCCGCCGCGGTCGAGGCGCTCACCGAGCGGGCCGCCGCCGCCTGGGACGACGCCGCCCGCCAGTGGGCCGCCCGCCCGGAGTTCGTGCTGTTCGACGAGTCGGCGCGGGTGATCGCCGGCGCCGTCACCCGGTGGGCCGGCATCACGGTCACCGACGCCGAGGTGCCCGCGCTGGCCCGCGACCTGCTGGCGATGGTCGACGGCTTCGCCACCGGCGGGCCGCGGCACTGGCGCGCGCGGCGGGCCCGTGGCCGGCGCGAGGAGTGGCTCGCGGGGATCGTCCAGCAGGTCCGGTCCGGGGAGCTGGTGGTGCCGCCGGGGTCGGTGCTGCAGGTCGTGGCCGCGCACCGGGACGCCGACGGCGGGCTGCTCGACCCGCGGGTGGCCGCCGTCGAGTTGCTCAACGTCATCCGCCCGACCACCGCCGTCGCCTGGTTCCTGGCCTTCTCCGGGCACGCGCTCGCCACCTGGCCCGACTACCGCGGCAAGCTGGCCGCCGCCGACGCCCCCTTCGCCGAGGCGTGGGCGCACGAGGTGCGGCGCTTCTACCCCTTCGCGCCGTTCATCGGCGGCCGGGCGCCGCAGCGGTTGGAGTTCGCCGGGCAGACGATCCCGAGGAACGCGATGGTGCTGCTCGACCTCTACGGGCAGAACCACGACCCGGACCTGTGGGAGGAGCCCTACGCCTTCCGCCCCGAGCGGTTCCTCGACCGGGAGATCGGCGAGTTCGACCTGGTGCCCCAGGGCGGCGGCGACCCGCGGACCAACCACCGCTGCCCCGGCGAGCGGATCACGGTCGCGTTGCTCGCCGCGCTGGCGCCCCGGCTCGCCCGGCTGCGGGCGGACTTCGCCCCCGGCCAGGACCTGAGCATCTCGCTGCGCCGCATCCCCGCCCTGCCGGCCAGCCGCGTGGTGATGCAGCCCCACTGACCCGTTCCACGCGCGCTCGTGCTCTGCCCCGCACGTGGGGGCAGAGCACGAGCGTCCGCGGAGCAGGGTCAGCGGGGGTCGAGCCACCAGAGCACGGCCTCGCCGTCGCACCGCGCGGTCACCGCGATCCGGCCGTCGTCGCCGGCGTGGAGGTACCCGGCCCGGTCGTCGCACAGGCCGAGCGGCGCCCCGACCCCACCGGTGGTCAGGTCGACGGCGACCAGCGACGCCGCGGCCGACTCCTGCTGCAGCGTCAGCCACAGCGCCGTCCCGTCGAACGCGGCGTCGGTGACCGGCGTGCCGCGGAAGGCGCCGTCGGCGGTGAGCACCGTGGGCTCCGTCGCGCCCACCGCGACGGCCACCACGTGCTCGCGGTCGGTGCGGTCGGCGTCGGCACCGCGGACGACCGCGTACGCGGTCCCGTCGCCGGTGACGACCACGTCCTCGACGACGGCGCGGACGAAGCCGGGCGCGAGGTCGACCGGTGCGCTCCGCGGCAGGAGGTCCGGCGTCAGGGCCAGCAGCAGGCTGCGGGCCGGTGCCCACGTGTCGGGCCCCAGGGTCTCCGCCACCAGGACCACGCGGGAGCCGTCGGGGGAGACCGCGACCGCCCCGACCTCCGCGGAGGTGGGCTCGACCCCGTCGATGGCGAGGTCGACGTCGGCCGAGGTCAGGACCGAGCCCGTGGCCGGGTCCACGGCGAGCAGCAGCGGGGGGCCGCCGCTGCGGGACACGGCCACGTACAGCACGCCGTCGGGGCCCACGGCCGCGGCCGAGCCGGTGAGCAGCACGTCCGCGGGCACGGCGACCGGGAGGGTGGCGGTGACCGTCCCGGTCGCCGGGTCGACGACCTGCAGCGCGTAGCCGACCGGTCCCGTGCCCGGCCACACCAGCCCGGCCACCACGGCCGCACCACCGGAGCCGAACGCGGCGTCCGGGTGAGAGCCGGGCGCGAGCTCCGTCGTCGCCTGCACCGTCGTGCCGTCCGGGCCGACGACGGCGAGCGCGGCGCCCGGCGCGGTGTCGTCCACGGCGGCGTCGACACCGGCGAGCAGGACCAGCGTGGTGCCGTCCGGACCGGCGGAGACCGCGTGGGCGTCGGTGTGGTCCCCGGCCGGACCGCTGCCGGGGACGGACACGGTGGTCCGCGCGGCCTCCGTCGCCGGCGCGGCGGACCAGGGCGCGGCCGCTGGAGCCGGGGAGCAGGCGGCCGTCGCGAGCAGCACGGCGGGGAGCAGGGCGGACACGGTCAGCAGACGGGAGCGGGACACGCCGTCCACCCTCCGGACGGCGCTTGCGCCCCACTGCGCCCGCGGTTGGACCCCGCTAGGCCGCCGCGGGCGCCAGCCGGCCGAGCACCGCGGGCAGCGGGCCGGGGGAGAGCACGGTCAGCCGCTGGGTGGCGCGGGTGAGGGCGACGTAGAGGTCGTTGAGCCCGCGCACGCCCTCGTCGAGCACGCCCTGCGGGTCGGCGACCACCACCGAGTCGAACTCCAGGCCCTTGGCCTCGCCCGGGGTCAGCACCACCGGCCCCAGCGAGGAGTCCGCGCCCGGCCCGGACTGCACGTCCGGCCGCAGCTCCCCGAGCGCGGCGACGACGGCGGCCACCCGGCTCGGCGGCACGAGCACGGCCGTCGTCCCCTCCCGGCCGGCGAGGTCCGCGGCCACTGCGGCGACCCGCCCGGCCAGCGCGGACTCCCCGGTGACCTCGGCGGCCGGCGGCGCGCCGCCGGTGCGCACCGACCGCGGCGGCCGCAGCCCGGTGCCGGTCGCGGCCAGCACGTCGGCGGCCACCGCCATCACCTCGGCCGGGGTGCGGTAGTTGACGGTCAGCTCCTCCAGCCGGAACGCGTCCCCGACGTGCGGGCGGAGGACGGCGTCCCACCGCTGCGCGCCGCCCAGGCTGCCGGTCTGCGCGACGTCGCCGACGACGGTCATCGACCGGGTGGGGCAGCGGCGCACCAGCAGCCGCCAGGCCATCGGGGAGAGCTCCTGCGCCTCGTCGACGACGACGTGCCCGAAGGTCCACGTGCGGTCCGCGGCGGCCCGCTCGGCGGTGGTGCGCAGGTCCAGCTCGCGCTGCCGGTCGGCGAGGTCCTCGGCCGACAGCAGGTCGCCGGCGCTGAGCACCTCGGCCTCCAGGTGCTCGTCCTCCAGGTCCACCGACCGGGAGCCGTGCAGCACGTCGAGGGTCTCCTGGGCCCGCTGCAGCGCGCGGCGGCGGTCCCGGTCGGCGCGGGCGCGCTGCGCGCTGTCGTCGAACCCGAGCAGCTCCTCGGCCTCCTCCAGCAGCGGGACGTCGGCGGGGGTCCACTCGCTGCCGCGCGGGCGGTGCAGCAGCGCGCGGTCGGCGTCGGACCAGCCGA
This sequence comes from Geodermatophilus sp. SYSU D01045, assembly GCF_054050295.1. Classification (NCBI taxonomy): domain Bacteria; kingdom Bacillati; phylum Actinomycetota; class Actinomycetes; order Geodermatophilales; family Geodermatophilaceae; genus Geodermatophilus; species Geodermatophilus sp. SYSU D01045. The sequence goes on from NZ_JBJGZB010000002.1 coordinate 17,058, forward strand.
CGGTGGCCGCGGCGATCCGCCCCGGGTCGGCGAACAGGTCGGTGAGCAGCCGCTCGGGGGTGAGCACCGGCCACAGCTCGGCCAGCAGCGACCGCACGCCCGGGTCCTCGCTCACCTCACGGCGCAGCGCGGCGACGTCCTCCCGGTCGAGCAGGCCCGCGCCGCCGTCCACGTCCCGGCCGAGCCGGTCGGCGTAGCGCTTGGTCAGCGTGTCGACGACGCGCCGGACGAACACCGGCCGGGCCAGGTTGTGCAGCGGGTCGGCCCTGCGGGCCGCGTTCTGCGCGCGGGTGACGTCGATCGGCCGCAGCCGCAGCCGGAACCCGTCGACCTCGACCTCCCGCGGCGCGGCGGGCACCACCTGACGGTCGGCGATCGCGGCGCGCAGCACGTCGACCATCTCCAGCCGGCCCTTGACCGCCGCGGTCTCCGGCGACTCCTCGCCGCGGGCGTCCAGTCCCGGACGCAGCTGCCCCAGCCCGGCCAGCAGCACGCCGGTCTCGCCGAGGGAGGGCAGCACGTCGGCGATGTAGCGCAGGAAGGTCGGCGTCGGGCCGACGACGAGCAGGCCGCGGCGGGCCAGCCGCTCGCGGTGCGTGTAGAGCAGGTAGGCCGCCCGGTGCAGCGCGACCGCGGTCTTGCCGGTGCCCGGCCCGCCCTGGACGACGAGCACGCCCGCGGCGTCGCTGCGGATCACCCGGTCCTGCTCGGCCTGGATGGTGCGGACGATGTCGGTCATCCGCCCGGTGCGCGAGGCGTCGAGCGCGGCCAGCAGCGCGGTCTCGCCGGTCAGGCCCGAGCCCATGACGCCGTCGGTGAGCACCTCGTCGTCGAGGCGGACGACGGTGCGCCCGCGGGTGCGGATGTGCCGGCGGCGCACGATGCCCAGCGGCTGCACCGGCGTCGCGACGTAGAACGGCCGGGCCGCGGGGGCCCGCCAGTCGACCAGCGCCGGGTCCTGCGCCGGGTCGTCGCCGGGCAGGCCGATCCGGCCGACGTAGAGGGCGCCGCCGTCGTCGGCGCGGTCGATGCGGCCGACCACCAGCCCGGCCTCGGCGGCGTCGAGCGCGACCACCCGCTCGCCGTGGAAGCGGACGGTGGCGTCGCGCTCCTGCAGCGCCTGCGGGTCGACCGCCGGCCAGGTGATCGCCTGCCGCCAGCGGGTGCTGGCCAGCTCGCGGGCGGCGTCGAGCCGGCGGTACAGGTCGGTGACGTACACCTGCTCGAGGGCCACCTCGGTGTCGAGGCCTGGGTCGGGGGCGACGTCGGACGGGCTCGCCGGCAATGCACTTCCCTCTGCTAGAATGGTCGGCAATCTCTCTTCGGTGCCATTCCGGGCGCCATTCCTGACGCGCGCGGCAATCGACCATCCTGCGCCTTTCACCCCCTCGCTGTCATCTCCCGCCCGCGTGTCGGGGCGAGGTCTGCGCCACGAGGGCGTCGAGGGCGTCCGCCAGCTCGACGGGCCGGCTCAGCGCGCAGAGGTGCCCGCCGGGGACCTCGTCGACCTCCAGCCCCAGCCGCTCGCGGGCCACCCGCCGCTGCAGCGCGACCGGGAAGAAGCGGTCCTCCGCGCCGGCGAGCACCCGCGTGGGCACGTCGGGCCAGGCGGCCAGCGGCCACGGCTCGCCGAACGGGGTCCCCGACTGGTCGCCGGCGTGCCCGGCCCCGGCCGCCCACACCTCGGGCGGCACGTCGTGGGAGAGGTCGGTCTGGACGTCGTCGTCCACGGGCCGGCCCTGCGCGCGGGCACACGCCGCCCGGGCCTCCGCCTGCCCGACGGCGTCCCACCACTCCCCGCCGGTCTCGCCGGGCCGCGGCACCATCGCGTTGAGCAGGACCAGCAGCCGCACCGGCCGGCGGGCCGCCACCAGCGGCGCGGTGAGCCCGCCCATGGACTGCCCGACCACCACGGCGTCCCCGTCCGCGGACCGGGCGTCGAGCGCGGCCGTCGCCACGTCGGCGTACCGCTCGAGTCCGGCGGTGTCGTCGTCGGCGGGCAGGTCGACGGCGACCGCCCGGTGCCCCCGGCGTTCGACCTCGGGGACCAGGCGGTGCCAGTACCACGCGTGTCCGCCGGCGCCGGGGACGAGGAGGAAGACGGCCACCTCCTCGGGACCGGCGCCGGGCGCCGGACTCATCGGCCGGCTCAGAGGAGGCCGGCCAGCTCCTGCAGCGCGGTGGCGACGGTGTCGCCGGTCCACTCGTGCGCCGTGTCGTCGGCGGCGGTGTCGTCGGCGGCGGTGTCCCCGGCGGCGGTGAACGTCCCGCCGGCCGCCGGGCTGATCCCGCTGTCGTCCCGGTCGGAGGTCAGGCCGTAGCCGTACTCGACCGACAGCTCCCAGTAGGTCCAGCCGTCGGCCTCGGCGAAGACGTAGGTCACCGTCGCGTAGGCGTAGGAGGTCGGGGCCATCGGCTCGGACCAGTCGGCGTACCCGTCGTCGTCGACGTCGTAGGCGGCGGCGTCCACGTACCCGTCGTGGTCGGAGTCGGCGCCCCACACGTCGGGCAGGCCGTTGCCGGTGGTGTCGACGCCGACCTCCTCGACGTAGCCGTCCTCGTCGCCGTCGAAGGCGAAGGTGTCGGCCCAGCCGTCGAGGTCGGTGTCGAGGGCGACCTGCTCGACGTAGCCGTCCTCGTCCCAGTCGACCGCCCAGGTGTCCTCGTACCAGTCGCCGCTGTCGTCGAAGGCGTAGAGGTCGACGTAGCCGTTGGCGTCGGTGTCGTAGGCGTTGTAGGCGACGGAACCGGCCGACGCGGTGCCGGCGGTGGCGAGCACGGCGGCGAACGCGGTCGCGGGGACGGCGGTGCGCAGCAGGGTGCGGGCGGCGCGGGTGCGGGTCAGAGCAGTGCGGGTCACGGCAGTACGGGTCACGGCAGTGCCTCCTCGGTCGTCGAGCCGCTGTCCGGCTCGCTGCGAGGACGCTCCCGCGCGCCGCATGGACGGGACTGGACGCCGACTGGAGCCCCGGCTTGCACCCGCGTACCAGTGCGCTGCCAGTGCCCCGTGGCGGGATGGGTGGGGAGTCAGGGGAGACCGTGTCGTCCCGCAACCCGCAGGACACCTGCCCGACATCCCGGCTGCCTACCGTCGGGGGCTCCCGGACGACAGGGGAGAACACCATGTCCACGACCACCACCGAGCGCCCCACCGAGCGGGCGTCCTGGATCTGCCCGAACTGCCACGGCGAGACCACCACGGCCAAGAAGCGCTGCCGGGACTGTGGCACGTCGCGCTTCTGACCCCTCCGGGAGCGGGCTCGTCGTCGCGCCCGCTCCCTCGGCCCGGCCTTCAGTGCGAGGGCGGGGCACCCCGCAGCCGGACCACCGCCGCGCGGTAGCGCGCCCGCCCGGCCAGCCGCCAGACCAGCCGGGTCCCCCGGCCCAGCCCCGCCAGCAGCCGCGCCTGCTCCGCCGGTGAGGCGTCCTCCAGGGCCAGCCCCAGCACCGTCAGCCGCTCGCGGCCCGACAGCGCCGGCCGCGCGGCGTGCACGATCGCCGTCCACTCCCGCGCCGGCAGGTGCGCCTCCAGCAGCGGCACCAGCTCCCGCTCCTCGGCCGCCGTCTGCGCGTCCACGACGGCCGCGAGGTCCAGGCAGGCCAGCGCGAAGGCGTCCCGGGCCGGCGGCGTGCCGGCGACCGCCCACTGCCGGGCGGCGGTGGACAGGTCGCGCAGCCGGTTGTCGACGGCGGCGCAGCGGGTGGTCCACGCGGCGACCCGCGCCCGGCCCGACCCGGCGACGGCGGCCGGCAGCGCGCGCTCCAGGGCCGGCCACAGCAGCTCTCGCTCCATCGCGTGGTGGCCCAGCAGCACCCGGCTGACCAGGTCGGCGTGCCGGGTGAGCGCCGCGGTGCGCGCGGCGTCGCCGGGCGGCGCCCAGGTCGCCAGCTCGGCGAGGGTCCGCAGCTCCCGGCGGACCAGCCGGTGCAGGACGCGCTGGGAGTCCCCGGCCCGGGTCGCGGCGGACATCTCCGCGGCGGGTGCGGGGGGACGCAGGGAGGTCGGGACGGCGGTCACGGGGCACCTCCGGTGCAGCTCAGGAGGGAGGGACCGGACCGGGTCTCGTCCGGGACGGGGGCAGGGTAGGAGCCCGCCGGCCGGGGGGACAGGGGTCCGTGCGCGGGCGGGCGGGGACAGGGACGCCCGCGTCCGTTACCGTCCCGGGCGTGACGGTGGTCACGCGGAACTGCGTACGCGTGAGCGGGCCGGAGGGGGCCCGGCCGATGGTCCTCGCGCACGGGTACGGCTGCGACCAGACGATGTGGCGGGCCCTGGTGCCCGAGTTCGCCGTCGACCACCGGGTGGTCACCTTTGACCACGTCGGCGCCGGCGGGTCCGACGTCTCCGCCTACGATCCCGTCCGCCACGGCACCCTGCGCGGCTACGCCGAGGACCTCCTCGACGTCGTCCGGGAGCTGGACCTGACCGACGTCGTCCTGGTCGGCCACTCCGTGAGCGCGATGATCGGCGTCCTGGCGGTGCGGGCCGACCCCGGCCGGTTCGGGGCGCTGGTGATGATCGGACCGAGCCCCCGCTACGTCGACGACGAGGACTACACCGGCGGCTTCAGCCGGGCCGACGTCGCCGCGCTGCTGGAGTCGCTCGACAGCAACCCGGCGCAGTGGGCGGCGGGGCTGGCCGCGGTGGTCGCCGGGCCGGACCACCCCGACGTGGCCGCGGAGCTGGCCGAGAGCTTCTGCCGCACCGACCCCCGCGTCGCCCGCGACTTCGCCCGGGTCACCTTCCTCTCCGACAACCGCACCGACCTCCCCGCGGTCCGGGTCCCGACGCTGGTGCTGCAGTGCTCCGACGACGCGATCGCGCCCGAGCCCGTCGGCCGGTTCGTGCACGCGCAGGTCCCGGGCAGCGTCTTCAGGCGGCTGTCCGCCACCGGGCACTGCCCGCACCTGTCCGCGCCCGAGGAGACGACCGCGGCGATCCGCGCCTTCCTCGGGGGCCCGGTCGGCCCGTGACCGACCCCGCACCGCCCCCGGACCGGCTCGAGCAGCCGGAGGGCCTCGCGCGGCTGCTGGAGGAGGACCCCGCCGACCTCTACGAGAACGCCCCCTGCGGCTACCTGTCGATGGTCCCCGACGGTCGGGTGGTCAAGGTCAACCGCACCTTCTGCACCTGGACCGGCCGGGAGCCCGGCGACGTCCGCGGCCGCCGGCTGCCCGACCTGCTCAACGCCGGCGGCCGGGTGTTCTACGAGACCCACCTCGCGCCGCTGCTGCGGCTGCAGGGGGCGGTCCGCGAGGTCGCGCTCGACGTCGTCCGCGCGGACGGGTCGGTGCTGCCGTGCCTGGTCAACGCGGTCGAGGTCCGCGACGAGGCCGGGCTGCCGCTGCTGGTGCGCGCCACGGTCTTCGAGGCGACCTCGCGGCGACGCTACGAGCGGGCGCTGCTCACCGCGCAGCGGGCCGCGGCCGAGTCCGAGGCGCGGGCGCGCACGCTGCAGCAGGTCGTCTCCGAGCTGGCCGCCGCGGCGTCGCCCGAGCAGGTCGCCGAGGTCGTCGTCCACCGGGCGCGGGCGGCGGTGGAGGCCGGCGGCGCCGCGCTGTGGCTGGCCGCGCCCGGGCCCGAGGGGGCGCCGCCGCCGGTCACCCTGGCCGCCAGCGACCACGTGGCGCCGCACCTGCTCGGCGAGCTGGCCGCGGCGGCGCGGGACGGCGCGGAGCTGGTCCGCACCGGCGGCGTCCGGTCGGTGCCGGTCGGGCCGGCGTTGCGCGACCGGTGGCCGGGGCTCGCGGAGGCGATGGCCGAGGCCGGGCAGGAGGCGGTCGTCGTCGTGCCGGTGACGGCGGCCGACGACCGGCACCTGGGCGCGCTGGTGCTGGTCCTCGGCGTCACCGACGACAGCGAGCTGATCAGCCTGGCCGAGCCCGGCGCCCGCGGCTCCCTGGCGCCGGCCGACGCCGACCTGCTGGCCACCCTTGGCCGGCAGGCCGGGCAGGCGCTCGAGCGCGTCCGGCTGCACGAGGAGACCGTCCGGCAGGCGGCCCGGTCGGCGTTCCTGCTCGAGGCCGCCCGGCTCATGGCCGCCGGGCACGGGGTCACCGAGACGATCGCGGGGCTCGCCGAGCTGACCGTCCGCCGGCTGGCCGACGTGTGCGTCGTCGACGTGCTCACCGAGCACGGACTGGCCGAGCCGGTGGTCGCGCACGCCGACCCGGCCCGCCGCCCCCTGGTCGAGGAGCTGCGCGACGTCCACCTGCCCCGTCGCGACGGCTCGCACCCGAGCGTGCGGGCGCTGACCCAGCACCGCACGGTCTGGCTGCGCGGGGCGGCCGACGCCGAGCTCGCCCGGGCCACCACCAGCCCGCGGCACCGGGAGGTCACCCGCGCGCTGGAGCTGGCCGACCTCGTCTGCGTGCCGCTGGTCGCGGAGAACCGGCCGCTCGGGGTGCTCTCGCTCGCCGCCGACGTGCGCCGCGGCCCGTTCACCGAGGCCGACGTCGAGACCGCCGAGCAGCTCGCGCTGCAGATGTCGCAGGGCATGGACGTCGCCCAGCGCCACGAGCTCGACGAGCACACCTCGCACACGCTGCAGGCCAGCCTGCTGCCGCCCGCGCCGCCGGCGGTCCCGGGGTACGCCGTCGCCGTCCGCTACCTGCCGGCCAGCCGCGGCGCCGACGTGGGCGGCGACTTCCACGACGTCGTCCCGCTGCCCGGCGGCGAGGTGGCGCTGGTCGTCGGCGACGTCGTCGGGCACGACGTGACGGCCGCGGCGACGATGGGCCAGCTGCGCAGCGTGCACCGCGCGCTGCTGGTGGACCGGCCGGGCCCGGCGGCGCTGGTCGACCGGCTGCACGGCAGCTGGCCGCTGCTCGGCCTGCCGCGGATGGCCACCGCGCTGTTCGCCCGGCTGCACCCGCCCACCGGCGGGCTGCGGATCGCCTCGGCCGGCCACCCGCCGCCGCTGCTGGTCGAGGGCGGGCGGGCCGGGCTGCTCGACGTCCGCCCGGGCCGGCTGCTCGGCGCGCCGCCGGGTCCCGCGCCGGAGTGGCGGGGCCGGCTGCGGCCCGGCGCCACGCTCGTCCTGTTCACCGACGGCCTGGTGGAGAGCCGCACCGCCGACATCGACGCCGGGCTGGACCGGCTGCGCGCCGTCGCCGCCGCGGCCCCCGGCGACACCGACCCGGACGCGCTGTGCGACCGGCTGCTCGACGCGCTGGCCGGGCCCCGCCGCGCCGACGACGTCGCCCTGCTCGTGCTCACCCGGCTGCCGGGCGAGGGTCTGGCGGGCCGGGAGGAGGAGGCGGACCATCGCAGCCACCGCCCCGTCCGCGGGGCCGGGCGCGAGGAGGCCGCCGTGGAGCAGACGCGCAGTGAGCTGACCGACGTGCTCGAGGGCGCGACCGGGGACGTCACGGTCTCCGGTGACGCGATGCGCTGGACACCGGGGCGGGCGGAGCCGCCCGACCCGGTCCCCGGATTTCCGGGGATCGACGTCGCCGCGGGTCTCGGCTCGGTGCTCGGGCTGGACCCCGCCGCGGTGCGCCGCCTGGTCTCCGGCGCCGTCGACCGGCTCACCACGGTGGCCGGCGACGTGGCCGACGGGCTGCGCCAGCTCGCCCGGGACGCGTTCCCCGGCGACGACCGGCACTGACCGCCGCCCCGCCCGGCAGGCGGACGGCGTCCGACACACCCGGGCGCGGGTGTTGCGCGCCGGCGCACGGTAGAACCGGGGGGACAACTGCCACGCCGACGTGGGGACGTGTCCGTCATGAGCAGCAACCAGTTGACCCTGGCGCCCGCACCGCCGTCCGAGGCCGCCGAGCGGGTCCGCCTGGAGGTCCGGGAGTTCCTCGCGCAGGAGCTCGCCGCGGGGACCTTCACCACGCACGTCGACACCTGGCTGTCCGGCGTCGACCCGGAGTTCTCGCGCAAGCTCGGCGCCCGCGGCTGGCTGGGCATGACCTGGCCCAAGGAGTACGGCGGCCACGAGCGCACCGCGCAGGAGCGCTACGCCGTCACCGAGGAGCTGCTCGCCGCCGGCGCCCCGGTGGCCGCGCACTGGATCGCCGACCGGCAGTCCGGGCCGAACCTCCTCCGCTACGGCACCGAGGCGCAGCGCAAGGAGATCCTGCCGCGCATCGCCGCGGGCGAGTGCTACTTCGTCATCGGCATGAGCGAGCCCGACAGCGGCTCCGACCTCGCCTCGATCCGCACCCGCGCCACCCGCAACGCCGACGGCGACTGGGTGGTCAACGGCGCCAAGGTCTGGACGTCGAACGCGCACCACTCCCACTACGGGATCGTGCTGGTGCGCACCGGCCCGCCCGGCGAGGGCCCGCGCGGCAAGCACCAGGGGCTGACCCAGCTGCTGGTCGACCTGTCGCTGCCCGGCATCACGGTCAACCCGATCCGCATCCTCGACGGCGGCCACCACTTCAACGAGGTGGTGTTCCAGGACGTCGTCGTGCCCGGCGACATGCTGCTGGGCACCGAGGGCGCCGGCTGGCACCAGGTGACCGCGGAGCTGGCCTTCGAGCGGTCCGGGCCCGAGCGGTTCCTCTCGACCTGGCCGCTGCTGGCCGAGTTCGGCCGCCGCGCCGCCGCGACCGGCGACCCCGCGCAGCTGGCGGTGCTGGGCCGGCTGTCCTCCCGGGCGCTGGCGCTGCGCCAGCTGTCGCTGCGGATCGCCGCCGCGCTGGACCGGGGGGAGCTGCCCGACATCCCGGCCGCGCTGGTCAAGGACATGGGGACGACGTTCGAGCAGGACGTCGTCGACGAGGTGCGCCGGGTGGTCGACGTCCCGGCGTCCCTGGACAGCCCCGACCCGCTGGGCCGGGCGCTGGCCGAGGCACAGCTGCACGCGCCGGGCTACACGCTGCGCGGCGGCACCAACGAGATCCTCAAGGGGATCGTGGCGCGGGGGCTGGGGCTGCGATGAGCGATCAGGACCTGGTGGTCGAGACCGTCCGGGACATCCTGTCCGGGCACGAGCCGTTCGTCCTCACCGCCGAGCGGCCGTGGGACGAGGGCCTGTGGTCGGCGCTGGCCGGGGCCGGGCTCACCGGCGTCGGGCTGCCCGAGGAGGCCGGCGGCTCCGGCGGCGAGCTCGCCGACGCCGTCGCGATCGTGCGCACGCTGGCGGCCGGCGCCGCCGCGGTGCCGGTGGCCGAGCAGCTCCTCGTGGCCGGCCCGGCCGTGGTGGCCGCCGACCTCGACCTGCCCTCGCCGGAGGAGCCACTGACCGTCGCCGTCGACGGGACGGTCGCCGCCGAGCCCTCCGACGATGGCGACGGGCCCGGCCGGTTCACCCTCTCCGGCACCGCCACCGACGTCGCGTGGGCCGGTGTGGCCCGGCACGTCGCGGTGCTCGCCACGCCCCCGGCCGGGATCGAGGGCGCGGTGCTGGCCCTGGTCGACGCGGCGGGGCTGACGGCGTCGCGGGCGGTGAACCTGGCCGGGGAGCCGCGCGGGTCGCTGGTGCTCGACGGCGTCGGCGCGCGCGGTGCGCTGCTGAGCCCGGCGCGGGCCGCGGAGGTGCGCGCCCGCTACGCGCTCGCCCGCGCGGTGCAGATCTCGGCCGCGCTGGAGCAGGTGCTGGCGTGGACGGTGCAGTACGCCGGCGAGCGGCACCAGTTCGGCCGGCCGCTGGGCAAGTTCCAGGCGATCCAGGTGGAGCTGGCGCAGATGGCCGGCGAGGTCACCTCGACCGCCGCGCTGGTCGACGCCGCCGTCCAGGCGCTGGACCGTGGGGAGACGACGATCGGGCTGGCCGCGGCCGCCGCGAAGGTGCGCGCGGGGGAGGCCGTCGAGCGGGTCGCGAAGCTGGCCCACCAGGTGCACGGCGCGATCGGCTTCACCCAGGAGCACCGGCTGCACCACCTCACCCGGCGCTGCTGGTCCTGGCGCGACGAGGCGGGCAGCGAGCTGACCTGGTCGCGGTTCCTCGGCGCGGGGCTGGTGGCCGCCGGCCCCCAGGACGTCTGGCCGGCCTTCACCGCCGTCGTGTGAGCCCGTCCCGTCCGCCTCCCGTGTGGGGGAGGCGGACGGGCGGGTCTCAGACGGTCTCGGGCACCCGCAGGTGGACGAGGACGAGGTCGAACTCCTCGGCGTCGGTGATCTCGAGCTTCATGGACCGGGCGAAGTCGTCGCGGGTGGCGCGGGCGTGGGCGCGGCCGGCGTCCATGTCGTCGCGGTCCTCGAAGGTCACCGCGGACGCGGCCCGCCCGTTCTCCCGGTCGACCATGAGGCTCACGCTGCAGAAGCCGGGGTAGTCCTCCATCCGCGGCACCAGGACGCTGCGGTAGGCGTCGATGACCCGATCCAGCCCGGCGGGGTCGGTGCGCCACCAGGTCACGCGCGTGCACGCGCCCGCCGGCGCCTCCGAGCGGCGGTGCATGACCGCGACCTCCCACTCCTGGACCGTGACGTCCCCGCCGAAGGCCTCCGCGGCCTGCTCGCGCATCGCGCGCACCCGGTCGGCGCTGGCCCGCATCGACTCGACGTCGCGCCAGGACGAGGTGACGACGGCCCGACCGCTGGCGCGGTCGGTGATCATCGACAGGCCCACGAACCCGCGCATGTCGGCCAGCGCGGGCATGACCTCGTCGCAGACGTACGCGATCCCGTCGTCGAGCTTCTCCGGTGTGCCCGCGACGGAGGTCGAGCGTGCGTACATGGCCGCTCCTCTCTGGGGGCGGCGCTGCCCGGGCGGCACCGCCGCGGGCGTCAGCCTGCTCCCGGCGGCGGCCCGGCGGAAGGGGGGCACCCCGGCGCGGGACGTCCGGGACGGTCGGTGAGGCCGCGGATACTGGATGCGTGCACACCGCGCTCGTCCTCGTCCACGACGCCGACCCCTCGCGCGGGCACCGGCTGGTCGGCACCCTGCGGCCGGCGCTGGAGGCGCAGGGGCTGACGGTCGTCGTCGGGACGACCGTCGGCGACTCCCCGCTGCTCACCGACCTGCCCGACCCCGCGACGCTGCGCACGCTGGTGGTCATGGGCTCGGGCGCGGCTGCCTACGACGACACGGTGCCGTGGCTGGCCGCGGAGCTCGCGTACCTGCGGCGCGCGGTCGACGCCGGGACGCCCGTGCTCGGCGTCTGCTTCGGCGGGCAGGCGCTGTCGCGCGTGCTGGGCGGCGTGGTCGCGCAGGCGCCCGCCGGCGAGCACGGGTTCCTCGACGTCGAGACCGCCGACCCCGCACTGGTGCCGGCCGGCCCCTGGTTCGAGTACCACGGGGACCGGTTCACCGTGCCGCCCGGCGCGGTGGAGGTCGCGCGGACCGACCGGGCGGTGCAGGCGTTCACCGCGGGCCCGCACCTCGGCGTGCAGTTCCACCCGGAGATCGACCCGGGCGCGTTCTCCGCGTGGGAGGAGACCTGGGAGCTCACCGGCCCGCCGCCGCCGGAGGCCGCCGCGCTGGTGCCCGGGCTGCGCCGCGAGATCGCCGAGCGGGAGCCGGAGGCCGCCGCGGCCTGCGCCCGGCTCGTCGAGGCGTTCCTGGACCGCGCCGACCGGGTGTGGCAGACGGAGGACGAGACGGCGGCTTGAGCCGGGGCGCGTTCGGCAGGATGGGTGCCCGTGAGCGCTGAACGGCACGGGCACACCCACCGCCTCGACCTCGCCGACGCCACCGTGCGGGAGTGGGACGCGACCGTTGTCGCGGCCGACCCCGAGCAGGGCATCGTCCTCGACCGCTCCGCCTTCTACCCGGGCGGCGGCGGGCAGCCGCCGGACGAGGGCGTGCTGCTGTGGGGCGGCGTCCGCACCCGGATCGCCGGCACCCGCAAGGGCGACGAGCTGTACCTCATCCCGGTCGAGGGCGACCCGGTGCCGCCGCCGGGCACCGCCGTCCGCGGGGCGCTCGACGACGAGCGCCGGACCGCGCTCATGCGCACCCACTCGGGGCTGCACGTGCTCACCGGGGTGGTGCTGCGCGACTTCGGCGCCAAGGTCACCGGCGGCAACATGGAGCCGCTGACCGCGCGGATGGACTTCGACCTCGCCGAGGTGCCGGCCGACTTCAAGGACCGCGTGGCCGAGGCGGTGAACGCCGAGATCACCGCCGACCGGCCGATCCGGGTCCGCACGCTCCCGCGTGAGGAGGCCTACGCCATCCCCGACCTCATCCGGACGGCGACCGACCTGCTGCCGCCCGACATCGAGCAGGTGCGGATCGTCGACATCGTCGGTCTCGATCTGCAGGCCGACGGCGGCACGCACGTCGCCTCGACGGCGATGGTCGGCCGGGTCGAGGTGGTCAAGATGGAGAGCAAGGGCCGCGGGTTCCGCCGGCTGCGCATCCGCGTCGTTTAGTCCGGCGAGGTCCCGGTACGCCGCGTTGCCGTGATCGACGAGCGGTCCGGATGGAGTCGTTCTAGTCTGCGTCCGTGCGGAAGGGGACTTCCACACGGGGGTCGGTGAGCAGCGCCGGAGTCGCTGGCTGGTCCCGTCGGGTCCTCTTCCTGATCGGCCTGGTGGCCGGCGTCTACGCGCTCCTGCTGATCGCGTCCGCCACGGCCCGTGCCGATGACCCGCTCGCTCCGGCGGGCTCCTTGGTCGGCGGGCCGGTCGAGGAGGTCGGCGCGACGGTCGACGAGGTCCCCGTCGAGCCCGTGGTCGAGCCGGTCGCGGAGGTCCCCGCCGCGGCGCCTGAGCCCGCTCCCGCGCCTGAGCCGGCTCCCGCGCCTGAGCCGGCTCCCGCGCCTGAGCCGGCTCCCGTGCCTGAGCCGGCTCCTGTGCCCGAGCCGGCTCCTGTGCCCGAGCCGGCTCCCGTGCCCGAGCCGGCTCCTGTGCCTGAGCCCGCTCCCGCGCCTGAGTCCCCTCCGGAGCCGGTCGCGGACGTCCCCGCGGAGACGCCTGAGCCGGTGAGCGAGGCGCCTGTTCCGGTCGTCGAGGACGTGGTCGCACCGGTGGTGGAGCCGGTTGCGGACGTTCCCGCGGAGACGCCCGAGCCGGTGAGCGAGGCGCCTCTGCCGGTCGTGGAGGACGTGGTCGCACCGGTGGTGGAGCCGGTTGCGGACGTTCCCGCGGAGACGCCCGAGCCGGTGAGCGAGGCGCCTCTGCCGGTCGTGGAGGACGTGGTCGCACCGGCAGTGGAGACGGTGACCGAGCCGGTCGCGCCGGTGGTGGCTCCAGTGGTCGAGACCGTGACGGAGCCGGTGGCGCCGGTGGTCGAGACGGTGACCGAGCCGGTGGCGCCGGTGGTCGAGACAGTTACGGAGCCGGTCGCGCCGGTGGTGGCTCCAGTGGTCGAGACCGTGACGGAGCCGGTGGCGCCGGTGGTGGCGCCGGTCGTCGAGACGGTTGCTGAGCCGGTGTCGCCGGTGGTGGCGCCGGTGGTCGAGACCGTGACCGAGCCGGTCGCGCCGGTGGTGGAGCCGGTGACCGAGCCGGTGCCGCCGGTGGTGGCTCCAGTGGTCGAGACCGTGACCGAGCCGGTCGCGCCGGTGGTCGAGACGGTGACCGAGCCGGTGGCTCCGGTCGTCGAGACGGTGACCGAGCCGGTCGCTCCGGTGGTCGAGACCGTCGTCGAACCCGTCGTGGACACCGCGACGGAGCCGGTGGCTCCGGTCGTCGAGACGGTGACCGAGCCGGTCGCTCCGGTGGTCGAGACCGTCGTCGAACCCGTCGTGGAGACCGTGACAGAGCCGGGGGCTCCGGTCGTGGAGACGGTGACCGAGCCGGTGGCTCCGGTGGTCGAGACCGTCGTCGAACCCGTCGTGGAGACCGTGACAGAGCCGGGGGCTCCGGTCGTGGAGACGGTGACCGAGCCGGTGGCTCCGGTGGTCGAGACCGTCGTCGAACCCGTCGTGGAGACCGTGACAGAGCCGGGGGCTCCGGTCGTCGGGACGGTGACCGAGCCGGTGGCTCCGGTGGTCGAGACCGTCGTCGAACCCGTCGTGGAGACCGCGACGGAGCCGGTGGCTCGGGTCGTCGAGACGGTCACCGGACCGGTGGCTCCTGTCGTCGGGGTAGTCCCGCCTCTGGTGGGGACGGTCGTCGAGCCGGTCGTCCCGGTGGTCGAGGACGTCATCCCGCCGGTGGTCGAGGTGGTCACCGGTCCTGTGGCTCCGGTGGTCGATGCGGTGGTCGAGCCGGTGACGCCGGTGGTCGAGCCGATCACGCAGCCGGTCGCTCCGATCGTCGAGGCGATCGTGGAGCCGGCCGCGCCGATCGTGGAGACGGTGACCGAGCCGCTCGTCCCTGCTGTCGAGAACGTCGTCCCGGTCCTGGGACCGGTCACTCCCGTCGTCGAGGACGTTGCCGCACCGGTGATCGGGACCGTGGTCGACCCGGTCGCGCCCGTCCTCGAGACGGTCCTCGATCCTGTCGCGTCTGTCGTCGAGACGGTCACCGCGCCTGTCGTGCCGGTGGCCCAGGTCGTCAACGGGGCGGTCGGCCCGGTCATCGACACGGTGGTCGAGTCGGTGACGCAGCCGCTCGTGCAGGTGGTCGAAGCCGTCGCGCCCGTGGTGGAGACCGCCGTCGAATCCGTGGCGGTGGCGGAGGCCGTCACGCCGGTGACCGAGCCGGTCGCCGCCGAGGCCGAGGCGGTGACCACCGCGGTCGCCGGCACCGCCACCGCGCAGGTCACGACCTCGTCCTCGGCTCCGGTCGCCAAGACCGCCCCCGCGGTCGGGACCGCAACTACCCAGACCGCGCGGGCCACCGGACTCGCCGTCGCCCCGGCGACCGTGGCCGTCCTGCTGACCGCCCCTCAGGCCGAGTGCGGCGCGGCCGACGACGCCACCGAGACCTCGGCGACCACGGTCACGCAGCGGCAGCGGTCCACCGTCCCGCGGCCCGTCGACCCGGCGCTCGAGGACGACCTCCCCACCGAGCCCACGGCGCCGGTGGCGCCCGAGCCGCGGCCGATCGCGCCCCCGGCGCCCACCATGTCGGCCTCGACCTGGCTGACCACCCTGGCCGCGATCTGCCCGTCGGGCGTGCCGGCCACCGCCCTCTGCACCGCCCCGGCGCCGACGTCGGCCTCCGCCGCCGTCGCCGCCGTCCTGCGCGACCCGTCCTTCTCTCCCGACTGACCTCCCTGCCAGGCGCGCACCAGCCGCCGGCCGAGGTCGGGGATCTCTCCCGCACCGCACCGCCGACTGGGCGCTGCCTTCCCGGGCGTGACCCCGATCTGGCCACCGCTGGGCCGGGGCCACCGGGCGGGGAGGTATCGGGGATGGGGGTTACGCGCACCGACCGGTCGCGCGGCACCCCTGACCTCCCCGCCCGACACTCCGGACGACGGGGGCGGTGGCGACACCGGCGCCCCCGCCCCCGTCGACCGATCCGACCCGTGACATCCGCAGGACGCCGGACGGCCACGTGCGCGACACGTCCGTGTGTTAGTCATGACGTCATGACGACTTCGTGCGCACTGCGCCCGCTGCCGGACCGCGCCACGCTCGTCGACGTGCACGGTTCCCGGTTCCTGCTCGAGTGGCTCGACCGGGACACCCTCGCCACCGCCGCGGCGACGGCCCGGTGCGCGGCCGAGGTCGACCGGGCCGAGGACCGCGCGGTGAGTTGAGGCGCGGGGATCACTGGTGTCCGGTCGACCTGTCGGGCACGGTGCCGCTCGTGCTCCCGTGGATCGTGATCGCCCTGGTCCTGCTCGTGTCCACCGCCATGTTCACTGCCGCGATACGCGCCGCCCGGCGGGGCGGGCCCCGGCGCTCCGGCGGTGACGGCGGGGGCTGGTACGGCGACGGCGGCGGCTGGGGCGACGGCGGACACCACGGCCACCATGACGGCGGTGGCTGGGGCGACTCCGGTGGCGGTGGGGGAGACGGCGGCGGAGGGGGCGGCGGCGGGGACTGACCCGCGCGCGGACCCCTGGCGCCCCGGCCCGCGGTGCGGCACGGTGCCCGCCCGTGGCCGCGCTCTCGATCCTCGCCTTCGTGGCGATGGCGATCTACTGCATCCTGTCCTGGCAGCGTCCGCGGCCCGGTGCCGGCGACGGCAGCTGGTCCGGGGGCGACGGGGTCGACAGCGGCTCCGACGGCGGCTCAGACGGTGGCGGGGACGGCGGCGGCGGGGACTGACCCCGGAGTCGGAGGGCTCTGTCGTCCGGCTCGTGCGCGCGGGACCTTCGCGCCATGACCGTGATCGTGGTGTTCGCGGCTCTCGCGGTGGTCCTCGTCCTGCTCGTCGCGCTGCACCGGTACCGCACGGGTGCCGGGGAGTGGCGTGGTGACGACCACGGCCTCGGCGAGTGGGGCGGGCGCCCCCACCCGTCCCGCTTACCGCTCGGCGGCAGGGCGAGCGGCGACGCGGGCGGTGGCTTCGACGGTGGCGGCGGAGGCGACGGTGGCTGAGACCCGGCCACGCCGAGGGTGCTGTCCGGTCCGCCGACCCCTCGGCACCGCGTGCCGGTCAGCGGCGCTCGTCGTCGGGCCGGTGCCCGATGCCGCCGGGGCCGTGCGACGCCGGCACCTCCTCGCCGGCGGCCACGGGCCCGGGCGGGGTGCCGTCGCCGAAGGGTGAGCCGCCGAGCGCCTCGCGCCCGTGCGGGGTCAGCCAGTTCGACGTGTCCGGGCCCATCGGGATGACCTGCGTCGGGTTGATGTCCGCGTGGACGACGTAGTAGTGCTCCTTGATCTGCGGGAAGTCGGTGGTGTCGCCGAACCCTGGCGTCTGGAACAGGTCGCGCGCGTAGCCCCACAGCGCCGGCATCTCGGACAGCTTCTGCCGGTTGCACTTGAAGTGGCCGTGGTAGACGGCGTCGAAGCGGGCCAGCGTGGTGAACAGCCGGACGTCGGCCTCGGTGATCGTGTCACCCATGAGGAAGCGCCGCGTCGACAGCCGCTCCTCGAGCCAGTCCAGCGCCGTCCACAGCCGGTCGTAGGCCTTGTCGTAGGCGCGCTGCGAGCCGGCGAAGCCGCACCGGTACACGCCGTTGTTGACCTCGGTGTAGACGCGCTGCATCACCTCGTCCATCTCGTCCCGCAGGTGCTCGGGGTAGAGGTCAGGGGCGCCGTCGCGGTGGTACTTGGTCCACTGCGTGGAGAAGTCGAGCGTCATCTGCACGAAGTCGTTGGTGACGACGGCCTTCGTCGGGACGTCGACCATCGCCGGCACCGTGATCCCGCGCGGGTACTCCGGGTCGCGGGCGAAGAAGGCCTCCTGCAGCCGTTCGTAGCCGAGCACCGGGTCGCGCCCGCCCGGGTCGAGGTCGAAGGTCCAGCTGCGCTCGTCGTGCGTGGGCCCGCAGATGCCCATCGAGATGACCGGCTCGAGGCCGAGCAGCCGGCGCACGATCGCGGCGCGGTTGGCCCAGGGGCAGGCGCGGGCGATGACCAGCCGGTAGCGGCCCGGCTCGACCGGCCAGTCGCTCGAGCCGTCGGCGGTGATCCGGTCGGTGATGTAGTTCGTGTCGCGCTTGTACTCCTGGCCGTTGCTGACGTAGCCCGATCCCTGGTCGTCGCTCACACGATCAACTCTCGCCGACCGCGCCCCCCGCCGCCCGGCGGACCGGGGTGACCCGCAACTCCTGCCCCAGGAGTGCCGGTGGAGGTCCGCGCTCGCTCGTGCTCTGCCCACACCGGCGGGGCAGAGCACGACTGCGCGCGGGACTACAGCCGGGACGTCGTCGCGTCGTCCTCCTCGCCGCTGAAGTACCGGTCCAGGACGGCACGGAACACCGGCTGGTCGGGGTCGGCGTGCGCGAACAGCGTCATCGACGAGCGCAGCTTCACCGCGTCGGTCGACCCGAGCACCGCGGCGGCGTCGGAGCCGGGCAGCTCGGTGAGCGCCTGCGCGGACTCGACCAGCCGCGGGCCGAGCACCGGGTGGGCGAGGTAGGCGCGGGCCTCGTCGAGCCCGGAGATCGCGAACCGCTGCGCCGTCGCGCTGCGGCCGAGACCGGCGACCTGCGGGAAGACGAACCACATCCAGTGGCTGGTCTTGTGCCCGGCGCGCAGCTCGGTGAGCGCCTGCGCGTAGGTGTCGGTCTGCGCCTCGACGAAGCGGGCCAGCCGGTACGGGTCGTCGGTCATGCGCAGGGGCTTTCCCCCGGCCCGCCGGGCGACACCCGGGGGCCACGCTCGCGCGCCGCTGCCGCGCGACGCCGGCGGGGAGCTACCCCGGGACGACCGTCACGGGGCAGCGGAGGCCGGGCGCCCGCGCGAGGCGCCCGTCGGCGGTGACGAGCGGACAGCCGAGGGCCTCGGCCAGCGCGACGTAGGTGGCGTCGTACGCCGTGAGGTTCTCCCGCAGCTGCCAGACGCGGTCGAGCAGACCGGTGACGGGGTGCCGGGCGGCCCCGAGGCGGCGCCAGGTGTCGAGGGCCGCCCACCCCTGGCCCGGCGTCACGGAACCGGCCGCTGCGGCCCGCCGCAGCGCGCTGGCCGCCTCGACGTCGACCAGGTGCGGCACCTGGATCCGCTCCCGCCCGAGCAGGTCCCGGGCGGCACCGGCGTTCAGCAGGCCGGAGACGACCGCCGAGGCGTCGGCGACGATCACCGCCCTGCGCGCTCGGCGTCCAGGTCCGCGACGACGTCCCCGGCCGGGACCCCGAGGTCGGGCAGCACACCGAGGAGCGCCGGGTTGTCCGCGCGGCGGGAGGCCTCAGCCAGCTCCCGGACGGCCAGCGCACCCACGGACGTCGCCTCGCGGGCGGCGAGCCGCTCCAGCCGCTCGACGACGTCGTCCGGGACGTTCCGGAGGTACAGAGTCCTCATGTCGCAGGATGCTAGCAAGCTGCAAGCAACTCGCGGACGGCTCAGGCGGCGCCGGCCTCCGCGCCGTCGTGGTGGGCCTTGGCCGCCTCGGTGAGCGTCCGGGCGATGGCCCGCACGGCGGCGCCGGTGACCGGGGCGCGGCGCCGCTCCAGCCGCTCCGGCGCGCTGCGCCGCTCGCGCGGTGCGGGGCGCGGGGCGGGGACGGTGGCGGGACCGGACTCCCGGGGCGGGAGGGTGTCGCGGCACCAGCGCTCGCAGTCGGCCAGCAGGTTCCCGGTGGTGAGGGGAGCGGCCATGACCGTCTCGAGCCGGGTGCGGGGGTGCATGCGGTCCTCTCGTTCCGGGCCGTGGTCGCGCCCGTTCCCTACTGGTATCGGCAGACCGGGCGTCAGGCGGAACGGCGCGCCGGTGCGGCTGTTGATCATCGTCTGCGCGCCGCCCGCACCGGCGTGTCGGCGCGTGTCGCGTGCACTCATCCGATGATCAACAGGGCGGCGGCCACCGTCCCGACGCCACGAACGGAGGAGTCACGCGCCACAGCACTTGAGACGTCGTCCGGGCCGCCGATCCTCCAGACGCAACAGGCGGACGTTGAGGGGATCGACATGCCGTTGACCGTGGAGGAGCTCCGGGCCGGTGTCGCGTACTGGCGCGGGACGCGTTGGCCGAAGGACTTCCACAACGACTTCTACTCCCGACTCGCAGCGGAGAACCCCCGTGGTGACTTCAGCGAGGCGTGGTGGAGCGGCTTCCTGCCGCACCTGAAGGCGTGGAAGGCAATCCGCCCGGCCAGCCCGAGCGGCGTGACCGCGAGGGTTCACGAGGCCCTGCCGGCATTGCGGGAGAGATGGAAGACCTCCTGCGCGCAGGTTGAGGACCGCGACGTGGCGGAGGTGTGCTGGGAGGACGTCGAGGACTTCGTGACCGTGGTCCGGCCGCTCAAGCAACGCCGGCTCCGGGCTGAGCCGGTGCGGTCGCCCGTGTTCACGGCGAAGTTCTGCCACTTCCTCCTCCCCGCGGTGTTCCCCGTCGTCGACAGGGCAGCCATGGGCCTTCCCCACGGCTACGACTACCGGGCGCACTTCGAGGCCGTGCAGCGGGAATGGGCGTCCACCTCGGAGGCGGTGCAGAAGGAACTCGACACGGTCCTGCGCGACCAGGTCGGCGCACCGCTCACCGCGGGGTACCCGCTCACGAACAAGGTCGTCGAGCTCTGCCTCATCGGTCGCCACCGCCGATGACCGGCGTCCCTGCGCTCGAGCCGGTCGTCGCGAACGTCGTCGGGGACGCCACGCTGTTCGAGCCCGGGCGGAAGCTGACCACCCTGGGGAAGTGGTTCCTGACCCGGGACGGCGGGACCCTCGTCCTCGCGGTACCGCCTGGTCGGCCTCTGGAGGACGTGAGCACGGCAGTCGCACATGCCGTGGCGTGGCAGGGCGATCGCACCCTGGCGCTCCTGGTGCCGGCCGCCGCGGTCCCCTCGATCGCCGCCCGTATCGCCTTCCTGGCGACGGAGGTCCGGCTCTGGGCCGTCGCGGACGATCTCACGACGTCGTCCGTGGCGATCCCGTCGGTCGAGGAGGCCGTGTCCGAGGCCCAGGGGCGGGGGCTCCGCCGAGAAGGGACGCACGACCTCGGTGAGCGGTCGACGTGGGTGACCGACCTCGTGGACGCGGCCGACCGTCACTGGGCACTGGACCCTGCACACCGTGGCAGCTACCTGGCATGGCACTGCGCGGGCCGCCAGGTGCTCAAGATGATGAGGCAGAGCGGTGGGGTCCTGGTGCAGGCGGGCGTGCAGTACCGCGAGCCGCCGGCCGACCGTCCTCCCTTCACGGAGGTCCTGCCGGGTGCCCCGACGAGCGTCCAGCGAGCTCGCATCGAGGCTGCGGTCGCGACGGCGGTCCAGGACCGGCTCACCGGGCGCGACGAGACCCACGTCGAGCACCAACTGCAGGCAGCCCTGGCTGCTACGCGGCTGACGGGTCTGGGAGTCACCCACTTCGAGCGCGAGTACCCGGCGTGGCGGGGCGACGGCGCACCGGGGTTCATCGACTTCCTCGGACTCGACCCGGAGGGTCGGTTCCACGTCATCGAGACGAAGATCGGCTCGGACCCGATGCTGGTGTTCCAAGCTCTCGACTACGCCGTCTGGGTGCGTGCCCACGCTCCGGCCATCCGCGCGGACCTCGGCTGGCCGGCCGGGGACGACAGCGTCGTCCATCTAGACCTCGTCGTCGCCCCGAAGACGTCCCGGGGTCGGACCAGGCCGGCGATCGGTCCCTACACGGCAGGACAGCTGACGGCACTCACCGCTGACGTGCCCTGGCAGGTGCACGTGGTCGACGACGCCAGTGCTGCGGTGCCGAGCCTCCTGAGCCTGCCGGCCCGCACCCTGCCCGACGTGGCCTCCGGCTCGATCGCCGCGCCGATCACCTCCACGACGCGAGGTGGCCCGAGCACCAGGTGACGGACTCCGGTGTGAGCCGGAGGAGGTCGGCGGGCGCAGGCCCGCCGTGCCCGACGCGTCCGACGGTCACGCCGGCAGCAGCGCCTCCAGGCCCTCGTCCGACTCGGCGGCGAGCGCCCGGCCGACGGCGACCGCGTGCGTCATCCGCAGCGAGCCGGACAGCCACAGCAGGATGTCGTGCAGCCGCACCCGGCCGAGGGGCCGGCCGAGCAGCCGCGCCGTCGCCGTCTCCAGCGCGGCGAACGCGTCGGCGTTGGCGGTGAGCTCCCGGTGGACGATCGCCGCGGGCCCGCTGTCGCCCTCGCGCAGGTGGCCCCACAGCTGGCGGCGGGTGTGCCCGTCGGTCAGCGGCACCAGCGCGGGGGAGCGGTGGTGCAGCGCGGCGACGACGTGCCGCGCCCCCGGCCCCTCGGTCGCCGACCGCAGCGCCGCCCCGACCGTGCCCGGCTCCATGAGCACCGAGAACTCGTCGGCGGGCAGCTCCCACAGCGGGCGCCCGGCCGCGCGGTCGACCGCGGTGGCGTAGTCCGCCCAGACGTCGTCGAGCCGGCCGCGCACCTCGCGCCACCCCGCCGGGTCGAGCCGGCCGTGCAGGCCCTCGGCGAGCAGGACGTCGCGGTCGGTGGGGCCGTCGGCTGCCTCGGGCCGCTGGGCGTCGAAGCGGTCGAAGGGGTACGCCAGCACCTGTACCCACCGGCCCTGCGGCACGCTGGGCGAGCGGAAGAAGAGCGGACGGCGGCCGCGGGCGTACCCGAGGACGGCGGCCAGCGCGGTGGCCAGCGGGATCGGGTCGGGCCCCGCGCTCGGGAGCACGAGGGCGAGGGCGTCCGGTCCTCCCGACACGGGCCCATTCAACTCCGTCCGCGGCTCAGCGTGGCCGCAGCGGGAGCACCTGCGCCGGGGGAGCGGCGTCGTCGTCGCCGGCGCCGTCGTCGGGCAGGTGCAGGCGGCGCGGGTCGGCGACGTCGAACACCCGGCGGAAGGTGTCCACGGCGAGCGCGGCGGCGTCGCGGGCGTCGTCCGGGTCGACCGCGCCCACCGGCGTCCCCGCGCCCGGGTACCAGGTGACGCTGTAGTTGGGGGAGCCGCCGTGCGGGTCGATCGGGTCCCAGCCGACGGCGTGGATCCGCTCGTCGAGGACGGCGGCGCGCGGCGCGAGGTCGTCGAACAGGCGCGGGTCGCAGCACTCGCCGAGCAGGTCCCTGCCCTCGTTCACGAACTGCACGTAGGCGCCGTCGGGGACCTGCGCGATGACGAACCCGCCGTCGCCGAGGCGCTCGAGCAGGCCGGCCAGCCGGCGGCGGAACGGTTCCCACAGGGCGGCGTCGCGGTCGTACCTCGGCACGCCGCTCATTCTCGGGGACGGCGGCGGTCTGCCCTGGCATGACGATCGACCTGGGACCTGCAGCGGCCGCCACGGCGGGGGTCGTGGCCGGGATCCGCGACGACCAGCTCACCGCCCCGACCCCGTGCGAGGGGACGACCGTGGCCGGGCTGCTCGGCCACCTCGCCGGGCTCGCCTACGCCTTCCGCATGGCCGCGGAGAAGACGCCGGTCGACGGCACCGCCTCCACCGACCCGACGCACCTGCCCGCCGACTGGCGCACCTTCATCCCCGCGCAGCTCGACGCGCTGGCCGTGGCCTGGCGCGACCCCGCGGCGCACGAGGGGATGACGGCGGCCGGCGGTGTCGAGATGCCGGGCGAGGTCACGGCCGTCGTCGCGCTCGACGAGGTCGTCGTCCACGGTTGGGACCTCGCCGCCGCCACGGGGCAGCCGTACGCGGTCGCCGACGGCGACGCCGACACCTGCCGCGCGTTCGCCGAGTCCTTCGGCGACGACCGCCCGCCGGGTCTGTACGGCCCGGTCGTGCCGGTGCCCGCCGACGCCCCCGCGCTCGACCGCCTGCTCGGCGTCACCGGCCGCGACCCGGGCTGGAAGCCGCCGGCCTAGCCGATCCGCCAGAGCACCGGCTCGCCGCGGCAGTCGCTGACCACCGACGCCCGGCCGGACCCGTCGACGTCGGACCCGTCGACCGCGCCGCCGTCGCACAGCTCCACCTCGGCGACCACCTCGCCTTCCGCCAGGTCGACGGTGCGCTGCAGCACCCGCGGCACCTCGCCGTCGGCCACGGTGTCGACGAGCGTGGCCGTGTCCCCGTCGACCGTCACCAGCGCCGGCAGGTCACCGGGCACGGTGGCCAGGACCTCCGAGCCGCGGGTGATCGAGACGTCGCCGGACCCGCCGACGGTCGCGTAGACGTCGCCGTCGACGACGGCCAGCGGGCCGGCGGCACCCGGGCCGACCGGCACCTCGCCGACGATCTGCAGCGCGGCGTCGACGATGACGGCGGACGCGCTGCGCCCGGTGTCCGTGGCGACGACGACCATGCCGTCCCCCGAGGTGTGCAGGTCGCGCGGCGTGCCGGGCAGCGCGACCTCGCCGCGGACGACGCCGTTCTCGGGGTCGACGGCGACCAGCCGGTGCGCGCTGTCGATGCCGCTGAGCGCGAGGAGCAGCACGCCGTCCATGACGACGGCGTCGAGCGCCGCGACGTCGGCGGCACCGAGCGTGCCGACCGGCTCCGGCGCGTCGACGCGCCGCAGGTCCGCCTCGACGAGGGCGACGCGCCCGGCGGCGAACCCGACGACCACCACGCCTTCGCCGTCCGCGGCGATGCGGGTGAGGCCGGGCCGCTCGGAGTCGAGGCCGCGGAGCGGGACGGCGGTGACGGTGCCGTCGGCGGCGACGTCGGCGAGCGTGAGCGGGCCGCCGGGCGGCGCCAGCAGCGCGACCGACCGGCCGTCGGCGGTGGCGGCCACGTCGAGCACCTCGGCGTCCGCGCCCGCGACGTCGGTCAGCGACACCGTCGTCGGCCCCGGGATCGCCGTGCCCGCCACCGCCCCGCCACAGCCGGTCAGCAGGAGAGCGGCGAGCACGAGCCCGGGGCTGGGGCGCATGTCGGCAGAGTGTGACCGGGGCCTTTAGCCGCGACAAGGAGTCGCAGCGCGGCGTCGTGCGGGCGGCTGTCCGCTGAGCTGGTCAGTCGTAGGGGTTCGTGAGGACGGCGCTGGCCTCGACGACGTCGAAGGTGACCGGCGGACCGTCGGTCGTGGTGGTGCCGGGGACGTCGGCCGGCGCGCTGCCGTCGACCGTGAACGTGGCGCCCCAGGTGACGGTGAGCGAGGCGGTGTAGGTGCCCGAGCGGTACAGGTGCTCGGTCGCCTGCTCGGGATAGGCCCCGCCGGGGACGGTGGTGGTGAGCGTGGGCGCGGCGGGGTCGCCGGTGCGCCAGGTGTAGCGCTGGGCCTCGGCGACGATGACGACGGCGTAGCCGCGGACGTCGACGGTGAAGGTCTGGGTGGTCGGGGCGTCGGTCCAGAAGACGACCGGGAGTCCGGACAGGCCCCGGCCCGGCGGCGCGTGCGAGGTGGTCAGCTGCGGCAGCGGCAGTCGCTGGAAGTAGGCGAACACCTCCTCCGGCGATGGCGGCGGGTTCAGCGCGGTGATGTCGATGCACGCCGTGCGGAGCGTTGTCCAGGAGCCGAGCAGGTCCCCAGGACCGAAGCCAGGGGTCACCGGAATCACGGCTGTGCCATCCGCACGTACAACGGGCCGCTGTTGGACGGAGAGATAGCGCATGACCTGCCCGGGGTCGGCGGGGCAGTCCTGAAAGTCGATGGCCGTGCAGGCGCCCTCGCGCTCGTCAGTCAAGGCGCAAGGCTGAATCAGTCGCCAGACGTAGTCCACGGCAGCGGCCCCACCGCCGCTCACCAATTGGTTGACCGCTCCGCCGGAGTACTCGACAGAGGCCGCTCCGTCAGCCACACCGGTCGAGCCGCAGTCGTCGAATGAACAAGCCAAGGATGACGACCCGACCGAGGCCGTCATCCACACGACCAACACAAGGGCTGCGGTGATCACCGCGAAAGGACGTCTCATCCGAGCTGGAAGGACGTGACCCGCCATGAGCGGGCGCTCTCGTCCCACTCGAGGTAGAGACCCGAGGACAGCCGCGGCGCCGGATCGGGCTGTGCCTCAAGGACTGCACCCGAGCCGTCAACCAATGAGACAGGCTCTCGACGCGCACTGAAGGAGTACTGCGCGATTGGGCCGTCGAGTGCGGGCTGAGCTACGGCAGTGATGGTCACCTCCCCGCCGACGTACCGATTTCCTGCAGCGGCCGCCTCGTCATAGTTGTTGGCGATGCGCCGGCACTCGTTGCACTCAGGCCCGAGGTCGCGTAGGGGCTGCCCGGCGGGGATGGCGCGCTGCCGGTTCAGCAGGTCGATCCAGTAGCGGAGGAAGGCCTCGGCGCCGGCGGCGTCCTGGGTGCGGGCCTCGGGCGGCACGGGGAAGTCGGCCGGGCCCACCACGGGCAGCGCCTCGGTGCTGGGCGCGGGCGCCGACGTCGTCGGCAGGCTCGTGCTCGGTGCCTCGTCGTCGTCACTGGCCGCGCAGGCGGGCAGCAGCAGCGTCGCGCCGAGGACCACCGCGATGAGGCTCGTCCGTCCGGTGCCGGGATTCCGCACGATCGCGGACGATAACCAGGACAGCGCCGCTCCGGATCGCACCCTGGGGACAACCCACCCGAACGGCTACCCGAGCACGAACGCGGTGGTCGACGAGTTGTCCCCTCCGACGCACGCGCCGATGACGGTGAGCCGGTCGCCGGTGAGCGCCACCCGGCCGAAGGTGCCCTGCCCCTCGCACAGCCGGCCGGCCGCGAGCTGCTCACCGCTGGACAGGTCGAGCGTGATCGCGCCGGACTCCACCTCGAACCCGGCCACCGCCAGGTAGGCGACCCGCCCGTCGGGGGAGAGGGCCAGGTCGGCCGGGGCGCGGTCGGTGCCGGGGATGGGGTGCGCGGCGGTCACCTCGCCGTCCTCGACGACCGTCACGCGGAACGGGTCGTCGCCGTGGACGGTGAGCGTGACGACCGCGTCGCCGTCGTCGGTCAGCCGCAGTGCGGACGGGATGCTGGCCGGGCGGTCGGAGGCCAGCTCGACGAGCTCGGCCTGCCCCAGGTCCTCGCTCCAGGTGCCCAGGACGGCGACGTCGGCAAGGTCGAGCGCGCGGGCGTCGCTCATGAGCGCGACCGGCCCGTCCGGTCCGGCGGCGAGGACTTTCACCGCGAGGCCAGGATCGAGGTCGGCGGTCGCCTGCACCTCGCCGGTAGCGGGGTCTATCGCGGCCAGCCGGCCCTCGGCCACCACGTACAGCCGCCGGCCGTCGGGGGAGAGCGCGGCGGCCTCCCCGTCGACGCTGAGCTCGACGATCCCGCCACCCACGGTGGTCGACCGGCCCGGGCCGAGGACGAGGACGGCGCCGTCGGGCCCGACGAACAGCTGCTCGCCGGCGCCGTCCAGCCGTTGGACGTCCCCGAGTCCGTCTTCACCGACCGGCGCCAGGTAGGTGACGGCCGGGTCGGCGCTGTCGGCGAGGAGGACGAGCGCGCCGTCCGGACCGGCCTCGAGGTCCACGACGTCCACCCCGGCGGGTGCGACGGCGTCCAGGTCGGTGGTGCCCAGGAGCTCGGTGAACGTCGTCGGCGCGGGGCTCGGGTCACCTTCGACGTCGGTGCACCCCGTAGCCAATAGCGCGACAAAGGCGAGGATCGCGGTGCGGCGGGCGGGCATGCGAGAGCTCCGGAGGTGGGGAGCCGAGTGTGCGACCGGCCCGCGCAGGGCGGCAACACGGCGCCGTGGTCTGATGCCTGCGGATGGTCCCCCGGGCCCGCGGGCCCCGATCCGGAGGTGCACTCGTGGCTGACGCCGAGGTCCTGCTCGAGGTCGACGGCGGCGTGGCGGTGGTGACGCTCAACGCGCCCGACCGCCGCAACGCGCTGACGCCGCAGATGGCCGGCGAGCTGATCGACGTCTTCGACGAGGTGGACGCCAGGCCGGAGGTCGGGGCGCTCGTCGTCCGGGCGGTGGGCAAGTCGTTCTGCGCGGGCGGCGACGTCGCGACGCTGACGAACGCCGGCAAGGACCCGGCCGCGCCCGACGCCTACGAGGGCATGGGCCGCATCTACGACTCCTTCTACCGGCTCGGCCAGGTCAAGGTGCCGACGATCGCGGCCGTCCGCGGGTCCGCCGTCGGTGCCGGGATGAACATGCTGCTGGCCGCCGACCTGCGGATCGTCGCGGACGACGCCCGGCTGCTAGCCGGCTTCCTCAAGCGCGGCCTGCACCCCGGCGGCGGGCACTTCGTCATCCTGTCCCGGCTGATCGGCCGCGAGGCCGCCGCGGCGATGGCGCTGTTCGGCGAGGAGATCAACGGGACCAAGGCCGTGGAGCTGGGCCTGGCCTGGGAGTCGGTCGAGGACGCCGCCGTCGAGGACCGCGCGCTGGAGCTGGCCCGCCGCGTCGCCGCCGACCCGGAGCTGGCCCGGGTGGCCGTGGACAACTTCCGCAGGGAGGTCGTCAACGGCGCGGTGAGCTGGGAGGTCGCCACCCAGTTCGAGCGCCCCGCGCAGATGTGGTCGATGCGCCGGTCGTCCCAGGGCTGAGACCGCTCACACCGCCTCGGGGACGTGCAGGTGGGCGAGGACGAGGTCCATCTCGGCGACGTCCACGATCTTGGCGCCCAGGGCCTGCGCGAACTGCTCGCGCAGTGAGCGGGCGTGCCGGCGCACCAGCCCCGCGGCGTCGCGGTCCTCGAAGCTGGTGACGCTGACCGTCCGGCCGAGGCGCCGGTCGACCAGCATGCTGACGCTGCAGAAGCCGGGCAGCTCCTGGAGCTTGGGCAGCAGGTTGTGCCGGTAGGCGTCGAGCAGGCCGTCGAGGTGGTTCGGTGCGATGCGGGCCCAGGTGACCTGTGCGCCGGCGCCGTCCCCGGCCGGACGGTCCCGGTGCAGGACCGCGATGTCCCACTCCTGGACGTCGGCGTGCCCGCCGCCGAGGACGTGCAGCAGGCGGTGCTGCACCGTGCGGTCCTCGGCGGCGGTGGCGCGCATCGCCTGCTCGTCCCTCCAGGCGGTCGCGACGATGCAGCGGCCGCTGTCGCGGTCGGCGAGCATGGAGAGGCCGACGCAGCCGTCGGTGTTCTGCACCGTGGGCAGGACGTCGTCGCGCACGTAGTCGATGGCGGCGTCGATGTCGGCCGTGTGGCCGCGGATGCTCGTGGACCGTGCGTGCATGGGCCGCTCTCCTGACCTGGCGGGAACGCCCCTACGGCGTTCCCGGCCCAGCCTGTCGGCGCTCGGTGCGCGAGGCAATGGCCCAGCTGCCGGGCAACCTCGCCGGGCCGGCTCACCTCAGTGGACGGCGCGCTCCTGCCCGGCCCAGAAGGGCTCGCGCAGGGTCCGCTTGAGCACCTTGCCGACGGGGGAGAGGGGCAGCGCGTCGACGACGTTCATCGACCGCGGCGTCTTGTATCCGGCCAGCCGGTCGGCGCAGAAGGCCCGCAACTCCTCGAGGGTGACGGCGGCGCCGGCCGCCGGGACGACGACGGCGTGCACGCGCTCGCCCCACGTCTCGTCGGGGACCCCGATGACCGCGCAGGTGGCCACCGCCGGGTGCTGGGCCAGGACGTTCTCCACCTCGACGGAGTACACGTTCTCCCCGCCGGAGATGATCATGTCCTTGATGCGGTCGGTGATGTACACGTAGCCCTCGTCGTCCATCCAGCCGGCGTCGCCGGTGTGCATCCAGCCGCCGCGCAGCGCCTCGGCGGTCTCCTCCGGCCGGTCCCAGTAGCCGAGCATCACGTGACCGCCGCGGACCACGATCTCCCCGACCTCCCGGCGGGGGAGCTCGGCGTCGTCCGGGCCGACGACGCGCACCTCGGCGTGTGGGGCGGCGCGCCCGACGGAGCGCCGGTGCGCCGGGTCCTCGTGGTCCTCGGCGGTGAGCAGGGTGGCCACCGGGGCGACCTCGGTCATGCCGTAGGCCTGCAGGAAGCGGGCGTTGGGCAGGGTCTTCATCACCCGGCCGAGCAGGGCGTCGGACATGGGGGAGGCGCCGTACCCCACCCGGCGGACGCTGCTCAGGTCGAACTCGTCGACCCGCGGGTGGTCGACCACCAGCTGGATCATCGTGGGGACCAGCAGCAGGTCGGTGACGCCGTGCTCCTGGACGGCGGTCAGCACGGCGACCGGGTCGAACGCCGGGATCATCACCTGGGTGGCGCCGATCACCACGGCGCCGACCCAGTTGGAGAAGGCGGCGAGGTGGAACATGGGCGCGGAGTGCAGGCCCACTCCACCGGGCGGGAAGTGGTTGGCGACCAGCGCGCCCATCGACGACGTCAGCAGGTTGTCGTGGCTGAGCATGACGCCCTTGGACCGGCCGGTGGTGCCGCCGGTGTAGAAGACGCCGGCCAGCTGGTCGCCCCCGCGGCGGGCGTCCTCGACCGGCTCGTGCCCGTCCACGAGCTCCTCGAACGCGAGCATGCCGTCGGGGGTTGGGCCGTCGCCCGCGTGCACGAGGTGCTCCAGGCGCGGGTGGGCCGCCCGGATGGGCTCGGTCCACGCGGCGAAGACGTCGTCGACGACGAGGACCCGGGCGTCGACCTCGGCGAGGGAGTCGGCGATCTCGGGGACGCTCCACCGGATGTTGACCGGGACGACGACGCCGCCGGCCCACAGCGTCGCGCCGAGGAACTCGTGGAAGCGGTCGGAGTTCAGCGACAGGATCGCCGCGCGCTCGCCGTCCCGGATCCCGAGCTGCTGGAGTGCGGCGGCCAGGCGGGCGATCCGGTCGACGGACTCGGCGTGGGTCCGGGTGCGGCCGGCGCAGACGGTGGCGATCTCGTCCGCGCGTTGCTGGACGTGGCGGTGCAGACCCTGGGTGACGTACACGGTGCCGACCTCCCGCTCCGGGTGGGATCCGGAGCGTCGCGACGACGGGTTCTGCGGCGGAAGAGGCGGACGGCCCCTTTCCCGGTCGAGGATGGATCCGTGCCGCAGCGTGTTCCGTCGATGACGCTCGGCCACTAGGGTCGCCGCGCGTGAGCGCCGCCGTCCCGACGCCCCGCCTGCCCGACTCCGTGCCGGTCGACGACCCGCTGCCCGATCCGCGGCCGGCTGTCGCCGAGGCGGCCCGGCTGGCCGCGATCGCCAGCTACCGGCTGCCAGGGCACGCCGGGGTGTCCGACCTCGACGCCGTCGTCGCGTACATGGCGCGGACGGTGGAGGCGCCGATCGCGGTCATCAACCTGGTCGGCCCGGACGAGCAGTGCTTCCCGGCCGAGCGGGGCGCGGGCGCGCCGTACTCGTACGTGCCCGACGAGCTGTCGTTCTGCGCGTACGTGGTGGCGCTGCGGGCGCCGTTGCAGGTGGCCGACGCCGCCGAGCACCCCGTGTTCCGCGACAACCCGGCCGTGGCGGCCGGCGCGATCCGCTCCTACCTCGGGGTGCCGCTGATCGACGAGGACGGATTCGTCCTCGGCTCGCTCGGCGTCTTCGACGACGAGCCGCGGGCGTTCTCCCTGGCCGAGCAGGAGCTGCTGGAGAACCAGGTGCGGCTGGTGCGCAGCGTGCTGTCGCTCCGGCGGCAGGTGGCCGCTCACCTGTGGGACGGCGAGCTGCTGGCCGCGCAGGGCCGGACGCTGGAGACGGTGGCGGCCGGCCTGCCGCTGGAGACGGTGCTCGAGACGCTGGCCTCGTCGACGGCGGGGCTGGCCGAGGAAGCGGACGCCGACCAGGCGGTGCGGCTGCAGGAGACGGTCGACCGGCTCACCGCGGTGGCGACCAAGGCCGACGGCTGGCGGCAGGCGCTGCTGCGGTCGGCCCGGCAGGATCCGCTGACCGGGCTGGCGAACCGCAGCCACCTGCTCGACACCGGCCCTGCGGCGCTGGCAGTCGGGGGAGCGGTGCTGTTCGTGGACGTGGACCGGTTCAAGGAGGTCAACGACCGCGGCGGGCACGCGGTGGGGGACCAGCTGCTCGTCCGGCTCGCCGACCGGCTGCGCCGGCACGTGGAGAGGGAACTGCCGGGGGCGGTGGTCGGCCGGCTGGGTGGGGACGAGTTCGTGGCGGTCCTGCCTGGGGTGGACACCGCAGCGGCGGAGGCCATCGGGCACGGGCTGGCCACCGTCCTGGTGGACGAGGTCGAGGTGGGCCGGCGGACCGTGCGGGTGTCGGCCTCCATCGGGCTGGCGATGGCCTCCGCCGGGACGACGCTGGACGAGGTGCTCTCGCTGGCGGACCGGGCGATGTACGGCGCCAAGGAGCGCGGCCGCGGCGTCCTGCACATGGTGGAGACCTAACGCAGCCCCTGTGCCGACCGCGGACATCGCCCGCGTTAAACGGATCGCGCCCTACTAGAGCTTACGGTGGCCCCATGCCGAGGCGTAGCAAGGCGGACGTGCCCAACCGGATCGTGCGGATCTTCCTCGAGCACGCCGGCGAGCAGTACGACCGCAGCCGAGGCTTCAAGCCCTACAGCAAGCTGACCGAAGAGCTGCTCGACTACTTCGGGCGCGAGTGCGCCTACTGCGCTGCGCAGCACGGACCACTGGTTGAGGAGCATGTCGTGCCGATCAACCGGGAGAGTGTCGGGCTGCACGCCTGGGGCAACCTCGTGCCGGCCTGCAAACCCTGCAACGCCGCGAAGCGGAGCTTTCCGTGGAAGCAGCACATGGCTGCGCTGCCGCTGTCGAACGCCGTTAGAGCCGAGCGGACCGACCGCATCGCGGCCTTCATCGCCGAGTACCGCTACGAGCCGGACGTGGAGCAGCTCCGGCTGATCGTGTCGAAGCTGTATGACCTCTCCGACCGGCAGACCCGTGGGCTGCTCGAGTTCGGCCTGCTCGCCTCCGCCGGGGTCCTCCAAGGCCTGCACGGGCCGGCGCCGGTCGTCGGCGACCTGACGCCTTCCACCTGAACGCCGCCCGGAGCTGTGGTGATCAACCCCTAAGAGTTCGAGGCCACCGCGTGTCCCGGGTGCGCGTGAGACCGAGCTCGGTGTGTCGCACGAGGCCGGCCCATTGGCCACGTCGCCGTCACTACGGCGGTCGTATGTTCGACAGGTGGTCGGAGGTAAGTCGGGGCTGAGGCGCAATGGCTGACCGACCTCCCGCCCGTGATGCGCAGGTGAGCCGGCAGATGCAGCGGATGCCCCGACGGGACACAGGTCCAGAGGTGGCCCTACGGCGGGAGCTGCACGCGCGGGGACTTAGGTTCCGGAAGGAGTTCCAAGGCCTGCCGGGTCGTCCGGACATCGTCTTCACGCGAGCTCAACTAGCTGTCTTCGTCGACGGCTGCTTCTGGCACCGATGCCCGCTCCACTCCACCCGCCCGAAGACAAATGCCGCATGGTGGGAGGCCAAGCTCGACGCCAACGTGGCAAGGGACCGCAGACAGGACCGGCAGTTGGCCGATGCCGGCTGGACCGTCGTACGGGTCTGGGAGCATGAGCCCGTCGACATCGCCGGTGACCGGATCGAGGCGGTGTGGCGAACGTTGCGTGGCGAGCCGCCGCGGTCCTGAGCTCGCCGTGTGAGAGCCTGGACGGGATCCATAGGTGCAAGGAGTGCATGTGTCCGCGAGTCGGCATCGATCCGTAGCTCCGTCAGCGGCCCGTCTCACCGAGTCGCTCAGGGACATCGGTTACGACTTTCCCTCGGCTGTAGCCGATCTTGTGGACAACAGCGTGATGGCCGGCGCCGAACGTGTTGACGTGGTGGTCCGATTCGATGGCGTGAACTCCACTGTCTTCATCTGTGACGACGGGGCCGGGATGAGTCCAAATGGCCTCGTCGAGGCTCTCCGTTTCGGCAGTCGACGGGCCTACGGATCGAGTGACCTCGGCCGGTACGGCCTCGGGCTCAAGACGGCATCGCTCTCTCAGTGTCGCAGCGTCACCGTTGTGAGCCGTCGCGTACCGAACGGCCCAGTTGCCTCGCGTGAACTGAACCTTGACACCATTGTCGAATGGGACGACTGGCTCATCACCGCTCCGGAGAAGTCCAGGACGGCGGATGTGCGGGCGCTCCTCGGTGAAGATCGAGGTACGGTCGTCGTGTGGCGGAACCTCGACCGAGTCCTGCCTGAGAAGAATCCCGATGGCGGATGGGCCAGGCGGCGCATCGAGTTGTTGGCCAAGAAGACGGCGGACCATCTGCGGATGGTGTTCCATCGATTCCTGGAGGGTATCGCCGAGCGACGCTTGGTCATCACCGTGAACGGGGAAAAACTCGAGCCGTGGAACCCGTTTGCGGTCGATGAGGAACACGCGCTGCGACTGCCCACACAGACCTTCGAGCTAACCGCCGGTGAATCTCTAGGGCGCGTGCGCCTCGACCGATTTGTTCTCCCGGCAAAGGACGACTTCAGTACCTTGGCCCGCTTTGACGAACTCTCGGGACCGCTCAAGTGGAATCGCCAGCAGGGCCTCTACATCTACCGAGGTGACCGGCTCGTGCAGTGGGGAGGTTGGGCCGGCCTTCGAGGTATCGATGAGCACCTCAAGCTGGCGAGAGCCTCGCTGGACTTTGACACCGAGCTCGACGACCTCTTCCAGATCAACGTCGCCAAGATGCGCGTTTCAGTTCCTGCTCAACTCAAGCAGCTACTCGAGCGTCCCATCAACGAGCTGTGCATGGCGGCGAACCAGAGATACCGCGACCGCGCGGGCGGGGTTCAAGGGGCCAGTCGGGCTGACCGTTCCAACGCTGTGGCCGGTGAGCTGCCGCCGATGACGGGGCTCGCGTTGCGAAGCGCAGCATTGCAGGCAGGGGAGTACGAAGCGTTCAAGCGCATCGCGCAACAACTCGAGGCCGTTGCGCCCGATGTATGGCGAGCGCTCGGCTTCGCATCTTCATGACCAACGGGGGTAGTGCAATTTCCCTTCAGGAACAGCAGGAAGAGGTTGGCCAGACGTTGGGTACGGAACCTGCGCGGGCCCCTTATGGCGTCAAGCTCGTCCGCGGCCCCTTTGTCAAGCTGCCACCGCATCCCGAGCGCGCAACCACCCGCGAAGAGCTGATTGCGATCGTTGACCGTCTGCGAGAGCAAGAGCCGGAGGCCCGCCTAGTGGCGGACCTGTTCAGCGGCGCCGGAGGGATCGGCCTGGGACTGGAGCGATCCGGCTTCCGCAGTGTGGTAGCCGTCGACCACTACCCCGAGGCCGTCGAGACCCATAGGCACCATTTTCGGGGCATGAGCCTCGACTGGGATCTCGCGGATGTCGAGCGCATCGAGGAGCTGGCCGATCTCTTGGCTGCAATCCAAGTCGACTTGATCGCCGGTGGGCCGCCGTGCCAACCCTTCTCCAAGGCTGGGCGTTCCGGCATTAGACACCGAGTGCGGCATGGGCTACGCGACCCGCATGACCAGCGAAGGGACCTGTGGCGGTCGTTCCTCGAGGTCGTTCAGTTGGTGCGACCCCCTGCCGTTCTTATGGAGAACGTCCCCGACATGGCGCTCGACCGGGAGATGTTCATCCTCCGGTCGATGGTGGAAGAGCTCGAGGACCTCGGCTACGGCGTCGAGGAACGGATCGTGGACACCTGGCGGTACGGCGTTCCACAGTTCCGGCAGCGTCTGATTTTGGTCGCCCTACGGGACGGGCTCGCCTTCCAGTGGCCGACGGAATCCGCCGAACGCGTCTCCGTGTGGAATGCTATCGGTGACATGCCTGAAGTCGACGGAGGCTGGCGGCCTGAAGGTGGTGCCGATGGCTGGGCGGAGTACGACGGCCCGCTGACGTCGTTCCAGCATCGAATGCGTGAGGGAATCCCGGCGTCGGAGGCGTCGCGACTGTACGACCACATCACCAGGCCTGTGCGTGAAGACGACGCCCGAGCTTTTGAACTGATGGACTCGTCGACGCGCTACTCGGACCTCCCTGCAGAGATGAAGCGCTATCGCGACGACATCTTCGATGACAAGTACAAGCGTTTGGACGAGAACGACCTGTCGCGGACGATCACCGCGCACATCGCCAAGGACGGTTACTGGTACATCCACCCTCGTCAGGGGCGCACGATCACCGTCCGTGAGGCGGCGCGGCTTCAGACCTTCCCGGACTGGTACCGGTTTGCAGGGCCTCCGTCAGCGGCCTTCAAGCAGATCGGCAATGCGGTACCGCCGCTGCTGGCCGAGCACCTCGGCCACGCACTCAACCGCGCGCTCGATGCAAAGGACAAGGCCCACTCCTCCACCAGAGCGGTTGCAGCCGCGCTCTCGGACTGGTTTTCGGAGATCGAGCCGAGAGGAGTCCCCTGGCTGAGTGCCACCACGAGGTGGCAGGTCGTCTCGGCGGAGCTCCTGCTCGACCGAGCCACAGCCGACGTCACGAAACTTCTGTGGCCGATCCTTCGCGGATGGGAGACACCCGAGTCGACGCAGGACAGCGACGAGGCGCTTCGTGAAATCGGGACCCACATGGGCCGGGGGCCACGTGCTCTCCAAGTCCTTGAGCTCGCGGACTGGCTCTCGGAGCACCCAGGCGCCTTGGAGGAGGCCGAGGCATCCTCGGGTCCCATCCCAATCGCGCCCTCAGCAGCGCTCGAGCTGGCCTCACTTGTAGTTCCCGTGGCTGGTGACGAAGCGTCGGAGGAACCGGTGCTTTCCACCAAGGGTGTTCTCCGAGTGGCTGCGCGAGTCAGCGGTGACAACGTAGACCGCAAGAACCGTCTGACCGACGGCCGCATGGCAGTGGCCCGGATGATCGGTGGTGGTTCGAACGCACGTGCCGCACACCTAGCACTGATCGAGGTAGCCGCGAGCATCTGCCGACCCACAGAGCCGCTCTGCGACATGTGTCCCCTGCAGAAGCTGTGCGTCAGTTCGCGAGCTGATGAGCGGCGGGCGTCCATGCTCTTCTAGCTGTACTGACTGGGACGTTGGCTGAGGGCATGTGACCACGGGATCCAGCTGAGGGATCTTGTGGATGCATGCCCTCCGGACGTGGAGTAGAGCTGCTGAAGGCGACCACGACACGCACCCGGAGATTTTGGGGCTCCACGCTGATGCCGTCCTGACCCCGCGCCTGCGCCTGGCTCGTCTGGTCGTCGGAACTCGTGGCCCCGAAGCCGGGCCGCGGAGGCATTCGGCTGAGCTGGAAGCCCGCCGACCGGTGGGCCGAGCGCTGCGGGGCTGCGGGCAAGGCGGGCATGGTCGATCGGTTCAGCCGGCCACACGCCAGCCCGGCCTAGGCCGATCCGGCGCGGACGAAGCGGATCGTGTCCCTGCGGCTGCACAAGCGCTGGGGACCGGTCCGGCCGGCCGCCGAGTGGGGGGTGACGCCCTCGGCCGCCGAGGCGGTGCTGCGCCGCTGCCGGATCAGCCGACTAGCCCGGCTCGAGCACCGCGCGCAGCACCCTGTACGCCACAAGCACGCCGCGCCCGGCGCGTTGCTCTACGCCGACGTGAAGAAGCTGTGCAACATCCCGACCGCCGAGGCTGGCGGTTCTTCGGCCGGCAGCAGGGCGGCACCAATCGCACTGCCGATGGCGCCGCGCGCAGCTGCTACCGCAAACCCGCTTACGGGCCCCCGCTTGATCCACGTCATGCTCGACTACCGTCCCCGCTTCGCCTACGCCGAGATTCGCGATGACGAGACCGGTTCCGTGTCACCGCGATGCTGCGCCGAGCCGCCGCGTGGTCTTCCGCTCGTGGAGTGACTGCTCAGAGGATGCAGACCGACATCGGCGGCTGCCACCCCCGCCGGGACTGGGCCGCGCAGGGCATCATCCGGAGGCGGACTCGGCCTCACCGGCCGCAGACCACCTGCGAGGGTGGCGGCGTGCTCCTTCGGGCGGCCTGACCCGCCCCAACGCAGCGTTGCGATGATATGGGCACCGGGGAGGAGACCTCCGAGTCCTCCAAGAGGATTCAGCCGACCACGCATCGGAGGTCCCTTCCCCGGCTGCCGTGCACCACGTGACCGACGTGACGGCAAGCACGCGGGCCTCGTTGTGCGGATGCTGGCGCACTGTCGCGGCTAGATCGCCACTCAACTAGGAGAGTTACCAGCCCCTGCGCCAAAACGTTAAATTCCGCGAAAACCGACCTCCTCGGCGAGGTCGAGGATGGCCGCACCCTCAAGCATGAGGCTCGGAGTCGGAATCGACCCCTTGATGTTCATGTCCCGTAAGGCGCGACAGGTCTTCCGCTGCCCCGCGTTAAGGTTCTTTGTCGCAATTCCCCAGTCGAGCACCGCCTGCCATCCCGTCTCGTTCAGTCCGTAAACCCTCAACGCAGCCGCCTTCGCCTCCGGAGTCCATTGCTCTTCGAGGTCTAGCTTGGAGCCCTGACGGGCTCGGGCCAACAACCGCTCGTCGGGCTCCCAAGGCAAGGTCTGGATGGCCGTCCAGGCACCGTCCTTCTTGGCCCACTCGCTGATGTTCGACGTCCCTGCGCTGGAAATGAGTTTCGCGTGAACCTTCGGGGCCAGTTCCTCGATCGCGGCGCGCAAAAGTTCAGGGATGCCCTGCGCCTTCCAGATGCGCTCAAGGTCGATCTGCTGCGCGGTCCGCTTACTTACGAGGGCAAGCGTGTATGCCACAGTCTGGGATTTGTAGCCGCCGAGCCTCAGTGCCTTGACTATCGCCTCGGTCTCGTTGAACAGAATCGCCTTGGCGACCAACTGCTGGAAGTATGTGGTGTCGGGTTTGAACTCGGGACGTTCCTTGAGCCTGAGCATGAACTCGCGGAACGTTTTCTCCGCACCCAAGCTCACGAGGTCCGGCCGTTGAGCCCAGCAGAGCTCGTACTTGGCCAGGTCCGTCTTACGGATCACCTGAGTGGCAGGATTCTCGGTCTTGTACTCACGCCGCTCTGCAGCAGTGCGCTTGCTTGCCACAGCGTCGGCATACTGACCGCGCGCCCGTTCGTAGAACCACCGGGTCGAACGCTGCGATCCATCGGCGGCCGGCGCGAGCACAGTTCGCGACAGTCGCTGCAGCTCGATATGGAAGGGGTCGTTTGCGCTGAAATCTGCCGTCCGCACAGTGTTCTGACTGTTTGCGAACTCAGAGATGCGGGGCACCAGCTCTAGGAGATTACTCTCGGGAACGACGGACAGTTTCGCCTGTACGTGGATCCCCTTAAGTAAAGACTCGTCGCGCCGAGGCTTAGTCCGGGCGTAGTGCAGTGACGCAGTCGTTTGACCTCCATTAACGATTTGGAGGTCGTGGATACGCGTGATGCCATGGGAGCCGTCGGGAAGTTCCGCAACCTCGACGCGGCTCGCGGTCATGCTGATGCCGTTGTTGTAGGCGAGGAAGCGATGAGGCTCAGTCCTGATTGTTGTCTGGATTCCTTGATTGACCTTGCCACGGGCCTGCAAGAATGACCGCACGTTGAGTTCCAAAAGCCGCGGCCCGTGCTCTTCATACACGTCGGCCAGAACCTCGCCAGGGATGAGAAGTAGGTAGGCCTCGTAGTCTCCGGGTACTCCCCTTGGCCCGAGGGTCGGTAATGCACTACCAATGAGGCGCTCAAAGTCGACCGTGATCGGCTCTCGCACTCTTCCCGACCGCTCCAAGCGGCACAACCGATCGACATCCCAGACGTGATATGTCACGCGGGCGCGGTGCAATGCTTGCACCGACGGAGGGGGGGACTTGACCCGCGCACTAGTCAACAAGGTGATGCGGACCCGCTCGGCTGAAGGCAACGCGGCGGCGAGCGCCGCACACATGGACCAGGCCGGGAATGCCTCCTCGAGCATCTCTGTGAGCTCGTCGACTTGGGTGGCGAAGCGATGCGCAGCTGCAAAGAGTCGCGTCACCTGGGTCTTCGTCAGCGTCCGAACGTTGTGCGACGGCTCATAATCCGTGACCAGAATGTCGACGAGATCTCCGTCGTCGGAAATTGAATAGCCGGATGCCGACATGCCTTTTGCACCCGCAGTGTGGAAAAGGGCGGTCTCGCCGCCGTCTAGATCGCCACTATCATTCAGGACCTCGCGCATGTAATCCGTGAAGGCGACTACCTGCAGTTCGTCCGTACGCTCCGCGTCGGTGAGGATGCGGCGCTGAAGCTCCGCCAAGTAGTCGTTGTCCGCCGCCCCACTCACGGGTGACCCCCTTCAAAAATTGCAGCGACTTCATCCCAGGCAATGCTGTATGGCCCACATGCGGATAGTGCCAAGTCGTAACTCACCTTGCCGACCCCTATCGGCAGGTCCGCTTCAACGATCCGAGGCATCGGGTCCCTGACATCGAAGTAATGTGCAGCTCGAATGACATACGAGCGTTCGGAGTATCGAGGTGCATGCAGGTCCAAGTAGCCATAGTTCAGCAGCTTTTCCTCGAGCGCAGCGCCTGCGTGCCCAAGACTCAGAGCCGATCGTGCCCGACCAACGACCTGCGGAAGCGTCGATCCGCCCCCGTCGCTCCGCTCATCAAGTGCGTAGTGGGCCAGGACGAGACGCGAGAGCGTGCTTGTATCGAGTTGTCGCTCCGAGCTGATGCGAACATGAACGGGTTGAGTCTGCCGCGTCGTCTTAACCTCTAGGGTCACTTCGTCGAATTGGAAATCCTGAATCGCCTGTTCGGGGCCCGTCCAACGATCCACCACATGGTTCGGAGATACGCCGGCATCCACTAGTGCCAGCATCATCGTGAGCTCTCCGAACAAGCCTGCGGCTCGTTCTGCACTGAGACCGTCGCGGTTCGCTTGAAGAGCGGCCTGCCATCGTGTGATGCGCGATGCCAAGAAGTCTAGGGTCAACGCGCGTCCGTCCGGCGGCCGGGCCGATAGTGCATCGAGGCACCGAATCAGGTCGGACACCAAGGCGGAGAAGACATCATGAAAGCTGCTGTCCCTCTCGGTGAGCATTAGCGTTGCGTCGTGCCCGGGACGGACATCGATTCTGATGTCAAGCCCCCGAGAAGCGCGGAGCTCCTTCCAACGTGCGCCAGGTCCGTCGTTGCACTTCACGAGGAGGCCGAGAAGGCGTGAGGGTCTTTCCTGGATCAGATGGACGTCAAACGCTGCGTGAGCGACGCGCCGCATCAGTACGCCGGGCGCCGTTGCCGGCTCGGCGTCCAACGCAGCCCAGACCGCCTCAATGTCGATCATGTCGCAGACCCTCATCGTCCTCGTCGTCCTCGTCCTCTACGGCGGACAGCGAGCCCGTACTCGTGAGCTTCAGCCAAAGGTCCTTCGCCACCTGGTAGTCGACCGGCTGAGCACGGTCGCTGTGCGGGAAAGACAGCGCGAAGCCGACGAAGGGCCTGCCTTCGCGCACCGCGTCAGGCGCCTCGGTCGGATTGAGCGGATAGAGCAATAGCACTCCCGTAGAGGCTGGGCGGACACTCCGGCAGGCGACCCCCGCGGGCTGCGACGGTGCGTCCTTGTCCCGCAGGTCCTTCCGAGGACTCTCAGCCCAGATCTTCGCCGTGAGGTCGAGAGCCTCCTTGTACTCCGGAGATCCCTCTACGATGTCGATGCGTTCGTGAGGTGGGCTGATCAGTCTGCGAATGGGGAAACGGCCACTGTCACCGGGCACAGTCTGCCCTGGATGCCCCTGGCGCCTCGTCAGACCTACTTCCAACCCTCCCACCCTGACTTCCCGGGCATCCGGTGCAGTGCTGTTCGCCAGCAGCACCCACCAGTCAGTCAGTTCCGCTGGTTGATCCGTGTTGCGGGATTGGATGTAGTCCCGAAGGGGCTTCGGCTGGACCTTGTATGCGTCAGGATGCGTGATGTAGCTGTCGAGGAAAGTTGTGACAGCGGACGCGCTCACTCCCTGCCAGACGTAGGAGTTTCCCCCACCGATAGAACTGGACTGTTCGCGCGCGAGGGGCTGTGTGTTCATGCCACCAATCAGCCGCTCCAGCGCCTTCCAATTCTGCTCGCGGGCGACGGTCCTGGTATCAAAGAGGACCGTCTCGCTGAGCCCGCCTGCGAAGCTCATGCTCAGTAGTTGGGCGGCCTTCATCTTGTTGGGTGCAGTCACCATGAGGCCATCGGGGTGTTGCTGCACTCGGAGGCCGAAGTCGCGCGGACTGCTACCGAGCGCGACCATGTAGTCGAACTCTCGGTACAATTCCTCGGCGGCACTGGTAATCAGTTCATACCTGCGCTTGAGCTCGTCGGTGGTGTACAGGCGGCATAAATCTAAATAGCCGGGGCGGTAGCCGAACCACCGCCCCATCTGCATCAGTGTGTCGTACATCCGCGACCCAGCGAGGTAATAGCTGATGCTCAGGCCCTCCAGGGTCAATCCACGGGACAGCTTCGCGCCACCGACCGCGATAACATTCAGTCCACCAGGGTGGTCGACGTAGTCCAGCGAGTCCTTCACCGTGCCGTTGACTTCGCGGACGCTGATCAGGTTTGCGGCCTCGGCCAGCCCGCTCGCCAGCTGCTCCCAGGTAGGCATAGCGCCCACCTGGTCTCCAAGGTCCTCAGCGAGCGAGAAGGCGCGACGGGTGGCGATGAAGTCGTCCTCGAAGAGAAGTCGGGCTGTGGCCCAGGTAGAGTCCCTTGAGCGATCGGCGTGGCCGAAGCGGTGCTGAAGTCGCTCAAGTTCCCGCTGGACTTGGGCGCGCACCTCCTTTTGCACCGCTGTAAAGCGCGTGACGTGCACAAGCATCGAGTTGTGCTTGTTTGTCTGTCCCCGCCAGCGGCGAACGGCCACTGTCAGGACAAAGGCGAGAATTGCCTCTCGCAGTGACTCGGGCATCGAGCTCGGTACGAAATCCTTTTTGTGCCTGTCCGGCATCCAGGTTGACCAGTCCTGGATGCGGCGCACCATCGGGAGAGGTGCGAGGGGCTCGATGTTCCGCGTGACATCTTCCTTCAAGCCAAAGACCCGCGACGGCCCCACGTAGTTGGAAGGCGCGGGAAGGCTCATGATGAAGCTGCGGGGGAAGAGGCTCTGGCCGGACTTCGAGTGCTCAACTTCGGGGTCGATGAAGATGTTCGCGAAAGGCGTGGCGGTATAGCCAACATACGCGCTCTGCTGGAACTTCTTCAGAAGCTCACGGATTAGACCATTGATGACCGGAGGATCATACTCGTCAACCGCGCCCCTCTTTGGTCCATTGGTGTCGACTGAGGCTTGGTCAGCCTCGTCGTCAATGATGAGCAGCGGTACGTTCTGAACCACCTGTTGGCCGGTTTCCGGATCCTCCACCGCAGTTAGACTCGTCGCCCACTTGAGAATGTTGCTGAGAACGCTCTTGTTCTTCTTCACCACGAGAACCACCGGATCGGCGCCCCCTACGGCCACGCCGATGCTCTCGGCGACCTTGAGGTTGAAGTCGCCGTGTTCCTTGCGCGAGGTGAAGGAGTTCACATAAAGGAAACCTTGGTGGCCAACGCCCACGAGGCTCTTGTTTGCGTCCGCGGCACGGAAGGTTCGCTCGGTGCTGAAGCCGAGGACGCCTTCGTCGACGCGGGCCTGCGTCTGGGCACGCAGGCTGTTGTGAATTCCCGCCAAGACAATAACCAGCTTGTAGCCGGCGTCGATAGCCTTGCACATGAGGCCGATGTAGTTGCCGGTCTTGCCGGACTGAACCTGGCCCGCGACGAGACCACGACGGTCCCACGATCCGGGCCTTCGCGGGTTCTCCAGTCGACCGAGCACCATGTCTGTGATGTCGTGGAGCTTGTCGACTGCGTCAGGTGGCATCTTGTTGACTGCGAGCTGGTACTGGCGGTAGCGCTTCCAGAAGCGCCAGTCGATGTCGGCACGAACGGACTCAAGCCAAGGTTCGTGGTCACTGTCGTCCGACATGAGATTCGCGTTTGCGATGAAGACGTTGAAGGAGGATTCAATGTCACGCTGCAGCGCATCGCGGTCGACCTCTTCGGCGAACTCCGATCCGCGGATGCCGGTGTACATGGACATGACTGCGCTGATCTTCTGCGCGATCGAATCAGCGGTAACCACCTGATGATTTGCCCGCTCATTGGCAACCAAGGTCATAACAAGACCGCGAACTTCGTCGTAGGGGCCGACGTTCATGCTTCTCCATCCCGATAAGCCTCGATGATTGCGGGGAATCGCCAGAAGGGCTCGATCAGTGCTAACTCGTCCAAGGCCGCCGACCGGTCTGTGCCGGCTGAGGTCATCGTCTCTAGGGCGTACTGCAACAGCTTGGCGAGCTCGTCCTGTCGCGTCTCATACGGTGTCGCCTGCGTGTCAAGTGCTTCGGCGAGGCGGATGCCGATGAGGGAGGTCGGCAGTGTCTCCTCCGCCAGTCGGACAACGCGCTCGACAGCTCTTTTCTGCACAGCTGGTCCTGACAGCGCGCCTGCGAGGATGGGGTGTCTTCTGTTGAGGCGAAGTCGGACCTCTCCGGAGCGCTCCTTGAACTCTTGCCACGCCATGACTAGGGCGCGATCCTGCCCCTTCTTCCTGTTATTGGGCAGGATGGTCCCCCTGTGCCGGTACACTTCTTCGGCCGCTCGACGTGTGGCGGTCGCAATGCGGCGAAGGTCGTCCACGATGCTTCCGGGGGGGCGTGCCGTCGACTTCTTGACGTCGATCTGCCATTGCAGATCCAGGGTAGAGTCGAAGTCGATGAGTATGCGTGCGAGCTTTGTGTGTTCGTCCTTTGCGCCAGCCGCTCCCAGCCAATCGCCGGCTACAACGAGTCGGTTGTTCCGGTATACGTAGAATCCTTGTTGCGCGGTCCAGCCGCGGATCCCTCCTCCGCGTCTCTGTTGATCCTCGTCAAGCTTGCTGCGGTGGGGGAGTACGAACGGTTGAACGGTGATGACCGAGCCCATGAAGGGCAGTTTGTCCGGCGGGCCGAGGGTATGTGTTGCCGGGTGCTCCATGATCGGATTCCAGGGCGCAACGGCATTCTCGTTGACGCGGATGTTGCGCTTTCCACGTTTAGCCTCGAGGAATCGATGGAAAGTCATCCCAAGATGCGCTTCCACTTGGGACGCGGTTGCGTAGAAGCGGTCGGCCGCCTTCTCCGGCGACTTCTCAACATCGCCGAGAAGTCGGTCGCACTTGCTCCAAATGACGGCCGTACCGCCGCCGCCTCGGATGCGATCAATGTAACGCTGCGCTTGGGGGGTAGGCGTCTTCAGCAGCCTCCACTGCCCCGACCTGCCGACGAGATCGAGATCCCAGCGGCGAACTTCCACGGCTCCACCGCTGCGCGGGCGGGTGATCACTGTCAACTCGCGAGCTTGGGAGAAGGAAGCCGTCTTCAGCCCGAGTCCGAAGCGACCAAGATCAGACTTGCGGCGCGTTGCTAGGGGGCTGACGCTTCCCGGTCTCATAGCCTCTAGCAGCTCGGTCGCGGTCATGCCCTCGCCGTCATCGACAACTGCCACGTGCGAGGCGGCCTCGTCCCAGATGAAATACACGTCGACGCTCTTGGCGTCCGCACTGATGCTGTTGTCGATGAGGTCGGCGAGTGCCGTCTCAGGTGAGTAGCCGAATGAACGAAGGCTTTCCACCAAGGCTTCAGGCCGAGGTGCGGCCTCGTCCCAAGCGTCAAGCTCAGTATCGGTC
This sequence comes from Geodermatophilus sp. SYSU D01045, assembly GCF_054050295.1. Taxonomy (NCBI): domain Bacteria; kingdom Bacillati; phylum Actinomycetota; class Actinomycetes; order Geodermatophilales; family Geodermatophilaceae; genus Geodermatophilus; species Geodermatophilus sp. SYSU D01045. The sequence continues at coordinate 61,560 of NZ_JBJGZB010000002.1, forward strand.
ATGAGGACTTTGCGGCGCCCTCGCCGCTGGTGTTGTGTCGGGCGCTGAGTGTGCTAGGGAAGCAGCGGCCCCAAGCAAAGGACGTGTTCATCGCAACTCTCTTCAAGGTCACTTGGCTCTGCGACAGCAGTTGGGACCTAACCGCGCGGCCGCTCGTTGACCGGTATCGCCAAGCCGCTCAAGGCTGCGCATGTTGTTCGCCAGCAGTGACCTCCCCCGTTCCGTAACGTGCGTGGACGTTAACAGCAGTGAGGCGACACTCGAGTTGGGCGCGTGCCGGAGGGGGCTGTGTCACTCGACTGGGGCGGGTGATGTCCGGGGGGCTGTTGGGGTACCGCTAGACGCGGCTCGAGAAGCTTCGATGCATCCGCCCAGGCGTCCGGCGCCGTGGTCGGGCGTGGCGGCGCTATGCCAGGGGGTCGATAAAGCGCCCTTGGTCCTCATAGATCACCGTGATGCGGAGGTCGCTCAGCAGAGACGCCAGGTCAGCCGCGGGTGGCGTCGGCAATAGGACCGCTAGGTCCGGTCCGAAGTCCAGCTTCTGTTGATAATCGAGCAGCTGTCCGATGGCGTACCGAATCATATCGCGCGACGCCTCGGCCTTGGCCTCAATAAGGAGGTTCCGCTTCTGGTCGTACAGATCGGCGCGAAGTGTAACGGGGCCGCATGGGATCAGCACTCCCCTTAGGCGGTCCCCAGCTGGGTCGAGCCACTTCGTGTAGCGAGAGACGAGCTGGGCCTCCTTCCGGATTATCCTCTGAGTCTTTGCAGACAGTGACGTCTCGGTCTCCGTAGTCGCCATCCGTTCGACGTCAACTATGGCGGCGGCGGAAGGTCCGATCTGAATAGGTGCTGACGGAAGGCCGGCGGCAAGTCGGCCGCGGGCCTCCCTGGCGAGTCGTTCGCACTCGACAGGGCTCTGCCTCATGGCTGTGAAAACTGCGAGTGCCTCGCCTCTTACCGGCTTGAATCCTGCGCCACTAACCGTACTATGGAAGTTGCCAAGCCGGTAGCTGACAGCGGCGGGGGTCCGGTTGATGAGACTTGCGAGCTCTATAACTTCAGGATTGTGAGCGTTTGAGGTGTTTAGCCGGCGAAGGTATAGTTCCGCGACGACGACATATTCGTCGAGCGACCAATTCCGCCGGTTAGAGCTAGTCGATTCCACTTGCTGAGTGTGGCATCTGGTTAGCGCGTCGTGCGCTGCGGGCCTGTTTAGCTGACTGCAGCCGGTCCGGTGGTAGGCATGAGTCGCGCCGGTGGAACGTGGACGAGGTGGCGGGTGCGGTCCGCGTGCCTTCTATGCGGCGACAGCTATTGACGGTGACCTTAAGCATGCGCCTTAAGAAGGTCCTGTTCGTGGCTACAGCGCCGGATCCGGCAGTGCCGCCTCGATATCGAGCGTGGACTCCTCGACCTGCTGCGCGGCTCGGGTTAGGTACGCGCGCAGCCTGCCTCCCACCGACGCCGACCACGCCCGCGCCTAGTCGACAACGAAGCGCAGCCGGCCCACCGGTCGCGGGCGCGCGGCCCGAGCGATGCCACCTCGGGCATTGGCCGGTCCGTGACCAGCGCGGTGAACACCTTGCTGGGTGTCGTTCACCGGGAGCGGTAGTGCAGCCGGCGCAGGTATGTCAGCTTCTGCGCCACAGGGTGGTCGGCTCGGTCGGCGTTTGCGGGGCCAGGAGGTGGAACGACGCGCGGTCGCGCTCCCAGGAACACAGGGCGTTGGGACCACAGCCAAGGGGGCGAGCGCATGGCGGTCACATGGGCGAAGGCGTCGCTCGTGTGCGCAACTGCGCAGGTGATGGCCGGCACGTCACGGACCTACCATGCTGTGCACATCTGGGAGCTTGCCTCGGCTCGACCGCGCCCTCGCCCGCGCGGTACCGCGACGTGCAGTGGGACCGGCGCACGGTCGCGTCCGTGAGACACCTGAGCCCTCCCGGGACGTGCGACGGCGACACGGGTCGCGTGTGGCCCGCCGTGTCGGATGTTCCTGTCACGCTCGGTCCGGAGCCGAATACACGGGGGTGCACATGGCGGTGCGGGTCTTCCCGGCCGAGCCGGTCTTCGAGTCGCACGCGGAGCAGGAGTTCGTCGATGCGCTGCGGGACCAGCTGCCCGACGACGCCGTCATGGTATGCGGCCAGCGGTTCAGCGACCGGCGCGAGGACCGCTAGGCCGACGTCATCGTCGCCTGGCCCGGTTTCGGCATCGCCGTCATCGAGGTCAAGGGCGGCAGCGTGTACCTGCAGGGCGCCGAGTGGCGCCAGGCGAGCAACGGTGCGGACCGGCGCATCCACCCGGTCGATCAGGCCGTGCGCTGCAAGTACCTGCTGCGCGAGTACCTGCGCCAGGACCGGCGGTGGCGGGCCGGTGACCCGCGAATGGTGCACCTCGTCGCGCTGCCCGCGACCGTCGTCCCCGAGGGCTTCGCCGCGCCCGACGCGCCGCGCTGGACGGTCCTCGACCGCACCGACCTGGGGCAGGCGGCCGCTCGTGTCGCCTCCGCGCTGCGGCAGTGCGAGAGGGAGTTTGAACCGCCGACCGCCGACGACGTCGAGGGGTTGGTCGACTGCCTCGCCGGCGTCGGTATCCCGCAGCAGGACCTCCTTGCCCGGCTGCACGAGCGCGAGGCCGAGTATGACCTGCTCACCCGCGAGCAGGCGCGCGTGCTCGACATGCTCGAGGACAACCGTCGGGTCGAGGTCCGGGGCGGAGCCGGCTCGGGCAAGACCTGGCTCGCCCTGGAGAAGGCCCGCCGGCTCGCGCGCGCCGGGGAGCGGGTCGCCGTCATGTGCTACTCCCGCGGGCTCGCTGAGTTCCTCCGCCGGCGGGTGGCCACCTGGCGGCCGAAGGAGCGCCCAGCCTACGTCGGTACCTTCCACGGCCTCGGCATCGACTGGGGCGTGCCGCCGGGCACCGACGACGACAGCGGCTACTGGGAGCACCGGCTCCCCGAGCAGATGGTCTCTCTCGCCGGCGCCCTGCCCGAGGAGGAGCGCTTCGACGCCGTCGTCATCGACGAGGCGCAGGACTTCGCCGAGAGCTGGTGGCCCGCGGTCGTAGCGGCGCTGCGCTCTCCGGCCGACGGCCAGCTCTACGTCTTCGCCGACGAGGGGCAGCGGGTGTTCGCGCGCCAGGGCCGGCCGACCGTGGCGCTGACCCCGTTCAACCTCAACGAGAACCTGCGCAACACCAAGCAGATCGCCGGGACGTTCGGCAGCCTGACGCCGACCCAGATGCGCAACCGCGGCGGCAACGGCGTGCCGGTGCGGTTCATCCCGTGCACCAGCGAGGACGCCCGTGGTGCTGCCGACGACGCCGCCGATGCCCTGCTGCAGGAGGGCTGGCCGCACGAGGCGGTTGCGCTGCTCACCACCTATCACCGGCACCCCGTGCAGGTGGAGCGACAGCAGGACGGGCAGGACGCCTACTGGAAGACCTTCTGGGAGGGCGACGACCTGTTCTACGGGCAAGTCCTCGGGTTCAAGGGCCTCGAGCGGCCGGCCGTCGTCCTGGCGGTGAACGGTTTCCGGGACGAGGCGCGGGCCCGGGAGATGCTCTACGTCGGCCTCTCGCGGGTCCGCGACCTGCTCGTCGTTTGCGGCGACCTGGAGCTCATCCGCCGCGTCGGCGGTGAAGCGGTCGTGCGTCGGCTGACCTCGGGGAGCTGACCCCACGGGATCCCTCGCCGGCGTGACCTGCTCGAGGTCACTCCGAGGTGAGCGTGGCCATGCCGCCGATGACGGTGAAGGCCGTCCGCAGTCGCGCCTGCGTGTCGACCATCCAGTCCAGGTAGGCCGGCCACTCGTCCTCCCGTTCGATCGAGGCGGGAGCGGAGGCAGCCTCCACCCGGCACGCCTTCTTCCCGTCGAGACGGTCGAACAGGAGCTGTCCGCCGAAGGCGGCCTCGAACTCCTGCCTCACAGCGGACAGTCGCTCGAACATGAGCTCGTTCTGCGCCGCGCTGGGGTGGTCGAAGTAGAGCTCGCTGCGCATCCGCGGGTCCTTGGTGAAGCTCAACCCCCACACGAGTCCGTGGCCGCCGGCCGACATCACGAAGTAGTTGTTGAGCGGCGCTTTCCCCTTGGACCAGCCGGGGTGCTCCGCCTTCAACCGGTCGAGCAGTTTCTGCCAGAAGGCCTGGTAGAGGGCTGACTTCGGACCCGGCGCGGACTGGTTCTGCGCGGCGCTCTTGGCCGACTGGACCCAGTCGTTGGGCTGGCTGACGACCGTGAACAGGGGAGCTGGTATCGAGTCCCCGATCCGCACGGCCGATAGCTGGACGCCGAAGAAGCGCCTACCCGGGAGGGTGTGGTTGTTCAGCCAGTCCAGCGCTGCGCGGTGCTCGGGACGGAACTCCGGCGAGACCCAGACGACGTTGCTGACGTCGTCGACGCCGGCCGCGTAGGTGAGCAGCTGTCCGAGGTGTCCGTGGTCGGTCTTCTGCAGCTGGTTCTCGACGATCACCGTCTCGCCGGTGTTGAGGTCGTGCCCGAGGAGGTCGAGGAAGAAGTCTCCGACCGGGTGCTCGTTGACCGTCAGCTCGAGCTCCATGCCCAGTGCGTCGCCGAGGCGATCGGCGTTGTCGAGCAGCCAGGGGGTGAAGACGTGGGCCTCGTGCGCCCACACCTCAGTGACGGGTACGACCTCGAGCTTTCCCAGCGACGGGAAGGCGGCCACGGTGCTCCTCGTATCGGCGGTTTGCAGGACCGCGTCATCGTCGGGGCTCTGCCGGCCGGCGTCCAACCGAGGCGCACGGCAAGCGATCCCACGGGGCGCTGGATCTTCCTGGGGCGTGCCGACGGCGATCCCACCCCGGTGAGCGAGACGGGCGCGCCGGGCTCAACCCGGGAGTACGGCGGACCGAGCCCACTCCCGTGACTGCGGCATCCGGGACCGTCCTCGACCCGTCAGACGACTTCGGGAACGTCCTGAGCGGCGTGCTGGCCTCCGTCCTGGACGAACCGTGGCTCGTCGCGCTGTTCGCCCTCCTGGCAGTCCGTGCCGTCGTCCGGCTGGTCCGGAGCGTCATCCACGGGGTGCACCCACGGGACCCGGTGCGTCGCTTCTCGCGGGCGGACAAGCGGGCCGTCCTCGACCGGGCCGGACACCGCTGTGAGCACTACTCGCTCCTCGGCGGCCGCTGCCGGGCCACCACGGACCTGCAGGCCGACCACGTCCACCCGCATAGCCGGGGTGGCGCGACGACGGTCGAGAACGGCCAGGCGCTGTGTCCGCGGCACAACAAGCAGAAGTCGGCGCGCGTGCCGTGGAACTGGCAGCTCCGTCGACTGGAGCGCCGTCGGGCCGCATACTTCCCGTCCGGCGTGCCGACCGCCGTCGTCCGGCACCGCGGCCGGCAGCCCGCCGCGACGGTGACGTCGCGCACGGCTCCTTGAGGATCCCGGCACCTGCCTAACCCGGACGGGTGAGGCGCCGCTGCCTTTCGTCGGTGCCGCCCGGTACCAATCCCGAGGACTCCGATCCGATCGGGTTCCGTTGGTCCGACGACGTGCTGACAGGCGGGTGCGACCCGCACACGGGGAGAGATGTTCCGCCAACCGCTGCGCCGCGATCCCCTCGTCGTCGGCTGGGCCGTGGTCCTGCTGCTGGCCGGCTTCGTCGCGCTCAACGCAAACACCGAGTGGAGCGGCTCCGTCGAGCCCGAGCGCGTCGCCGGTTTCATCGTCGACCTCGCCACCGCGTTCCTCTGGTCCTTCTTCCTCCTGCTCCTCCTCGCCTGGCTGCGCGCCAAGGGCTGGTTCGGTGACGCCGCCGGCCCGGCGCCGAAGCACCCGAAGCCCGAGCAGCCCCGGTCCGCCCTGCCGTGGACCGACCGCTGGATCCGCGACTGGCGCCAGGAGGCGGCCCGGGGCCGCCCGGCCGGCGACGCCGAGCCCCAGCTGCTCGCCTGCCGGCACGGCGTCCCGGCCGGCCCCGTGCCTGACGGCCAGGTGCCCGTCCTGCGCGCGATCTCGGTCAGCCACACGATCGTCCGGCCGGGCTCGGAGGTCCTCGTCACCTGGTGCTTCGAGCACGCCCGCGACGTCCTCGTCGACGGCCATCCCGGGCACCCGCCGTGCGGTGAGGCGCTCGTCCGCATCGACGCCAGTCGCCGGGTCGACGTCACCGGCCGCAACCGCTTCACGACGACGCCGGCGGCCACCCCCGTCGTCGCCGCCGTGGCCGTGCCGCAGCTCGACCTGCCGAGCGTCACCGCGCCGCCGCCGGTGTCCCTGCGCGCCGACGTCGCCGCCACCGTCGGCGCGCCCTCGCCGGTCACCGACCGGCTCGACGCCTTCTGGGCCACCCAGGACGCCCTCCGCCCCCGGATCGAGGTGTCGCCGCGCCTCGTCGGCGTGCCCGACTCCCTCCTCGACAGCCTCCGGCGTGCCGGAAGGAAGGACACCCCGTGACCCGCCGCCGGTCCCTCCGCGCCGTCGTCAGCGAGCAGCTGCTCACCGTCGCCGGCGCCAACCGCGAGGTCCTGCAGGACGCCCCCAAGGAGCGCGGCAAGCAGGTCGCGATGGGCGCGGTGCTCGTCTGCACCGCCGCGCTCGCCGCCGTCTCCGCGAGCTACGCGCTGTACCTCGCCCTGCACCTGTGGGTGCCCGTCGCGGTCCTCGGCGGCCTGGCGTGGGGCCTCATCATCCTCAACCTCGACCGCTGGCTGGTCGTCTCCACGCCGCGGCTGACGAGCAAGGTCGGCACCGTCGCGATGGCCCTGCCGCGCGTGGCCCTCGCCGTGCTCATCGGCGCGGTCGTCTCCACGCCGCTCACCCTCGCCGTCTTCAGCGCCGAGATCGACACCGAGGTTGAGGTGATGGCGGCCGAGGCCGAGGACGAGTTCACGCAGCAGCTCGCCGAGGACACCCGCTACGCGCAGCTGCCCGCCATGCGCGAGCAGATCGCGGCGCTGCAGGCCGACATCGCCGACGGCGTCACCCAGGCCGACGTCGCGGAGGACCCCGCCGTCGCCGCCCTGCAGGCCCGGTTCGACGCCGTCGACGCGCGCTACAACGCCGCGGAGGCGGCCTACAACGCCGAGCTCGACGGCAGCGGCGGCACCGGCCAGCGCGGCTACGGCCCGGCGACGACGGCCCGGCAGGCCGACCGGGACCGGCTGCGCGCCGAGCGGGACGACGTCGCCGCGGAGCTCGAGGAGCTGGAGGCGCAGACCTACGAGCAGCTGCTCGCCGAGGAGGCGCAGAACACCGCCGACCAGCAGGCGGACCTCGAGGAGCTGCAGGCGCTGGTCGCCGACGCCGAGGAGCAGCGCGCCGAGGACGTCGCGGCGCACGACGCGGCCATCGACGACAGCGACGGGATCCTCGCCCGGATGACCGCGATGGAGCGCATCCAGGACGACGAGCCGACGCTTGCGACGGCGCACGCGCTGCTGTTCGCGTTCCTCACCGCGCTCGAGTGCCTGCCGATCCTGTTCAAGACGATGCTCGCCCTCGCGCCGCCGTCCCTCTACGAGCGGCTGCTCGCACTGGGGGAGGAGAAGGTCGAGGAGCGGGTGCGGCTGCGGATGCAGACCGAGTACGAGGAGGCCGAGGTGCTGGCGAAGTCGGCGCTCGCGGCCGCCGAAGCGCGGGCGGCCCGCACGCTGGAGGCTGAGTCCCGGGCCACCGGGCTGGTGCTGGAGGCGCAGCTCGAGGTGACCCGCCAGGGCGTCGAGCGCTGGAAGGACCAGCAGCTCACCCCTGCCGGAGCTGCCCCCGCCGGCACCGGCATCGGCACGAGCTTCGTCAAGCAGCCCCGTCCCGGCCCCCGGCCCGACTCGTGGCCGGTCGGCACCCAGAACTGACAGGAGACCCGATGACCCTCACCGAGCGGACGCTGTGGGCGCTGGCCGCGGCCGCGTACCCCGCCGTCCCCGTGCACGACTACGACGCCGTCCACCGCACCTTCGGCCCGGCGTTCGGCCCCTGGCGACCGGTCGTCGTCGGCCGCGACGGCGGGCCGGTCACCGTGCTCGCCGCCGGCGGGAACACCGACCCGCTGGCGGCGCTGACCGCCGTCGCCGAGGAGTGGCGCGCGCTGTGCGACCTCCCGGCGCAGGTGCCGCTCGCCCCGTGCCCGGAGCACCCGGCCGCCGGCGACGTCGCCCGCTCCGCCCCGCAGGGGCTGCTCCTGCGGCACGGCCTGGCCCGGCTCGACGGGCACGCCGGCGAGGTCGACGTCCCCTCCGACCTGGCCCTAGAGCTGCGGCCGCGCCGGTGAGCGGTCACAGCCACGCCTCGATCTCGTCCAGCTGCGCGTGGGTGAGCCCGACGTAGAGGTCCGGGGCGACCACCAGCACGTGCGGGTGGGCGGCCAGCCAGTCGCCGGTGTCGGCCGCCTGCTCGGCCAGGTCGTCGTCGATCCACACGATCCGCCGGTCCGGCTCCGCCGCGGCCACCTCCTGAGCGACGGCCAGCTTCCACCAGCCCGACTCGCCCCAGAGCGGTCCGAGAAACCCGGTCGGCGCGGAGTCGGTGCGGGCGTGGGTCTTGAGCCCGCGCGGCAGGCCCATCGGTTCGGCCAGCAGCCGGTCGGCGTCGGTGGTCCAGGTGGTCAGCCACTGGATCTCCACCCGGCCCGACTCGTGCAGCTCCCGCAGCCGCGCGGTGACGGTGGGGTCCCAGGACAGCACGAAGCCGTTGAACGTCCCCCGCTGCCAGCCGTCGGGCAGCGTGCGGACGGGCGCGTTGAGCACGCCGTCGACGTCGAGCAGCAGGATCGGACGGTCCCCGGTCGAGCCCATGGGCGGTTCCTACCCCCGGCGACGACCGACGGCGTCTCGCCCGGCTCTCGGTCCGTGCGCACGAGTCACAGGCGTCCCGCGGTCACCCCTGCGGGGCGGGAGGTCGTGGTGCTACGGGTCACGGTGCGGCAGCATCCCGAGGCGGTCCGCCACCGTTCCGGATCGACCGGCCACGCGCCGCGCGGTGCGGCATCCCGCCGCCCCGCGACCAGGAGCACCACGGGAGAAGAACAACCATGACTGTCGTCCTCGCCAAGGGTGGGAACGTCTCGCTGTCCAAGGAGGCCCCCGGCCTCACGGCCATCAACGTCGGTCTCGGGTGGGACGTCAACACGTTCTCCAACTTCGAGTACGACCTCGACGCCTCGGCGATCATGCTCGACGCCAGTGGCCGGGTCACCCCGGACGACTCGGGCTTCGTCTTCTACAACAACCTGCGCAGCCCCGACGGCTCCGTCGTCCACACCGGCGACAACCTGACCGGTGAGGGCGACGGGGACGACGAGATGATCCAGGTCGACCTGACGGCCGTCCCGCAGTTCGTCCAGAAGATCGTCTTCCCGGTCTCCATCCACGACGCCGACAACCGCCGGCAGAACTTCGGCGGCGTCCGCAACGCCTTCATCCGCGTCGTCGACCAGGTCACCGGGCGGGAGGTCACCCGCTACGACCTCACCGAGGACGCCTCCATGGAGACCGCGATGGTCTTCGGTGAGCTCTACCGGCACAACGGCGACTGGAAGTTCCGCGCCGTCGGCCAGGGCTACGCCTCCGGCCTGCGCGGCATCGCGCAGGACTTCGGCGTTAACGTCGCCTGACCCGTCCTCCCGCGGTCCGGCCCCGCAGCGACGAGCGCGGGACCGGACCGCGGGCCTGAGCCCTTCCCCCTCAGAAAAGGTAGGTCATGATCGACTACACCCGACCGCCGAAGCAGAAGCCGGCCGGCGTCTCCCTCGGCAAGGTCACGCTCACCAAGGCGGCCCCGTCGGTCTCGCTGTCCAAGGCGCAGGGCGCCCGCGGGCAGTGGCGCGTCAACTTGAACTGGAACCAGCGTCCGGGACGCGGGTTCTTCGACAAGCGTGAGGCGGTCGACCTCGACCTCGGCTGCCTCTGGGAGACCGCCGACGGCGACAAGGGCGTCGTCCAGGCGCTCGGCAACACGTTCGGTGATCTGCACCGGCCGCCCTACGTCCTCCTCGACGGCGACGACCGCTCGGGCACGAACGCGGGTGGCGAGAACCTCATCGTCAACCTGGACCACCTCGACGAGATCAAGCGCATCCTGGTCTTCGCTTACATCTACGAGGGCGCGCCGAACTGGGCCACGGCCCAGGGAGTCGTCACGCTGTTCGGTCAGAACGGCAACGAGTTCACCGTCCATCTCGACGAGCACGCCCGGGACGCGCGCTTCTGCGCCATCGCCATGGTGACCAACGAGCGCGGCCATCTGCGCGTCCAGCGCGAGATCCGCTACCTCCAGGGCAGTCAGAGCCATCTGGACCAGGCGTACGGCTGGGGTCTCCGCTGGAAGGCCGCCCGCAAGTAGCCCGCTTCCTCCTCCCACCCGAGACCGCCCTCGCTGTGGTCCCCTGAAAGGCACCCCTTGATCCGCTACTTCGGCTTCTCCGTCTTCCTGACGGCGGCCGCCCTCGTCACCGCCGTGCTCTTCGGCGGTCCCGCCGCGCTCCTCGCCGTCGCCGTACTCGGCGTCCTCGAGGTCTGCCTGTCCTTCGACAACGCCGTCGTCAACGCCAAGGTCCTCCGGAACATGAGCCCGCTGTGGCGGAAGCTGTTCCTCTACGTCGGGATCTTCATCGCCGTGTTCGGCATGCGGCTGCTGCTGCCGATCCTGCTCGTCTCGGTGACGGCGCAGTTGTCCATCCCCGAGGTCTGGGACCTGGCGCTCACCGACCAGGAGGCCTACGCCGAGAACGTCGAGGCGTCCGCCGAGGCGATCTACACCTTCGGCGGGATCTTCCTGCTGATGATCTTCCTGAACTTCGCCTTCGACGAGGAGCGCGACGTCCACTGGCTCGCCTGGCTGGAGAAGCCGCTGGCCAAGGCCGGCAAGCTGCCCTACCTGTCGATCGTCATCGCGCTCGCGGTCATCTACACCGGCTCGCAGATCGCCGACGACGACAAGTACGGCACCGTCCTGCTCTCCGGCCTCGCCGGCCTGTTCACCTACCTGCTCATCGGCGGGCTCAACGAGCTCATGGAGTCCGACGACGACGAGGACGAGGAGTCGACGCCGTCGGCCACCGGCACCGCCACCAAGGCGGTCGCCGGCGCCGGGTTCGCCGCGTTCCTCTACCTCGAGGTGCTCGACGCGTCGTTCAGCTTCGACGGCGTCATCGGCGCGTTCGCCATCAGCAGCGACATCCTGATCATCGCCCTGGGCCTCGGCATCGGTGCCTTCTGGGTGCGGTCGCTGACGATCTTCATGGTCGACCGCGGCACGCTCGAGCAGTACCGCTACCTCGAGCACGGCGCCATGTGGGCGATCGGTGTGCTCGCGGCGATCATGATCCTCGAGCTGCGGTTCCACATCAGCGAGTACGTCACCGGCCTCACCGGCCTGCTGTTCATCGTCGCGGCGGTCGTAGCCAGCGTCGTCGCGCAGCGGCGGGAGGAGGCCCGCGAGGTCCCCGCGGCGTCGTCCGACGAGGACCCGCAGCCCGAGCGGGAGACCGTCTCGGTCTGACTCCCTCACCTGCACGACCCGGTGCCCCGGCCGCCTCGCGCGGCCGGGGCACCGGCGTCTTCAGCCGACGAGGACGGCGAGATCGGCGTAGAGGTTCTCGTCCTGCTCGCAGGCGACGGTGGCGGCGACCGTCCGCCCGTCCGCGGCGAGGGCGAGCGGCGCGGGGATGCCGTCGGGGCACAGCTTGACGTCGGCGACGGTCTCCCCGGTGGCGAGCTCGACGGTGGCCAGGCCGACGCCTGCCCCCGGCCGCCCGTGGACCAGGTAGACGTGCCGCCCGCCCGGCTCGACGGCGAGGTCGGTGCCCGAGCCGGGCAGCACCGCGGTCGAGCCCACCGCGCCGTCCCGGACGGTCACCAGCCGCGGCTCGCCGGTGTCCCACTCGCCCGCGACGACCGACACCACCGTCGTCCCGTCGGCCAGCACGGCCAGCGCGTAGCCGGTGCTCTCCGGCTCCTCGACCAGCTCCACCGGCTCGCCGGCGGGCAGCAGGTCGGCGTCGTACTGCGCCAGGACGACGCCGTCGACGTCGCCCTCCGCGTCGCGGTCGACGGTCACCAGCGCCGCCAGGCCGCCGTCGGGACGCAGGGCGACGTCCCGTGCGACCGCCTGGCCCGGCGTCTCGAGCTGCAGCGCCGCGCTGGCGGTGACCTCGCCGGTGGCGACGTCGACGGTGGCCAGGCGGCTGACGGTGTCGCCGTCGACGTACCACTGCAGGCTCGCGTGCAGCGTCGTGCCGTCGGGGGAGAGGACGCCGGTGCCGGTGTCGGGCGTGCCGAGCTCCGCGTCGGCGGCGATGCGGCGGACGTCGGGCTCGTCGCTGCCGGGCTCGAGGACGGCGAGGGCGAGGTCCAGCTCCCGGCCGCCGCCGCTGGTGTCGGCGGGCACGATCGGCACGAGGGCGACCACCGTGCCGTCGGGCGCGACGTGCACCTCGCCGAGGTCGAGGGCGGGCGGGCCCTCGGTCACGGTGTCGACGACCAGGCCGCCGTCGCCCGGGACGAGCTCGACCAGGACGCTGCGGTGGTTGCTGGCGAGGTCGCCGGTCATGAGGACGACGAAGCCGCCGTCCGGGGTGGCGGCGACATCGGAGAGCCGAACGTGCCCCTCGACGTCCGCGTCGACCTCCACCTGCCCGAGGACCTCGGTGAGCGGTCCGGCGGCGGCCGGCCCGCCCGGCTCGGCGACGCCGGCGACGGAGGTCGAGCAGCCGGCCGCGAGGACGGCGGAGGCGAGCAGCGCGGCGGCGCCGGGACGGGACGAGCGCATGGGGGAGGGCTCCTGGGGGGCGTGGGCTGTTGCCCGCACCCTCGGCTGGGGCGCTTGCGGTGACCTTGCGTCTCGCCAACGCGGGTGACGCGCAGCGCGCGCCGACGCCGTTCCGGTGCCGGGACGCGTCAGGGTGTCGGGAGACCGACCACCTGAGGAGCACCGTGCGCATCGGAACGTGGAACCTGCGGCTCTGCCCGAGCCCGTCGTCGGCGAAGGGGCAGGCCATCTCGGCCTGGCTCGACGGCCAGAAGGCCGACCTCTGGCTGCTGACCGAGGTGCACCGGGACTGGGACCCGCGCGGTGGCTCCTTCACCGTCTCGCCGCCCCGGAGCTTCGACGGCGACGAGCCGAAGCGGTGGGCCGGCATCGAGACGAAGCTACCCCTGACCCCGGTGCCGGCGGGCGGTGAGCACCCGGGGGAGGAGGGGCTCGTCCTCGCCCGCGTCGAGGTCGACGGGACGACGGTCCTGGTCGCCTGCTCGGTCCTGCCGTAGAAGGGGGCCCACGAGTACTGGCACGGGCTCCCGACCGGTCAGTTCGCGCAGTTCGACCTCGTGCTGCAACACCACCTCGAGCGGATCCGCGGTGAGCGCCGTGAGGGTGAGCCGCTCGTCTGGGGCGGGGACTTCAACCAGCCGCTCCAGCGCCCGCTCGACGGGACCACAGTCGCCGGGATGGCCGCGCTCCAGTCGGCGTTCGACTCGCTCGGGCTGGTGGCGCTGACCGCGGGGGCCGAGCACCTCAACGGCCGGATGCGCTCGATCGACCACCTGGCCGTCAGCGAGCACTTCGCCGGCAGCGCTGCACAGACGCACCGGCCGACGTGGCCCGACGGCAGGAACGTCAGCGACCACGCCGCCTACACGGCTGACGTCGTCCTGCCCCGGACGTGACGGAGGCCGTCCCACCGCGGTCAACCGTGGCGGGACGGCCTCGTCACGAGTGCGTCAGAGGGTGACGTGCTCGATGTCGTACCACGCGTCGTCGCCGACGGTCGCCTTCAGCCAGTCGAGGAAGGGCTGCTGGTCGACCCGGTAGCCGAAGCCGGTGCCGGCGCAGGCGCCGTTCATGACGAACGAGTTGACCGCGGTCACCGTGTCCCCGACGAGGACCGGGCCGCCGGAGTCGCCGAAGCAGGTGCCGCCGCGGCCGCTGCCCGGGTTGGTCGACAGCTTCACGTTGTAGCCGCCGGCGTTGGTGCCGTTCAGCCCGATGATGAAGCTCTCGGCGGTCAGCCGCTCCCGGTAGGCGACCTGCTTGGTCTGGCTGCCGTTGCTCTCCTGCACGCCGTAACCCGAGATCGTCGTGGTCGCCGAGTTGCCCGGGTGGTCCGACTTGTACGCGTCGAGGTAACCGGCGCCGGCCAGGGAGGCGTACTCGTTGATGTCGTAGGTGTCCTCCACCGACTGGTCGAGGATCAGCACGCCGGCGTCCTTGGTCTCCGGGATGTTGCCGAGACCCTCGTAGCCGTACGAGTAGAGCTCGTGCGACTCGACGCCACCGCTGGTCGGGTAGCCCGGCACCTTCGCCTGGACGTCCTGCTCGAAGTACACCCGCGCGCTGGCCGCCAGGGTGCCCTCGTCGTCCGAGGTCACGCAGTGCCCGGCCGTCAGGAAGACGGTGTCGGTCAGCAGGGTGCCGGAGCAGCGGTGGGAGGGGGTGCCGTCGGTGTTGTAGAAGACGGCGAGGCCGACGTAGTCGTGCACGGTGTCGTCGGTGAAGTTGCCCGTGATCGCCTGCGCGGCGGTCCCTCCGGCCAGCAGCATCGCCGACGCCAGTGCCACCGTGGTCACGGTCTTCCGCATCCGGTTCCTCCCTCGGTTCCGAGCCGGTCCAGCACCGGCCGCCGAGAGGTCAGACAGTGTGACTAACGGCACGCCAGAGCGGAGCCGGACCATTCCGTTCGGTCACGTGGGGCTCGTGTGACGACGGTGTCCCGCCTCGCGCGCCGACTGCCGATGGGGCAGGGGAGCGGCGGACGAACCACGACCCCCGGCGCTCGGGGAGTGCACTCCATGGCTGGACGACGACGGCTCCAGGACCGCCTCGCGGTCCTCGGCGGCGCGCGGCCCGACCTGCTCGAGGCCGCGCCCGGCGCGCGTCCGCGGTTCGCCGCGCTCGGCGGGGTCCTGCTCAGCACCGGCGGGCTCGCCGTCGCGTCGGCGTCGTTCGCGCTGCACATGGCCCTCGGCGTCTGGTGGCCGTTCGCGCTGGTGCTCGGCCTCGGCTGGGGCGCCGTCGTGGTCAACCTCGACCGGATGCTTCTCGTCGGCATGGCGCACGACGCCTCGCTCAAGCGCAACCTCGCCCTCGCCGTCCCGCGCGTGGGGCTGGCGCTGATCCTAGGCGTCGTCGTCGCGACACCTCTGACGCTGCAGGTGTTCCACAAGGAGATCGACGCCGAGATCACCGTCATGCAGGCCGAGGCCGCGGACGCGTACCGGCAGTCGCTGGAGTCCGACGCGCGCTTCGCCGGCCTCGACGAGCTGCAGGAGCGGGTGACGCAGGGGCAGGACGTCGTCGCCACGGGCGGGCAGAGCGACCCGGCGCTGGCCGCCGTGCAGGCCGACGTCGCCGCCAAGCAGTCCGCCTACGACGCCGCCCTCGCCACCCAGCGCGACCTCGAGGCGCGGGCGCAGTGCGAGCTCGACGGCACCTGTGGCACCGGCGACCCGGGCACCGGCGACGCCTACGTGCAGGCGCGCGCCGCTGCCGACGCGCAGGCCGGCGTCGTCGCCTCGGCCCGTGCGGCCTTGGACGACGCGCAGGACGCGGCGTCCGACGCCGAGTCGCGCAGCGCCGACCTCGCCGCCGCCTCCCTCGCCACCGACCAGGCGGAGCTCGCCCGGCTGACCGCCGAGCTGGACCGGCTGCAGGCCGCGTTCGACGCCACCAACGAGGGCTCCGGCGGCATCCTGCTGCGGCTGGAGGCGCTCGACCGGCTCAGCGACCGCAACGCCACGCTCGCCGCGGCGAAGTTCATGCTGTCGCTGCTGTTCATGTGCGTCGAGATCCTGCCGGTGCTCATGAAGGTGCTGCTCAACTTCGGTCCGCCGACCGCCTACGACAAGCTCGCGGCGCTGCGCGACACCGGCGACGTGGACATCGAGGAGATGCAGCAGCAGTCGCGGCGCACGGTGGCCGAGGCCAAGGAGGAGATGCTGGTCATGGCCGAGCAGGAGCGGCTGGACCGGCAGAAGGCCGCCATCCGCGCCCGCCACCTCGCCGCGCTCGCCCAGGCGCAGGTCGAGGCCGAGGGGGCCACCCGACCGGTGCCGCAGCCGGCGCCGCCGGTCGACGAGCCCGTCCAGAAGCTCTGGGACACCGGCCCCATCCGCCTGGCCCGCTCGGCCGCGCGCACCATCCGCCCGCCCCGCCGTCCGGGTAACCGGGTCACGTCCGGTGTCTGACGCCGGCCCGGCGGATCCTCACGCCGGACTGATCGGTCGCATCCGCGAGGTCGGCGTCCCCACGGCCTGACCGCGCCCGGTCACCAGGAGCTGGTCGGCTGCAGCACGGCCTCGGTCAGCGCCTGGGTGCGCAGGTGCGTGACCTGTTGGTACTCGGGGTCGGCGACCATGCGGCTGAACGCCTCGCGCGACGGGTAGCGGACGAGCAGCACCGCGTCCCAGTCCTGGCCCTGCTCGGCCACCAGCGGGGTGCCGCCGTCGCCGGCGTAGAGGACCTCGCCGCCGTAGCGGGGGAGGAAGGTCTCCGACAGCGCCTGCGCGTACCGGTCGTACGACTCCCGGCCGCCCTCGGCGAAGCGCAGCAGGTTGAGCATCACCACCGGCCCGCCCGGGTCCTCCTGCAGGTAGCGCTTGAGGTCGGCTCCGCGCGGGTCGATCGCCATGTCCGGACGCTAACAAGGGACGTCGCCGGTGCACTTCCGCGGATGTGCACACCGGATCCCGTGGGGGGTGCCCTCGCCGCGTGGCGCGGCGGCACACTGGAGACGTGCTCGAGCTCGACCACGTGCTCTGCATGGCCAGTCCGGAGGAGGCCTGGGCCGAGCGGCTCACCGCGGCCGGCTGGGAGCTCGACGCCGGGACGGCGCACCCCGGGCAGGGCACCCGCAACCGGCGGCTCCTCCTCGCCGGGCACTACCTGGAGCTGGTGTGGGTCGAGGACCGCGCCGAGGCCCGCGGCAACCCGCTGAGGCTGGACCGCCGGGCCGACTGGGCCACCACGGGTGCCAGCCCGTTCGGCATCGGGCTGCGCGGCCGGCTCCCACCCGAGCAGGAGCCCGCCTTCTGGCCGTACGCCGACCTCGGCTTCCCGATCTGGGTGCACCGCGACGACGAGCGCCACCCTGCACGCCCGCTGGTCTTCGTGCTCGACCTCCCGCTCCGCCGCCGCGCCGGCACGGCGGCGGCTGCCGGGGCGCTGCAGTGTGTCCACCACGTCGGGCCCGCCGGGGCGGACGTCCCGCGCTACGCCGGTCCACGGCTCGTGCACCGCCGCGGCCGGCACCGGCTGGAGCTGGTCGTCGACGCCGGCCGTCCCGTCCAGGTGTCCGACCTGCTGGCCATCCGGATCACCGACGTCTGAGGCCGGCGCTACCGCTCGGCCAGGCGCTCCAGTGCGGCGGTGAACGAGTCGTTCCACAGGCCGAGGTGCGGCCAGCGCTCGGCGACGTGCGCCGTCGCCTGGTCCGGCGTCATGCCCTCCTCGCGGACCAGCCAGGCGCGCAGCACCAGGCCGGTGCGCGAGGCCCCGCCGTGGCAGTGCACGAGCACCCGGTGGCCCTCGGCGCGCAGCGCGGCGAGGTCGTCGAGGACGTCGGTCAGCACGACGTCGACGTCGACGTTGTGGCTGTTGTCGGCGATGTAGGCCATCCGGTGCAGCGTGTGCGGGAACGGCTCCGCCAGCCGGCACAGGCTGATGACGGCGAAGTCCTCGTCGCTGGCGCGGGCGCCGTCGAGGTTCCCCGCCCAGATGCCGGGCAGCACCTCCGCGGGACCGATCCGCGGGATGACGCCCGTCTCGGCCTGGAAGAACTCCTTGCCGTCCAGAGCGGCGGCCAGCGGCAGCAGGTCGGGCAGCCGCCACACGCGGTCCCCGTATCCGGGCACCCGGCCGTGCACCACGGACGCCCACCGCATCGGGATGCCGCCCATCCCGTACACCGCGCCGGCCAGGCCGCCGGCCACGCAGGCGACCGTGTCGGTGTCGCCGCCGAGGTCGACCACCAGGCGCAGCACCTCCGCGAAGTCGCGCCCGTGCCGCAGCGCCCACAGCGCCTGGCCGAGCGTCGGCCACACCGCGCCGTTGGACTCGGTCGCCATCGAGGGCTCCCAGTCCGGCGCCAGGACGGCCGCCCAGCGGTCGCGGTGCTCCTCCGCGACCAGCGCGAGCGCCGCGGGGACGGCGGCCAGCGGGTCCCCGCCGTCCAGCGCCACCCGCACGAGCTCGTGGAAGACGGCGCAGCCCTCACCGGCCGCCGGGTCGCCGTGCGTGAGCGCCGAGATGCGCCGGGCGGCGTCCACGGTGGCCTCGGTGCCGGACCGGGAGAACCAGATCGCCGCCGGCGTCGTCCGCATCAGCGAGCCGTTGCCCGCCGCCTGTCCGGTGCGGGCGAAGTACTCGGCCGCCGCGCGGTCCCACGGCAGGCCGGAGTCGAACACCGCTCGCGTCTGCACGCCGATGTCCGGCGGGCCGGCCGCCGCCCAGGTCGCGAACCGGTCGTAGACGTCGGCCTCGTCGAGCCCGTCCCGCTCGACCAGTGACTGCGCCACCAGCAGCGCCATCTGCGTGTCGTCGGTGAACTCGCCCGGCTCCCACCCCAGCGACCCGCCGCCGCACATCTCGGTCGCCGATCCGCGCGCGGCCACGGGGAAGCGAGCGGAGAACGCCCCGGCCGGGCCGAACTCGAACGGCGCCCCGAGCGCGTCGCCCACCACCGACCCGACGAGCGCACCCGCCACCCGGTGCGAGCGGTGCAGTCCTGCGGTCACGTACTCAGTCTCCGTGACGGGCTGACGGCGCCGCCTTACGCGCGGGGCTGCGTGTGTTCCGTCCACCGCATCCCGTCGAACCACCGCACGAGCCGGGGGTCCTGCTGATCCGGATACCAACCCGCCGGCGGAGCCGGGGGAACGGGCCGCGGAGGCGGGGGCGCCGGTAGGGCGTGCGGGAGTGCCGGCGGACGAGGGTGCAAGGGCTGCGGCGGGACAGGTGGCTGCCCCGGCCGGGACATTTGTGTGATGGCCTGCAACTGCTGGAAGTGCATCTGCTGCTGACCGCCGGCCTGGACCTGCTGTTGGACTGCCGCGTACTCGCCTTGAGTGATCAGCTGGCGTTGGTGCTCGAGTGCCACAGCCTGTTGCGCCACCTGGGCGCGCGCTGCGTTCCGCGTCTGCCTGGCATAGCGCGTCATGCGGTCTTCCTGGCTGCGGAAGGACACCACTCCCACGGTGAAGATCGAAGCCGTCTTGCGCAGCAGTCCCACGGGCACGTTCCTGTCTTCGGGGTGGTCAGCGCTCCGCATCGTCGCTCGCCGGCAACCCCAGCGCAGTCACCCGGACGGGTGCCTCGTGCGCGGTCGGTGTCACTGCACGTCTTCTGATGGGTGTGGGGCAGGGGCACGCACGCCTCCGGCGCGGAAGACCCCGATCACGGCCGCCGCATGAGACCGTCCCGTCTCGATGTACCGCACCGACGGCTCCCTGGTCCTGAGCCCCACCGACCTGACCCGCCACCAGGCCTGCACGCACCTCACGACGCTCGACCTCGCTGTCGCCGACGGCCGGCTCAAGCCGCTCGCCGAGGGTCCGGGCGACCACGCCGCGCTCATCGCCGACCTCGGCACCGAGCACGAGCTGCGCTACCTCGACGCGCTCGAGGCCGAGGGCCGCAGCGTCGTCTGCATCCCGGCCCGGTTCGACGCCGCGGGCCGCCGCGAGGCCGAGGCGATGACCCTGCAGGCCATGCGCGACGGCGTCGACGTCATCTCGCAGGCCGCGTTCTTCGACGGCGTCTGGGGCGGCGCGGCCGACTTCCTCCTGAAGGTGCCCACCCCCTCGGCGCTGGGGGACTGGTCGTACGAGGTCGCCGACGCCAAGCTCGCCCGCCGCGTCAAGGTGCCCGCGCTGCTGCAGATGGCCACCTACGCCGAGCGGCTCGCCGTCCTCCAGGGCAGGCAGCCCGACCGCGTCTGCGTCGTCACCGGCGACGGCGTCACCAACCCGTGGCGGCTGGTCGACGTCGCCGCCTACGCCCGCCGCGCCCGCGCCCGGCTGACCGCCTTCGTCGCCGACCCGCCGGCCACCGAGCCGGTCCCCGGCCCCTACTGCAGCCAGTGCACGTGGAAGCCCAAGTGCGACGCCGAGCTGCAGGACGCCGACGACCTCAGCCTCGTCGCCGGCATGCGCCGCGACACCCGCGACGCCCTGCGCGCCGCCGGCATCACCACCCTCGAGCAGCTGGCCGACGCCTCGCCCGAGACGCTCAAGGCGACCCGCATCGGCGCGGCCACCCGCACCCGGGTGCAGGAGCAGGCGCGCCAGCAGCTCGACGAGCGCCGCACCGGCGTCCCCAGCCGCACGCTGCTCCCGCCGGTCAAGGACCTCGGCCTGCTGCGGCTGCCCGCGCCCAGTCCCGGCGACCTCTACCTCGACTTCGAGGGCGACCCGCACTCGGCCGACGGCGCGGGCCTGGAGTACCTGGCCGGCGTCGGGCGGCGGGACGGCAGCTTCACCGCGCTGTGGGCCCACGACCCCGCCGCCGAGAAGCAGATGGTCGCCGACCTCATCGGCCTGATCATCGCGGCCTGGGACGCCGACCCCGGCATGCACGTCTACCACTACGCCGCCTACGAGGTCAGCGCGCTGAAGCGGCTGACCGGGCGGTACGGCGTCCGCGAGGCGGAGCTCGACGAGCTGCTGCGCAACGAGCGGTTCGTCGACCTCTATCCCGTCGTCAAGCAGTCGATGCGGATCAGCAAGGGCTCGTACTCGATCAAGAAGGTCGAGGCGTTCTACGGCCGGCAGCACACCGGCGACGTCGCCGACGCGATGAGCAGCGTCATCGCCTACGAGCAGTGGCTCGCCGACCGCGACGACGCCCGCCTGAAGGCGATCGAGGACTACAACAAGGACGACGTCGACTCGACCCGCGAGCTGCACGACTGGCTGGAGACCCAGCGCGAGGAGCTCGAGCGGGAGTTCGGCGGCCAGGACCGCCCACTGGTGTCGGAGGCCACCGGCCCGACCGAGCGGACCGAGTCCGACCTCGCCGAGCTGGCACTGGTCGATCGGCTCAAGGACGCGGGGCACGGCCTGCTCGGCGACCTCGTGCAGTGGCATCGCCGCGAGGCCCGCCCCGGCTGGTGGGAGTACTTCGCCCGCAAGGAGCTCGACGACGACGCACTCGTCGAGGACGGCACCGCGCTCGGCCGGCTGACCGCGCCCGTCGAGGTCGGCCAGGAGAAGCGCTCGAAGCTGTACGAGTACCGCTTCCCGCCGCAGGACACGAAGCTCGCGGTCGGGTCGACGGCGGTCGACGTCGACCAGCGGGTGAGCGTGGGGACCGTCGTCGCGCTGGACGCCGTCGCCGGGCGGGTCGTCGTCAAGACGGCCAAGGCCCCGGCGACCCCGCGCGGGCTCGGGCCCAGCGGCCCGCTCGACGACAAGGGCATGCGCGCGGCCATCGCCGCGACCGCGTCCGATGTCCTCGAGGGGCGCGACTGCCTCGGGCAGGCGCTGCTCGAGCGGCGGGTGCCCGCCGACTGCCGGCGGCTGCCGGACGAGGAGGCCGGTGACGCCGTCGTGCGGCTCGGGCTGCGGCTCGACGGCGAGGTGCTCGCCGTGCAGGGCCCGCCCGGCAGCGGCAAGACGCGGGCGGCGTCGCGGCTGATCCGAGCGCTGCTCGACGCCGGCAAGAAGGTCGGCGTCACGGCGACCTCGCACGCCGTCATCGGCAACGTGCTGTCCGCCGTCGGCCGGCCGGCGCTGCAGAAGTGCGAGGAGAAGCAGGCCTGCGGCGCGCCGGGCGTGGAGTGGTCGCGGGACGGTAAGGAGGTCGCCTCGCGGCTCCTGGACGGCGACGTGTCGCTGGTCGGCGGGACGGCGTGGTTCTGGACGCAGCCCGATCTCGCCGAGGCCGTCGACGTGCTCGTCGTCGACGAGGCGGGGCAGTTCTCGCTGGCCAACGCGGTGGCGGTCGCGCGTGCGGCCAGGTCCCTCGTGCTCCTCGGCGACCCGCAGCAGCTGGCCCAGCCGACGCAGGGCGTGCACCCCGGCGACTCGGGGCTGTCGGCGCTGGAGCACCTGCTCGAGGGGCACCCGACCGTGCCGGTCGGGCGGGGCGTCTTCCTCGACACGACCTACCGGATGCACCCGGCGCTGACCGCGTTCGTGTCCGACCTCGCGTACGAGGGCCGGCTGGAGTCGGCGCCGCTGCGGGAGCGGATCACGGTGCGGCCGGGCGGGCTGGTGTCCGGGGCCGGGCTGGCGGTGCGGTACGTGGAGCACACGGTGGCCGCGTCGGCGTCCTCGATGGAGGAGGCAGCCGAGGTCGCCGCGGTCTGGGAGTCGCTGCAGGGCGTCGGCTGGGTGGACGCCGAGGGCGCCGAGCGGCCGATCGGCCCGGACGACGTGCTCGTCGTCGCGCCGTACAACAACCAGGTGGCGCTGATCCGCTCGCTGCTGCCCGACGGGGCGCGCGTCGGGACGGTCGACCGGTTCCAGGGGCAGGAGGCGCCGGTCGTCGTCTACTCGACGACATCGACGTCGGCCGACGAGGCGCCGCGCGGGGTGTCGTTCCTCTACGACCTCAACCGGCTCAACGTGGCGGTGTCGCGGGCGAAGGCGCTGGCGGTGGTGGTGATGAGCCCGCTGCTGCTCGACGCCGCGGTCCGGACGCCGGAGCAACTGCGCCAGGTCAACGCCATGTGCCGCCTGGCCGAGATGGCCGGTGTCTGACACCGCGGAGCTCGCCGCCCTGGTCGGCGTGGCGCCCGACGTGCTGGTGCGGGCGCTGGGTGACGGCTGGAGCAAGGTGCCCGGGCCGCCGCACGAGCGGTGGTTCGTGAGCGGGCAGCCGGCGCAGGTCGCGGTCGGCTGGGACGGGTTCGGCTTCACGCTGGCCCGTCCCGAGCCGCGCTGGTCCGGGCACGATCTCGTGTGGGAGTTCGCCGCCGACCGCCGGTTCTCGTCCGACGAGGTGCTCTACGAGCGCGCGGAGCTGGCCGAGGCGGCCGAGGAGGTCGCCCGCAAGCGGCGGCGGACCTTCCGCTGGTGCCCCGTGTGCCGGCAGGTCAACGCCCGTGAGCACGTACACGACAACACCGGGCTGTGCACGACCTGCGCCGAGCAGCACCTCGGCGTCCGGTACTGAACCGACGCGGGGGTCGATCGCCCTCAGCGGTTCCTCGTGAGGTGACTGGGGCGGCCGGGGGAGACGTGCCAGACCGTGCCACCGGGTCCCACGGCGCCCGGGGATCCGTCCTTAGCGTCGTCCCGAGTCCGCGCCCACGCGGGCCGGAGCGGACAGGAGCACCATGGCCGAGCAGTTGCGTCCCGACATCGCCGCCGCGGCGGCGCGCATGTCGTCGACGATGGGCAGGAAGAAGGAGATCCGCGGGCTCGCCGCCCACCTGTGGCCGGGTGAGCGCGTCGAAGCCCTCGCTCCTGCCGTCCTCGGGACCAGCCAGGGCCTGCTCGCGCTCACGGACCGCCGCGTCCTCTTCGTCCGCGACGGGTGGGGTGGTTCGAGCATCGACGAGTACCCCCTGCTGCGCCTCGGCTCGATCCTGTGGGACGCCGGTGTCCTGACGGGGAAGCTGACCGTGCAGGACGGCGGGCGCAAGGTCACCTACACGTCCGTGCCGAAGGCGGACGGCGGCCCCTTCGTGGACCGGGTCCGCTCCACGGTCAGTGCGCTGCTCGTGCCGCCGGCGCAGGCAGTTCCGGCAGACCCGTTCGTCAAGCAGGCGCCCGCCCCGGCTCCGCAGCCGGGCGCTGCCGGTGACGGCGGCTTCCCCGCGGTCGTCGAGCAGTTGCGCCAGCTGGCCGAGCTGCGGGACGCGGGCGTCATCACCATCGCGGACTTCGAGGCCAAGAAGGCCGAACTCCTGGCGCGGATCTGACGTCGTGACGGACAGCGTCATCTCCCCCGTCCGGTCGGACGACCCGGTCACCCGACGCGAGCGCCGGCGGCAGTCGGACTTCCGGGAGCAGGTCCTCGGCCTGCCGGCCGGGACGCGGAAGGGCCAGCCGCTCGGCAACTACCTCCGCGAGGAGCACGGCGACCACAACTTCCTCTCACCCGAGGCAGCGCGGTACGCCCGCGCACGCGCCAAGGTCGTGCGCGAGGAGGGTGGGCAGCTCGAGCGGTCGCAGCTGTTCACCAACATGCTCAGCTCGATGCCGCTGGCGTTCAGCGTCTTCGGCCACCTGCGCGCCCACCGCGACGAGGCCGCGACCGTCCTCGGGCGTCTCCTCCACCTGCCGGTGAGGGGCTTCGACAGGGTCAAGCTCGGGCAGCGCGTCATCGACGGCATCGAGTGCGAGTGGGCTCCCGACCGCCGCGAGCACCTGCAGGACGGGTCGGCTTTCGACGCCGTGGTGGCAGCCCGGCTGGCGGACGGCGCCCGGCTGCTCGTCGCCGTCGAGACCAAGTACGTGGACAGCTTCAGCCGGGACGCCAAGGACGACGCAAAGGACAGGAAGTACCGCGGGTTCTGTGAGAACTTCGGCATGGCCGACGGCGCCTTCGACCGCCTCGGCGGGTACCCGACACGGCAGCTGTTGCGCAACGTCCTGCTCACCGAGAGCGTGCGCCGCGGCGGCTCCGCGGGTGGTCCGGTGTGGGACGCGGCGGTGACGCTGGTCCTCGCCCGGGACGACGACGAGGGTGCCCGCGACGTGGCGAGCCGGCTAAACGCCGATCGCGGATCCCTGCCGACGCGCGTGCTCTTCCGCGGGCACGGCGAGCTCGCGGACGCCGCCGCTGCGGTGCCGGCGCTGAGCGACTGCGCAGCGCTCTTCCGCCGTCGCTACCTGCCCTGATTCATGCGGCGGGGGCGAGCAGAGGTGGCCGGACGGAGATCTCGGTGCCGTCCGGTCGGTAGGTGCGCCAGACCCCGGTCGGTTGTCGTTCCACCCGGAAGCCGTGGTGCACCTTCGTGTGGTGGCGTTCGCACAGCAGTGCCGAGTTCTCCAGGCTGGTCTCGCCGCCGTCGATCCAGTGCACCAGGTGGTGTACGTCGCACCACCAGGTCGGCGCCCCGCAGCCGGCGAACACGCACCCGCCGTCCCGGAGCTCGGCGGCGCGGCGCAGGTGACGGTCGGCCAGCCGCCGCTCCCGCCCCA
Organism: Geodermatophilus sp. SYSU D01045; assembly: GCF_054050295.1. Classification (NCBI taxonomy): domain Bacteria; kingdom Bacillati; phylum Actinomycetota; class Actinomycetes; order Geodermatophilales; family Geodermatophilaceae; genus Geodermatophilus; species Geodermatophilus sp. SYSU D01045. The sequence goes on from NZ_JBJGZB010000002.1 coordinate 86,611, forward strand.
GGTCCAGCGGCACCCCGTCGGCCCCGAACACCACCCGGGAGATCATGCCGTCGCAGGCCAGCCACCGGGCGCGGGCGGCGGAGATGGTCACTCCCGAGCCCAGCGTGGCGGCGTTGCGATCGGTGCCCGGAGCGGCCAGGTCAGCGAGGTCGATCCGCGCCACCACGTGCGGCTTGTGCCCGCGCAGCAGCGGCAGGCTCCCGGCCGCCAGCACGTTGTCGATGACCTGGACCAGCGCATCCCCGAGGCGCTGGGCACGGGTGCGGTCGTCCCCGGCGGGGCGGTCGGCCTGCACGTGCGCCTCCAGCGCGGTCTGCAGCTTCTCCCCGCCGACCGCGTCCAAGTGCCCGCGGATGGAGAGCGAGCCGTCGGCGTGCCTGGCCAGCGTCAGTGACCGGCCCTCGGTCGGGTCGGGTTCCGGCCCGTCGGGATCCAGGTCGTTGCAGTAGTGCTGCACCACCTGGACCAGATCGGCGTGCTCGCGCTCGACGGCGACGCCGGTGAGCACCGCGTCGATCACCGCCAGGTCCACGCCCTGCTCGAGAGCCGAGGCCAGCCGCTCGGGGGTCACCACCCGCGCCGCGACCGCGACCTGCTCGGCGGACACCAGACCCGTCTCGTGTGCCTCGGCGAGCGCCGGCAGGTGCTCCAGGGCGCGCCCGTTGCGCACCAGCCGAGAGGCCTCCACCGTCGACAGCCGGCAGTGCCCGCGCAGCCACGAGACCATCGACCTCAGCCCGTCCCGCTCCGGCGCCTGCTGGATCTCCGCCTCGCGAACCAGGCAGGTCAGACGGGCGTCCTCGCGGTTGCGCCGGGCGACCGCAGCGGCGACGTCGTCGAGGACGTCCCCGCTCTCCAGGTCACCCGAACACATGATCGAAGTCTAGTCGATCCGGCAGTCTCGTGCAGCACGAACCCCCAGGTCAGAAGCCCAAAAATGGTGGCTGGCCACCGACCGCTCCGGCCACCACAGCGGCCGCTGCATGACCGGCCCGGACGGCGTCCAGCACGGACGCACCCGCGCGCCAGCCGGTCAGCAGCCCGGCCGCGAACGCATCGCCGCAGCCCGTCGTGTCGCAGAGCCCACCTGCGGGCAGCCGCTCGACCGGCACCTCCACCGTGCCCGCCACCGTGACGACCCGAGTCGGGGCAGCGCCGGCGTGTGCCAGCACCAGCGGCGGCGCCCAGGCGGGCCGGTCGCCGTCCAGACCCAGGGCGCTGGCCTCGGCGGCGTTGCAGCAGAGCACGTCCGGACGCAGCCCGGTGAGCAGGTCGGCGTAGGCACCCACGCCGTGGGCAGAGATCCGGGCGGCAGCGGCGACGTCCACGCTCACCGGCACCCCGAGGTCGTGCGCCGTGTCGGCGGCGGCCCGCACCGCGTCGGGGAAGCGCAGCAGGTCGTAGCCGTCGAGGTGGACGACGGCCGCGCCGGCGAACCACTCCCGGCGGACGTCGGCCGGCTCCAGGCCGCCCTCCCCGCGGTCGGTCAGCACCGTGCGCTCGCCGTCGGGGTGCACGAGCACCGTCGCCAGCGGCGCGCGGCCGCGGCGGACCACCGCGATCTCGACGCCGCGCCCGGCGAGACCGGCCAGCAGCCCGTCGGCGAGCGGGTCGGCGCCGGCCCAGCCCGCGAGCCGCGCGGGCGCACCCAGGCGGGCCACGCCGGCGGTGACGTTGGCGGGCGCGCCGCCGGCCGTCGTCGTCCGCCCGACGCGCTGCTGGCCGCCGATCACCAGGGGTGCGGAGAGCACGAGCAGCTGGTCGGCGACGAGCTTGCCGACCGCCACCACCGGACCGGAGCCGGCCGGCCGCGGCCAGGGGGGATCGGCGGCGGTCACCACCCGAGGATGGGTCGGTGCCCCCGGCCGGGCGAGCCGGCCGGGGGCACCGTTCCGTGCGTCAGGCGACGCGGCGCGCGCCCGCGAACTCCGGCATCGAGTCCAGGTCGACCACGGCCACCGGCTTGCCGGCGGTCGAGGCGTGGACCATCTGGCCGTTGCCGATGTACATGCCCACGTGCGACACGGGGCTGTAGAAGAACACCAGGTCACCCGGCTGGAGGTCGGCCTTCGCCACCGGGGTGCCGAACGTCGACTGGGCCTTCGAGGTGCGCGGGATCGAGACGCCCGCCGCCTGGTAGGAGTAGCTGGTCAGGCCCGAGCAGTCGAAGCTGTCGGGGCCGGTCGCGCCGTAGACGTAGCGGTCACCGACCTGCGCGAGGGCGGTGTCGACGGCCGTCTGGGCCGCCCCGTTGGGAGCGGGCGCCGGTGCGGCGGCGACCGTCCCGGTACCGCCGCCGCCCGTGGAGGCCGACGCCGGCAGGGGGGACAGGGCGATGCCGGCTCCGGCGATGGCCGCGACGGCGATGCCGCGGAACGAGCGACGGGCGGTGGACGTGCGTGCAGTCGTCATCGACGACGGTTCTCCTGTTCTCCGCGATCGCCTACCGGGTTAGCTGACGGGTTCGGACGGAGGAGTCGCCCGGCGCGACGGAGCGCGCTTCACCCCAGTGCTCACGTGGGTCCCCGGCCCGGTGCCGGCTGAGTTGCCGGCGTCCGGTTCGGCGTGTCCGGCGGGTGTCACACAGGGGGCGTGACGGTGGGTCCCGGCCGGACCGCGACGACGGTAGGGACGGGGGTTGCAGCACTCAACCGGGCCGGAGTCGCGCCACGCCCGGACGCCGGTCGCGGACTTGACGCGGGCAGCGGATCCGAATCGCCCGCCTCACCAGGACCGGAGCCGGCGCCCCCGCCGTGCGAGATCCGGAGGGACGGCGCCGACACGCCGCGGCGGAGGAGAAAGGAGCCGGCGGTGTGCCCGTACAGCCCGTCAACGACCCGCCACGACCGGATCGGGGGACACAGCCGGGATCGCGACGGTTGCGCCGCCCGTTGTCGGGGCACCCGATGCAGTAACCGAGAGGAGGGAGCCCCCCATGGGGATGATGAGGAACCTGATCGCCTCGGGCGTCGCCGCCAAGGTCGTCCAGGAGCTCCGGAAGCCGCAGAACCAGGCCAAGATCAAGCAGTTCGTCCGCGACTTCCAGGCCAAGAACGCAAAGGGCGGCAAGGGCCAGTCCGGTCGCGGCTACTGACCCGCGGTCCCGATCGATCGCGGCCCCCGTCCCGGCCCGGGACGGGGGCCGCGGCGTGTCCGGGGAGACCGGCGGGGCGACGGGGGCGTCCCGTGACCGTTCCGCGACGACGCCGTCCCGGATGTCCCGGGGACCGGCGTCCCCCCGTGGCACGCTCCCGCGGTTCCTCCCGCGACAGCGGTGCCGCCGCGCCCGCCGCGGGTCCCTCCAGCACGACGGGGTGTCCCGATGACCCGACCGCCGCCCGGCCAGCCCTGGCAGCCGCCGCAGGGCCCGCTGCCCGGATTCCTCCCCCCGCCTCCGGAGGAGAAGGAGACGCCGGTCTACCTGCGTCCCTGGTTCGCCGTCCTCGCGCTGGTCCTCGTCGTGGGCACCATCGGCGCCGCGCTCGGTGGCGGCGACGACGACGAGCCGGCGACCGTGGCCGCGAGCACCACCACGGTCACCGAGACCGTGACCGCCACGCCGAGCCCGCAGCCGGCCGTCCCGCCCGTCTCCAGCGCCCCGCCGCCGGCCGTCGCGCCGAGCACCACCGCGACCCTGACCACGTCGGCCGCGCCGGTGGTCGACTTCGCCATGCCGTCGGTGGTCGGGATGACCCTGCAGGACGCCCAGGACCTGATCCAGACCCACGGCGTCTTCCTCAGCCTGTCCCACGACCTGCTCGACACGCGCAACCAGGTGCTCGACGCCAACTGGAAGGTCTGCACGCAGAACGTCCCGGCCGGCCAGCGGGTCACCGGCGACGTCGAGGGCGCCATCGACCTCGGCGTCGTGAAGCTCGAGGAGAGCTGCCCCTGACCACCCGTCCCCGAGCGGACGGCGACCGCCCGAGCCGTGTCCGGGGCGGCGGGACGGGTACCCCGTGCTCCGACCGGGGCGAGCCCAGCCGTCCGGTCGGAGCACGGCTGAGGAGGTCCGCGATGACCCAGGGTCCGCCGAACGGCGGCTCCGACGGCCGCACCGACGACCACGTGCTGCCGGGTGAGCACCCCGACGAGAACGGCGTCGCCGACGACGCACCCGAGCAGGGACCCCGCGCTGCCCAGGGACCCATGGGGAGCGGAGACCGCCCCGGCTTCCCCGGCGCCGCCGAGGGCACCGGGATGGGCCGGGCGGAGGACTGAACCGGCGCGTGTCCGCGCTCCGGGGTCACAGTGGCCCCGGAGCGCGGGCACGCTCCGCCCTAGGCCCGCGCGGCCGCCGCGGGACCCAGCGGAACCAGGTCGGGGCCGGCGACGATCGGTGCGGTCACCGTGCCGATCCGCTCGACGGTCACCGCGACCTCCACGCCCGGCCGCAGCCACGGGTGCCGCTCCTCGCCGTGCAGCGACCGCAGCTCCAGCAGGCACCCGGTCCCGACCGTGCCGCTGCCGACGACGTCACCGGGCCGCAGCTCGGTGCCGCGCGAGGCGTAGGCGAGCATCTGCCCGAACGACCAGCGGATGTCGGCCCAGTTGCCGCCGCCCTGCTCGACGCCGTCGACCGCGGCCACCATCCGCAGCGCGTAGCCGGCACCCGAGCGGTACGGCTCGAGCTCGTCGGGCGTCACCAGGACCGGGCCGAGCGTCGTCGCGCCGTCCTTGCCCTTGGCCGGGCCGAGGCCGACCTGGGACTCCACGCCCTGCACGTCGCGAGCGCTCCAGTCGACGAACACCGTGTAGCCGGCGATCGCGGCCTCGGCCTGCTCCGGCGTGAGGTCCGACCCGCCCCGGCCGACGACCGCGGCGACCTCCACCTCGTAGTCGAACGCCGCCGAGCCGGGGGAGACCGGCACCGGCTCGCCGGTCCCGCGCACCGCCGCGGGGTTGGTGAAGTAGAAGACCGGCTGCTGGAACCAGACCGGCGAGACCTCCCGGCCGAACGCGGCGGCGGCGTTGCGCGCGTGCTGCTCGAAGGACAGGAAGTCGCGCACCGACGGCGGCCGCGGCACCGGCGCGCGCAGCACCAGCCCCTCCTCCGGCACCACCTCGGCCGGGGTGCGCTCCGCCGCCAAGGCGAGGTCGGGCAGCAGGTCGACCAGTGCGGCGTCGAACCCGTGCACCTGCCCGTCGCGCAGCAGCCCGGCCCGCTCCGCGCCGTCCGACGGCGACACGTAGGTGACCCAGCGCATCAGCTCTCCTCCCTCACGCCCGGCAGCCGATGGGGGCGCCGTGGAACGCCACCATGTCCGGCCAGATGTCGGCCAGCGGCAGCCGCTCGCCCGGCGGCCGGCCGTCGAGCTCGGCGTAGGCCCGGTGCAGGTTGCCGACCAGCCGCTCGGACTCCTGCCACCCGGTGTAGGGGTTGTCGGCGTGCCGCCGCGCGGTCTCCAGCGGCGACCACCCGGCCGCGTGCCCCTCGCGCGCGGTCGCGGCGACGAAGGCGGCGTAGCCGGCCAGCTCGTCGAGCAGCCGGGGGACCTCGTCGCCGCGGCACACCGGGCCGTGCCCGGGCACCAGCACGTCGGGTTGCAGCGCGCGCAGCGCCTCGACCGCCCGCGGGTAGCCGGCCACGCTGCCCTCGGCGAGGAACGGCTGGCCCCCGGCGAAGGCGATGTCCCCGGCGAAGGCCACCCGCTCCGCCGGCAGCCAGACGACGACGTCGCCGCGGGTGTGCGCCGGCCCGACCGCGTGCAGCTCCACCGCCCGCTCGCCGAGGTGCAGCGTCAGCCCGCCGGTGAACGTCAGGTCGGGCGGGCGCACCTCCAGATGCCCGTAGTCCGGGCCGGTGAGCACCTGCGCGGCCAGCAGCCCGGCGGCGAGCTGGTCCTCCCGCGCGTGCACGTGCCCGACGACCGGGGTGTCGGCGGGCACCAGCCAGTTGCTGAAGGTGTGGTCGCCGTGGTGGTGGGTGTTCACCAGCGCCCGCAGCCGGCCCGGCGCCACCGACCCGACGGCCGCCAGCAGCGCGCGGTTGCGGGCCTCGGTCGAGGTGGTGTCCACCATCAGCCCCGTGCCGTCGTCGCCGGTGACGACGCCGGTGTTGTTGATCATCCAGCTGCCGTCGGGCTGCACGTAGGCGAAGACCCCCGGCGCCACCTGCTCGAGCGCCGCGGCCTCGATCGACGTCGTCACGCCGTCACTCTGCTGGAGCCCAGGTGGCACGGAAAGTCGGCGGGCTCCTCGGGTGGGTGCTCCGGGGGGGGGCGGGGGGGGGGGGGGCGCGCGGCTGGGGGGGCCCCCCCCCCCCCGGCCGCCCCCCCCCCCCCCCCCGCGGCAGGGGACTCAGTCGCCCTTGACGTTCACCACCTGGCGCAGCGTGTGCCGGACCTCGACCAGGTCGGCGGCGTCGGCCATGACGACGTCGATGTCCTTGTACGCCTCGGGGTGCTCGTCGAGGAACGCGTCCGAGCGGCCCCAGGCGATGCCCGCCATCCGCCGGTCGAGGTCGGCCCGGCTGAACCGCTTGCGGGCGGCCGACCGGGAGAACGCCCGCCCGGCACCGTGCGGCGCCGAGGTCAGCGACGCGGCGTCGCCCCTCCCGACGACGACGTAGGACGCCGCGCCCATCGAGCCGGGGATGAGCCCCCACTGCCCCCGGCGCGCGGCGATCGCGCCCTTGCGGGACAGCCACACCTCCCGGCCGTAGTGGGTCTCCCGCTCGGTGTAGTTGTGGTGGCACTGGACCACCTGCTCGCGCCGGACCTCCTCGGTCAGGAACCGCGACACCTGGTCGGCGACGCGGTCCATCATCTCCTCGCGGTTGAGCGCGGCGAACCGCTGCGCCCAGTGCAGCGCCTCGATGTACGCGTCGAACTCCGGCTCGCCCTCCTCCAGGTAGGCGAGGTCGCGGTCGGGGACGGCGACGCCGCGGGCCCGCGTGCGCTCCTGCGCCACCCGGATGTGCGTGGACGCCAGCTTGTTGCCGACGCCGCGCGAGCCCGAGTGCAGGAACAGCCACACCCGGTCGGCCTCGTCGAGGGACACCTCGATGAAGTGGTTGCCCGAGCCGAGCGAGCCGAGCTGCAGCGGCCAGTCGCGCACGACGCCGTCGGCCTGGTCCGCGCCCGGCAGTGCGCGGAGCTCCTCGATCCGCGGCGCGGCCGTCTCGCGCACCTTCCGGTTGGCGCGGCCGGCCGACAGCGGCACGGCGCGGGCGATCTGCTCGTGCAGCACGGCGAGGTTGCGGCCGCGGACGTCGTCGCCGGTGAACTGGGTGCGCACGGCCATCATCCCGCAGCCGATGTCCACCCCGACCGCCGCCGGGATGATCGCGCCGTCGGTCGGGATGACCGAGCCGACGGTCGCGCCCAGCCCCAGGTGGGCGTCGGGCATCAGCGCCACGTGCGGGTGGATGAACGGGAGCGAGGCGGTGCGCTCGGCCTGCTCGCGGGTCGCGTCCTCGAGGATCGACGCCCAGCTGAGCAGGCGCTCGCTGATCTCCTCCATGGTCCTTTCCGTCTCCAGGGATGGCGGCAGAAATGGCCGTCTCTGCCGTTCGGGCCGGGGCAGTCAACGCGCTCGGCTCGCGCGGCGCGACCGGATTACCCGGGGACCCCACCGCGGGGAACTCCCTCGGTTTCCGGGCGTCGCGGCACTAGCCTCGGCACCCTCGCGCGACCACCCGCCGTGGCGCGCGCGGCCCCCGTCCGCGCCGCGGTGCCCGTCCACCGACCGAGGGGAGACCGACGTGACGACGACGATCGACGCCGCCGAGCTGGCCGAGCGGTACCTGCGGGGCTGGAACGACCACGACGGGGACGCGGTCGCTGCGACCTTTGCGGAAGGCGGGACCTACGTGGACCCGAACCTGCCGGAGCCCCTTCCGAAGGTGGCCATCGCCGGATACGTCGCCGCCTTGGTCACAGCCATGCCGGACCTGGCCTTCGTCATCGAGGACATCGGCTCCGATGGCTCTCGCGTCTACGCGCGGTGGCGGCTGCAGGGCACCTGGAGCGGGCCGATGCCGGGGTTGCCGGAGCCGACCGGTGGCCGGTGCGACCTCCCGGGCATCGACGTCATCGAAGTCGGCGCGGACGGCGTCACGCGGGTCGTCGGCTACTTCGACCAAAAGACCTTCGCCGAGCAGCTCGGACTGCGCGCGGACCTCGTCCGAGGCTGAGCCGCGGAGGAGGGCCTCCCGGGCCGCCGGCACCGGCGGTCCGGGAATCCGGCGTGCCGTTTCCGTTCCGCGGGGCCCGGGCAGCCCTCGTGCGACCGCTGGACCCGACAGTGAGGACGCGCGCGATGCAGGTCGGACTGAAGCTCGCCACCGAGGCCTTCCCGCCCGAGGAGATCGTCCGCCAGACGGTGCGGGCCGAGGAGGCGGGCTTCGACTTCGTCGAGATGAGCGACCACTACCACCCGTGGCTCGACGTCCAGGGGCACAGCGGCTTCACCTGGTCGATGCTCGGCGCGATGGCCGCGAAGACCGAGCGGATCGGCCTGGTCACCGGCGTGACGTGCCCGATCATCCGGTACCACCCCGCGGTCATCGCCCAGGCCGCGGCGACGGTGCAGATCCTCGCCGAGGGCCGGTTCACCCTCGGCATCGGCGCCGGTGAGCGGCTCAATGAGCACGTCGTCGGCACCGGCTGGCCGGCGGTGCACGTGCGGCACGAGATGCTCCGCGAGGCGCTGCAGATCATCCGGCAGCTGTGGCAGGGCGGCTACCAGACCTTCGAGGGCAAGTACCTGCAGCTCGAGGACGCCCGGGTCTTCGACCTGCCCGACGAGCTCCCGGTGATCGCGGTGGCCAGCGGCGGGCCCAACGCCTCGCAGCTGGCCGCCGAGTACGGCGACGGGCTGTTCGCCACCGAGCCGCGCGAGGACCTGGTCGGTGCCTTCCGCGACGCCGGCGGGAAGGGCCCGCTCTACGCCGAGGTGCCGATGGCGTGGGCGCAGGACGAGGAGTCCGCCGTCCAGGAGGCGCTGAGGACCAGCCGCTGGGCGCTCACCGGTTGGAAGGTCATGAGCGAGCTCCCCAACCCGGTCAACTTCGACGCCGCCAGCCAGACGGTGAAGGAGGACGACATCCGGGGCCAGTTCTCCGTCGGGCCGGACCTCGAGAAGCACCTGCAGCAGGCGCAGCCCTACGTCGACGCCGGCTTCGACCACCTCGTCCTGCAGAACGTCGGCCCGGACCCCGACGGGTTCATCGACGCCTGCGCCGGCGGGCTCGTCGAGCGGGTGAGGGAGCTGACGCCCTCGGCGTGACAGCCCTCGTCAGGACACCGTCCCTGCCGGGTTCCGCAACGGACCTGCCAGGGTGCGCGGCGGGCGGGGGAGCAGGGCCCGACGGCGGTCCCGGCGGCGGCACACTCGCCGACCGTGACCGCCTCCCTCCCCGCCCTGCCCGACACCGCCGCCTGCCTCCTCGCGCGGGAGGTGGTGCAGGAGTTCAGCTCACCGGCGCTGGTGAACCACTGCCTGCGCTCCTACCTCTGGGCCGCCGACCACGCCCACCGGCACGGCACCGCCTTTGACGAGGAGCTGCTGTTCGTCGCCGCGATGGTCCACGACCTCGGCCTGGTGCCGGTCTTCGACAGCGCGACCCTGCCGTTCGAGGAGGCCGGCGGGGCGGTCGGCTGGGTGTTCGCCGCGGGCGCGGGCTGGCCGGCCGCGCGGCGGCGCCGGGTCGCGGAGATCGTCGTCGCGCACATGGCGCCGGAGGTCGACGTCGCCGCCGACCCCGAGGGGCACCTGCTGGAGCTGGCCACCGGCCTCGACATCTCCGGCCGCGACCCGGACGCCTGGCCCGCGGACCTGCGCGCCGCCGTCCTCGCCGAGTACCCGCGGCTGGGCCTCATCGGCGAGTTCGTCGCCTGCTTCGAGGACCAGGCCCGCCGCAAGCCGGACTCGCTCGCCGGGCGGTTCTCCGCGAACGGCTTCGCCGCCCGGGCGCGGGCCAACTCCCTCGACGCGTAGTCGTGCTCTGCACACGGGTGTGTGCAGAGCACGAGCGTCCGCGGGAGAGGACGGCCTAGGGCCGGTTGCGGTCGAGCAGGCGCAGCGACGGGCGGGTGGTCAGCCGCTTCTCCAGGCTGACGCAGTGCCGGCCGTCGGGGTCGCGGCGGAAGTCCAGCCGGTCGACCAGCGCCTGCATGAGCGTGAGCCCCGCACCGCGCTCGCCGTCGAGACCGGCCCGGGCGACCGCCTCCTCGGGGTCGAAGCCGGTGCCGTCGTCGACCACGGTGATCCGGCACAGCGCCCGGTCGATCTCCACCGACACCTGGTACTCGGCGTGGTCCCCGGCGTGCTGGACGACGTTCGCGCAGGCCTCGGTGAGCGCGAGCGTCGTCTCCTCCACGACGGCCCGCTCGATCCGCAGGTGGTCGAGCGCCTGCCGGCACAGGCCGCGGACGAAGGGCACGCTGTCGACGTCGACGGGCAGCCGGACGGTGAACGCGATGTCCATGCCGAGCCCCCTCCCGTGACGGCGCGTACGCTCCTCGGGTCCGTTCCGAGTTCCGAGGGAGCCCCATCGTGCTGTTCGCCGTCGACCGCGTGGCGGTGCACGGGCGGCCCGCGCTGAGGGTACGCGGTGAACTGGACATCGCGACGGTGGATCGGCTGGCGCAGTGCGTCGAGGCCGAGCTGTCCCGCTCGCCGCGGGCCCTAGTGGTCGACCTGACCGACACGACCTTCCTGGACTCCTCCGGCGCCCGCCAGCTCGCCCGCACCGCCCGGGCCGCCGCCGCGGCCGGCACCGCGCTGCAGGTGGTCTGCCCGCGGGAGAACACGCCGGTCCGGCTGGTCATCGACCTGCTGGAGCTGTCCCGCCTGGTGCCGGTGGTCGAGGCGGCGAGCCTGACCGACGGGGAGGTCGGGTCGTAGGGTCGGCCGCGATGACCGCGACCGAGAGCCCCGCCGCGCACCCGCCGTCCCCGGCTCCCGACCCGCTCCGCCGCACGGTCGACGACGAGGCGCTCGCCCGCTGCGCGGAGGAGCCGATCGCGGTCCCCGGGGCGATCCAGCCGCACGGCGCGCTGCTCGCCGTCACCGAGCCCGACCTCGCCGTCGTCGTCGCCTCGGCCAACGCCGCCGACGTCCTCGGCACCGACCCCACCGGCCGCACGCTGGCCGACCTGCTCACCCCCGCCGAGCTCGACCGGCTGCGGGCGGCGCTGGCCGGGGACCTCGCCGAGGCCGACCCGCTGCGGGTGGCGCCGGGCGGCAGCGAGCTGGACCTGGTCCTGTCCCGCAGCGGCGACCTGCTGGTCACCGAGTGGGAGCCGGTCGCCGGCGCCGAGCAGGCCGGCGCGGCCTGGCACCGGCGGCTGCCGACGGTGCTGCAGCGGCTGTCCGCGCCGACGTCGCTGGAGGGGCTGACCGCGGTCCTGGCCCGCGAGGTGCGGGCGCTGACCGGCTTCGACCGGGTGATGGTCTACCGCTTCGACGCCGAGTGGAACGGCGAGGTGGTCGCCGAGGACCGGCGGGCGGACCTCGAGCCCTTCCTCGGCCTGCACTACCCGGCGAGTGACATCCCCGCCCAGGCCCGCGCCCTCTACGCGACCAACTGGATGCGGCTGATCCCCGACGCCACCTACACGCCGGTGCCGCTGGAGCCGCCGCTGGTGCCGGGGACGGGGCGGCCGCTGGACCTGTCCGGCGCGATGCTGCGCAGCGTCTCGCCGGTGCACCTGGAGTACCTGGCCAACATGGGCGTCACCGCGTCGATGTCGGTGTCGCTCGTCGACCGCGGGAAGCTCTGGGGTCTGATCTCCTGCCACGGCTACAGCGGCGCGCACCGCCCCTCCTACGCCGACCGCACCGCCGCGGAGTTCCTCGGCCGCACCGCCTCGCTGCTGCTGCACACCACCGTCGAGGCCGGCGAGCGCGATCGGGTGGTCGCCGTCGCGCAGCGGGAGGCGGAGCTGGTGTCGGCGATCGGCCGCACGCCGCGCACCCCCGCCGCCGCGCTCGTCGACGGCGACCTCACCGCGCTCGACCTGCTGCCCGTCGCCGGCGCCGCGGTCCGCCTCGACGGGCGGCTGCACCTGCTCGGGCGCACCCCGCCGGCCGACCGGGTCGCCGCCGTCGTCCCCGCGGTGCTGCGGGCCGGCGGCGCGACCGACCGGCTCACCCTCGCGCTGCCCGGCTTCGCCGACCTCGCCGAGGACGCCAGCGGCGTGCTCGCCGTCGAGGTCGGCGGCGGGCGCGGCGACTTCCTCGCCTGGTTCCGCCCCGAGACCCCGCGCGAGGTCAGCTGGGGCGGCGACCCGCACACGTCGAAGGTCACCGACGGGCGGCTGTCCCCGCGCCGGTCGTTCACCCGCTGGACCGAGACCGTGCGCGGCACCGCCCGCCCGTGGCACGAGCACGAGGTCGCCGCCGCCCGCGCACTGGCCGGCCACCTCGGCGCGGCTGTGCTCGCCCGCGCCGGCGAGGACGACCGGCTGTCGGCCGCGCTGCAGCGCACCCTGCTGCTCGAGGAGCTGCCCAAGGTGCCCGGCGTCGCTCTCGGCGCGCGGTACCGGCCCAGCGAGGCCGACGTCGTCGGCGGCGACTGGTACGACCTGGTGCCGCTGCCCAGCGGCCGGCTGGCCGTGGTGCTCGGCGACGTCGCCGGGCACGGCCTGACCGCCGCGTCGGTGACCGCCCAGCTGCGGCACGCGTTGCGCGCCGCGCTGCTGCGCGACGAGGGCCCCGCCGCGGCGCTGGCCGAGCTCAACCGCCTGGTCGCCGCGCTGCTGCCAGGGGAGATGGCGACCGCCCTGGTCGTGCAGCTGGACCCGGTCAGCGGCGCGCTGGCGCTGGCCAACGCCGGGCACCTGCCCGCCGTGCACGCCCACGACGGCGCCGCGCGGCTGGTCGCCGACGGCCGCGGGCCGGCGCTCGGCCTGCTCGACGACGCCGACTACCCCGAGGTGGGGTTGCGGCTGGACGCCGGCGACCGGTTGCTGCTCTACAGCGACGGGCTGGTCGAGCGGCGCGACCGCCCGCTGCCCGAGGGCCTGGAGGCGGTGCGCGCGGCGGTGGCCACGCTGGCCGGGGAGCCGCAGGAGGTCGTGGACGGCGTCGTCGCGGCACTGGACCCGGCGGGCACCGACGACGTCACCGTGGTGGGGCTGGCCCGGGTCTAGCCCAGCCCTCCGCCGCGCACGAGGTAGCGGTAGGCCGGGGAGTCCGGCGCCAGGTGCTGGATGCGCAGCGGGCTGGCGGCGATCCGGTCGAGCAGGCCGGGCAGCGCGGCGGCGGTGCCCAGCTCGATGCCGGTGAGCGCGGCGCCGGTCTCCCGGTTGTCCCGCTTGACGTACTCGAACAGCACGATGTCGTCGTCGGGGCCGAGCACGTCGTCGAGGAAGCGGCGCAGCGCGCCGGGCTCCTGCGGGAACTCGACGAGGAAGTAGTGCTTGAGCCCCTGGTGGACCAGGGAGCGCTCGATGACCTCGGCGTACCGGCTGACGTCGTTGTTGCCGCCCGACAGCACGCAGACCACCGTCTGCCCCGGCTCGACCGGCACGGTGCCGCCGGTGAGCGCGGCGGGGGCCAGGGCGCCCGCGGGCTCGGCGATGATCCCGTCGACCTGGTAGAGGTCGAGCATCTCGGTGCAGACCTGCCCCTCGGGGACGGCGACCAGCTCGGCGCCGCAGTCGCGCACCAGGGGATGGGTGACCCTGCCGGCCCGCCGGACCGCGGCGCCGTCGACGAAGGTGTCGATCTCCGGCAGCTCGACCGGCCGCCCGGCGGCCAGGGCCGCGGCCATGCTCGCCGCGCCCGCCGGCTCCACCCCGACCAGCCGGGTGCCGGGACTCGCCTGGGCGAGCCAGGTGCCGCAGCCGGCCAGCAGCCCGCCGCCGCCGAGCGGCAGGACGACGACGTCGGGCGCGTGGCCGCCGAGCTGGTCGAGCACCTCCACCGCGACGGTCGCCTGCCCGACGACGACCGGCCAGGCGTCGAAGGCCGGGACCAGCGTGGCGCCGCTGGTGCGGGCGTGCGCCGCGGCGGCGGCCGCGGCGTCGTCGTAGGTGTCGCCGGTGACGACCAGCTCGACCGTGTCCCCGCCGAGGGCCCGGATGCGGGTGCGCTTCTGCCGCGGCGTCGTGCCGGGCACGAAGACGGCGCCGCGCACGCCGAGCGCCCGGCAGGCGTACGCGACGCCCTGGCCGTGGTTGCCGGCGCTCGCGCACACCACGCCGGCGGCGCGGGCGGCGTCGTCGAGCCGGCTGATCGTGTTGTACGCGCCGCGCACCTTGTACGAGCGGCCGACCTGCAGGTCCTCGCGCTTGAGCCACACGTCGGCGCCGGTGAGCGTGGACAGCCGCTCGTTGCGCTGCAGCGGCGTGCGCTCGGCGACCCCGGCGAGCCGGCCGACGGCGTCCCGCACGTCGGCGGCGAAGTCCCGGATCGCGGTCGCCTCGGTCGTCCCGGCGGTGCTCACGGTGCCCCATCCTGCCCGCGGCCGGGGGTGCTCCTGCGGACGGTCGTGCTCTGCCCCGCCCGTGGGGGCAGAGCACGAGGACCCGCAGAACAGGTCGGCTAGGCGGTGAGGCGACCGTCGTCGCCCACGGTGACGCGGCCGGCGGCGGTGACCCGGGCCAGCGCCTCGGCGAGCAGCGGGGCCAGCGACGGCGTGCGGCGGCGGTAGCCGAACACCTCGGCGGTGCGCAGGAACAGCTCGTCCTGGGTCAGCCCGCCCGACGTGCGGCACAGGGCGACCATCGCGTTGCCGACCTCCTGCACCGGCACCTGCTCGAGCGGGCGCGCGGTGCTGGTGGCCTGGCGGCGGAACGCGGTCCAGGTCTCCCGGTCCAGCGTGTCCGGCCAGACGACCTCGCCGTCGAGGGCACCCGCGGGCAGCAGGGCCAGCAGCGCGTCGCGGCGGGCCTCGCTCACCCGGGTCAGCCCGAACGCGCCGGCGGCCAGCCGGACGAGGCGGTCGCGGTGCACCGGCCCCTCGGCCTTGACCCCGGCGGTCAGGACCCGCTTCACGAGGCGGGCGTTGCGCGGGTCGGCCAGGTTGTCGAGGACCTTGCGGTCGCCCGCGGGCTTGGGCGCCCACGCGCGGAACCGCTGCTCCGGCGAGGGAGCGGGCTCCTCGACGGGGTCGGGGACGACGGTCAGCGGCACCGGCGTCACCGGCGTCGTCACCACCGGCGCCTCGACCGGCGCGTGCCGCGGCACCGGCAGCGCGGTCACCGCGGCCGACACCATCGAGCGCAGCGTCGGCAGTCCGCGGCCCTCCGGCTCGGCGGCGGGCTCCGGCTCGGGCTCGGGATCCGGCTCCGCCTCGGCGGCGGGGTGCTCGGCGACGCGGAGCTCGACGACGGGGGCCGGGACGTCGTCCACCACGGCCGGCGCGGCGGCCGGGGCAGCGGGCGCCGGCCCGGGGACCGCGGCCACCGCGGCGACGATGCGGTCGAGGACGGCGTCGCGGTCGCGCAGCCACGAGGGCAGCCACACCCGCTCGACCACGGGCCAGCCGAGCATCCCCGACAGCACCTCGACCGGGAGGCCGTCGCGGTCGCCGACGGTGCGCCGGCGCGCCCACTCGGGGCCGTCGAGCAGCACCGCCACGACCGGGCTCTCCGGCGCCGAAGCCCGGGCCACGGACAGGTCGACGCGGAACTCCGACAGGCCGACGTCGGTGCGCACCGCCAGCCCCCGCTCGCGCAGCGCCGCGGCGATCTCCTCGCGGTGCCGGTCGGGCACCGACGGCCGCCGCGCCTCACGGGGCAGCGCGTCGGTGCCGAGCGCGGCCAGGTCGAGGTAGGCGCGCAGGTGCTTGATGCCCAGCGACGAGGTCTGCTCCGCGCGCAGCGCCGACGGGTCGAAGGAGGAGAACACGACGACCTGCCGCCGGGCGCGGGTGATCGCCACGTTGAGCCGGCGCTCGCCGCCCACCCGGTTGAGCGGGCCGAAGTTCAGCGGCAGCACGCCGCGGTCGTCGGGGCTGAAGCCGGTGGAGAACAGCACGACGTCGCGCTCGTCGCCCTGCACGTTCTCCAGGTTCTTGACGAACAGGCCCTCGCCGTCGGTGCGGTCCAGCGCCTCGGTCAGCCGCTCGTCGCCGGCGTCGCGCAGCAGCGACTCGATGTAGGCGCGCTGCTGGGCGTTGAAGGTCACCACGCCGATCGACGGCACCGCTGTGGCATCTCCGCCCGTACCCGCGTCGAAGCGGCGGCGGACCTCGGCGACGACGGCCTTGGCCTCCATCGGGTTGGTCCGCAGCAGCCGGCCGGCGCCGGAGCGGTGGAAGGTGCCCTGCACCCGGACCAGCGAGATGCCGCGGCCGTCGACGTCGGGCGAGGGGCGCCCATGGGTGGGCGCCGGGAACGACGACAGCCGGTTCTCGTAGTAGTGCGCGTTGCTGAACGCGATCAGCGACTCGTCCTGGCTGCGGTAGTGCCAGGACAGCCAGTGCCGCGGCACCCGCGCCTGCACGCACTCGGAGAGGATCGACTCCTCGTCCTCGACGGCGGTGCCGAGCAGCTCGGCGAGCTCGTCGTCGAGGACCGACACCGGCTCGGCGAACGACGTCGGCGGCATCTGCTCGCTGTCCCCGACGACCACGGCGGCCCTGGCCCGGCCCAGCGCGCCGACGGCGTCGGCGACGCGGATCTGCGAGGCCTCGTCGAAGACCACCAGGTCGAACAGCCCGGCCTTGGCGGGGAAGAACCGCGCCACCGAGTCGGGGCTGACCAGCACGCACGGCATGACCGCGGTGACCAGGTCGCCGTACTCGGCCAGCAGCGCGCGCACGCCCGGCCCGCGGCGGGAGCGGCCGAGCTCGCGCTGCAGCGCGCCGAGCCGGTCGCCGGCGTCGCGGAGGTCCCGGCCGGCCAGCACCTCGGCCGGCAGCGCGGCGGCCAGGTGCCGGCGCACCGCCCGGGAGGCGGCGGTGAACCGGGTGATCGCCTTGCCGTGCGCGGCCTCGTCGAAGCCGTCCAGCCCGGTGGCGGCGCGGCGCTCGGCCGTCGACGCGGCGGCCAGGCCGTGCTCGAAGGCGCGCGGGGCGTCCTCGGCGGGCAGCCGGCCGGACACCAGCGCGGCGCGGGCCTCGGTCAGCCCGGCGGCGCGCAGCGGCTCGAGGGTGTCGAGGAACTCCGCCCACCGGCGCAGCGAGATCAGCCCGCTGTGCTCGACGCCGCGCTCGGGGCGGGTCATCGCCCAGCGCAGCACCACGCCGTCGTCCCCGCACCAGGCGGCCAGCGCGGCCGGGGTGCTGGAGCAGACCCGCAGCAGGGCGTCGAGCCCGTCGCGCAGCCGGACGACGGCGGCGGCCGCGGCGGCGTCCGGCCCGGGCCCGGCGACGACGTAGCGGCGCAGCGCGACGGCGAACTCGCGGGCGCTGTCGACGACCGCGCCGGCGCGGCGCAGCCAGGCGACCTGCCCGTCGAGCAGCGTGGGTTCCAGCAGCGGGTTCCAGCCGGCCGGCACCGACAGCCCCGGGATCACCGAGGCGCGGGCGGCGATGCCGGCGGCGGCGGTCTGCAGCCGCCACAGCGACGCGGTGAGCTCGGCGACGTCGCGCAGCTTGACCGTCACGCCCGGGCGCAGCACCGGCGCGAGCTGCGCCCGCACCGCGCGCAGCCCCTGCCGGCGGGCCCACCAGCGGGCGGCCTGCGCGGTCTGGGCGGCGACGTAGAGGTCGGCCAGCGGCAGCGCCAGCGCCTCGGAGGTCGCCAGCTCCAGCCCCGGGTGGACCGCGGAGGTGAACGCGGCGACCTCGCCGAGCACCGTCGTCGTCGCGGTCGTCCAGCGCTCGGTCGGCACCTCGTCGAGGACGTCGAGACCCGCCGCGGGACCGGACAGCAGGTGGGCGAGGTCGTCGAGGTCGCCGGGGGTGCGCACCTCGCGCAGCGCCCGCGCCAGGTGCTCCTCGGCCGGCAGCGCGCGCATGGCGGCGTCGACCTCGGCGGCGGCGGCCTGGGCGGCGCGCAGGTCGACCCGCGCGGTGTCGACGAACGCCCACGGGTGCCGCGGGGAGGGGCGGACCAGGTCGGCGACGTCGGGCAGCAGCGCCAGCGCGCGGCGCACCTCGGCCAGCGTCGCGGCGGACGCGGCGGCGGCGAAGGTCTGCGGTACCGGCAGCTGCGGGACGTCGTCGCCGAGCGCGAGCTGCGCCGTCCGCGCGGAGTAGTAGGACAGCCCGGCGGCGTTCGGCGCGTGCAGCCGGTCGGCGTAGCGGGCCAGGGTGCGGCGGGCGGCGCGCAGGTCGTCGCCGTCGGCGGCCAGGCCCTGCTCGTCGACGGCGACGGCGTGGTCCAGCGCCGCGCGCACCCGGGCGCGGACCTCCGCGGCGCGGGCGCCCCGGTCGTGCAGGTCGAGGGCGAACGGGCCCATGCCGACCGCCTCGAGCCGGCGGGCGACGACGTCGAGCGCGGCCCGCTTCTCGGCCACGAACAGCACCCGCTTGCCATCGGCGACCGCGCGGGTGAGCAGGTTGGTGATGGTCTGCGACTTGCCGGTGCCGGGCGGGCCCTCGAGCACGAACGTGCGCCCGGCGACGCCCTCGGCCACCGCGCGCAGCTGCGAGGCGTCGGCCGGGACGGGGCAGCGGGCGGCCAGCTCGTCGAGGTCGACGTCGGCGGCCGTGGCCGGCACCGGGTCGGTGAACGCCTCGGTCGGGGCGTGCACGAGGTGGTGCACCAGCGGGTTGGCGGTCAGCTCGGCCCAGTGCTCGTCGAGGTCACGCCACAGCCGGTACTTGGCGAACTGCAGGACGGCGAGGTCGGCGGTGGCCTCGACGCGGTACGGCAGCCCGGCGTCGGCCAGCGCCTGGCGGACGGCGGTCAGCGCGGTGTCGACGTCGATGCCCTCGCCGTCCAGCCCCGGCACGGTCAGCCCGTGCACCTGGCGCAGCTTCTCCAGCAGGCACCAGTTGGGGCTGGCGGCGGAGGACTCGTCGGCGGTGAGCCGGTAGGCGCCGGTGCGGCCGGCGGGGGAGAGGACCACCGGCAGCAGCACCAGCGGCGAGCGCAGCGAGCGGCCGTCGAGCTCCCAGGCCAGGCTGCCGATGGCGACGTGGAGGTTGTTGGCGCCGGTCTCCTCGCGGACGGTCCGCGCCCGGTGCGCCAGCCCGCGCAGCCGCGGCAGGTAGCCGCCCTCGGTGACGTCGGCGTGCACGGTGCGGCGGTCGACCAGCGCCTCGCCGAGCAGGCCGACCGGCAGCTCGCGGGCCGAGCGCACGCCGCGCTCGACGTGCACGGCGGCCAGCCGGTCGCCCGGCAGCAGGGTGAGGGCGTCGTCGCCGGTGAGCAGGTCCGCCAGGCCCGCGAGGTAGGCGTCCGGGACGACCAGCGGCAGGCCGGCGCCCTCGGTGTAGTTGATCAGCCGGTTGCGCAGGCTGAGGTCGAGCAGGCTGTTCTTCCACTGCTGCACCCGCGGCGGCACGCCCGGGCGGCCGCCGGCGACCGGGGCGGCGTGCCGGCCGGACGGGCGGGCGGCGGGGTCGTGCTCGGCGGCGCGGTACTCGATGACCTGCACCGAGCCGTCCGGGCCGCGGGTGCGGGCGGGCAGCGGCAGGATGCCGTCGCGGCGGGCGCGGTGGACATCGGTGACGCCGACGACGCGGTCGAGGGTGCCGGGCAGCCAGGCGTCGTAGGCGGCGCGGTGCAGCCGGTCGGCGTCGGGCTCCTCGGCGCTGCGGCTGGTCAGCAGCGTCGTCTCCACCAGCCGCACCAGGCCGAGGTCGACCAGGTTGACCAGCGGCGCGACGTCGGTGGTGGCCGCGCTCTCGGCGGTGCGCTCCTCGCGCCAGTAGCCGAGGAAGGCGTGCCCCTCGGCCACCCACAGCAGCGGCCGGACGCCGGCGGCCTCGAGGGCGGCGGCGAGCACGACGACGGTGTCCAGGCAGGTGCCCACCCGGCCGTCGAGGACGTCGCCGGGGGTGCGCACCTTCTGGCCGATGTCGGCCCAGCTGGCGGGGGGCTCGCTGTAGCGGATGCCGCGGGCCCGCATGGCGGCGGCGATCGAGGCGACGATCGCGTCGACCCGCTCGGGGCCGGCCTGGTAGCCCTGCACCGACGGGTCGCCGGTGCGCTCCTCGAGCACCGCGGCGGCCTCGGCCAGCAGCGCGGTGACCGCGGGGTGGTTGGGCAGCACGTGCGCGGCGAGCATCTCCAGCGCCAGCGGCACGGGGGTGGCCAGCCACTGGCTGGCGGCGAGCACCTGCACCGGGACGGCGGTGCCGGCGACGTCCACGCCGTCCACGGCGACGTCGATCTCGATCGACCCGGGCCGCTGCTCCTCGATCTGCAGCATCGCGGCGGGGTCCATGACCAGGCCGACGTCACTGAGCACGGTGGTGGTGCCGGCGTCGAGGTCGACCAGCAGCTCGACCGGGTTGCCGATGGGGCCCTCGGCGTCCTGGACGCCCAGGCGCACGGTGGCGCCGCGGACCGCCGCGCCGTGGTTGGTGAACGCCAGCCGCGACACGACCGGGACGCGGTTGTGCGCGAGGGCGTAGGAGAGCACCGGCGTGCTGGTGGCCGAGATCGCCACGGCAGCCCGGACCCCGTCGTGCGGATGCGGGCGGGTGTCCGTGGTGCTCATGGCGTCCTGTCTACCGGCCCGGACGGACCGGTCCGGTCATCCGCGTGGAGCGTCTGGGGCGTGTGTGACGGGAGGGCCGAGACGTTGCCGGGCGGGCACGGGGGAGCGGGTCGGTGGCCGGATCAGGGGTGTCGCGTCCGTACGTTCAGCCGGGTGCGCAGCGCCTCCGAGCCCCTGCCCGACGTGCCCTCCGACGGCCTCTCCGACGGCCTGTTCGACGACCTCTCCGACGGGCTCGACACGGACCGGCTGCCCACCTCCTCGCGGCACCGGGCGGCGCGGTCGGCGTTCCGGCGGCGGTGGCTCGCGGTCCTCGGCGCGCTCGCGGTGCTGCTCGCCGTCGGCGGCCTGGCGGTGCTGGTCGCGCCGGCCGTGACGGGGACGGCGGTGGACGCGGCGCCGCCCGTCGTGCGGACCGCCGCCCCGACCGACCCCGTCGCGCGCCCGGCGTCGCCGCACCCGTCGTCGGCCGCGCCCACGACGCCCGCGCCCTCCCCGGCCGCCGTCCCGGAGGTGGTCGCCGAGGTGCCGGTCGCCGTCCCATCGGCGACGCCCGCTCCGACGACGGCCGCGCCCCTCCCGCCGCCCGCCGAGCTGCCGGTCGCCTGCGCCGACCCGCCCGGCCGCGGCCAGGACGGTCGCGGCAACGGCCGGGGCAACGGCGACCGGGGCCCGCGCTGCCCGTGACAGGCTGAGCCGGTGCCGAGACGGAGCGCGGGGGTCCTGCTGTACCGGCGCGCGCCCGACGTGCAGGTGCTGCTCGGCCACATGGGCGGGCCGTTCTGGGCGAGGAAGGACGACGGCGCCTGGTCGTTCCCGAAGGGCGAGTACGCCGACGGCGAGGACCCGCTCGCGGTCGCGCACCGCGAGTTCGAGGAGGAGCTCGGCAGCCCCGTGCCGGCGACGGCGCTGGTGCCGCTCGGCGAGCTGCGGACCAGCGGCAAGGTGCTCACCGTCTGGGCCGGTGAAGGCAACCTCGACGCGTCGGCCGCCGTCAGCAACACGTTCACGATCGAGTGGCCGCCGCGGTCGGGACGGGTGCAGGAGTTCCCGGAGATCGACCGCGCCGCCTGGTTCGGCGTCGACGAGGCCCGGGCCAAGCTGGTGAAGGGCCAGGTGCCCTACCTCGACCGGCTGCTGGACCTGCTCGCCGGCTGACGCCCTGCCCGTTGTCGACGTGCTGCTGTCCCGGCCGTCCGGAGACGGCCGCGGGTCGACATCCGGCGGAGCCCGCACACGCCTGGGGTCGGCGTGACCGCTGTGTCCGTGTCGCCGGTCACGTCCCGCAGTTCCGGTACGGCGCTGCCTAGCTTGCTGCGACGCCGACGGAGACACCGCCGGCCCTCTCGAATCGGGGGACCATGACCACCTCTCAGTTCCCGGGCGCGCAGGCGCAGCAGCCCGCCTACGGAGCCGTGCCGTACACCCCGTACGGCCAGGCGCCCTTTGGCCAGGCCCCGGCCTTCCCGGCCTACACCGGCCAGCCGATGCCGCCCGTCCCGGCCGGCGCGCAGTACCCGCAGTCGGTCCGGTCGGCAAGGCCCGCAGCACCGGCATCGCCATCCTGCTGCTCGTCGTGACCTTCGGGATCTACAGCCTGGTCTGGTTCTACTGCGTGCACGACGAGATGAAGCGGCACACCGGTCAGGGCCTCGGCGGCGGCCTCGCCCTGGTCATCGCGATCTTCTTCGGCATCGCCTCGCCGTACGTCGTCAGCAGCGAGGTCGGGAACCTCTACGCGCGGATGGGCCGCGCCAAGCCGGTCAGCGGTGCGACGGGGCTCTGGTACTTCCCGGGCATCTTCTTGATCGTCGGACCGATCGTCTGGTTCGTGAAGACCAACGGCGCGCTCAACGCCTACTGGCGGTCCCTCGGCGCCGCCTGAGCCGGACCGCTCGTCGTCGCCGCGCCGTCCGCACCCGCGGGCGGCGCGGCCGACGTGTCAGTGGCCGGATCTCCGACGGCGAGCATCGGAACTGGGATACGGCCGTCGTCCCGGCTACCGCCCCGCGGGGCGCTCGTGGTGCTCGACGAGGAGCTGTCAGCCGCCTGCGCGGCCCCCCGCTCGACCGGCACCTCCCGGTTGGTCACCGTCGAGGAGACGGTGCCGAGGAACGCCGCGGCCCGCTCCAGCGGGGAGACCGTGGCCGAGCGCAGGACGTACACGCGGTGGGCGCCCGCTCCCACTCGACCGGGCCGGTGCGCTGCAGCGCCTCGACGCGGAGCTGCCCCCACCGGCAGGGACAGCGGACCGGCCGTCCCGGGCCGCCACGTGGCCTCGCCGACGACGGCCGCGGACGGGGACGCTCACCGCGTCCGGGGGACCGGTGACGGTCGCGGCTTGGACCCGGCCAGCTGCTCGGCCCAGCTCAGCGCCATGGCCCGCCAGGCGTCTTCACGCTGCTCACTGTCGGGAGAAGCCACGCGCGGCTTGCGTTGCGTCTGCTCGGTCAGGACACGCACCAGTGCGACGACGTCAATCCGCGAGTCGCCCCGCAAGAGGAGCTGTTCGGCGATGGTCTGAGCCCAGACAGTGCTCCGTTGCTCGCCCTTGTCGGTCAGCCAACCGGCGGCCCAGTCGTCGCGTGGCCACCAATGCGCCCGAGCTCCCCGGCACAGCAGGTTGGCGGCGAGCTGAGTGCGCAAGCCGGGATCGGTCTCTTTGGCGTTCAATCGGGCCCAGCCGTCGCCCCACGGCGTGGTCTCCTTCCAGAGAGACGACGGCAGTCCCTGCATCGGCAGCACCCTGACATGAACGCGCAACACCGCTTCCGTTACCAAGGCCCACGTCGACCGAGATGGCGCTGTCGCCGCCATGCGCAGCAGGGAGTCCAACTGCGTGGAGGCGGTCACCAGCGCGTCACCAGACGAGGGCTGCACTTCCGTCAGGGTGACCTGTGCTGATGCAAGGCCCTTCGGCTCGGAAATGTCGGACACCGGCGTCGCGGCTGCTTCTTCGAAGCGCCGGTGCCGTTCGAGCAACTTCTCCAGCGTGCTCGGGACGGTCTCGCGCTCGTACAGCTGCTCGACGGCGGCTCGCGTTCCCGAGCTGGCCACCGGGGTGCGCTGCAGGACGCCCGCGAGCGGCCCGGCGAACGCCACGTCGGGGGAGAGGACGTCCATCAGCACCAGGGCGGTCGGCAGGTCCAACGGCGGGCGCTTGTAGGCCTCGTCGACGGCTCGCCCGGCCCAGCGGTCCATCCCGGTGCCCTCATTCACCGCGGCGCAGTAGACCGTGCGGAGGAAGGCGGCCGCCCGCTCCAGCGGCGTCACGTCGGCCCGTTGGACGAACAGCCGGTAGGAGGCACGTTCCCACTCGACCGGTCCCGTCCTGCGCAGCGCCTCGGCGGTCAGCTCCCCGGTCGGCAGGGAGAGCGATCCGAGCCACTCGTGCGTGGCCGCCGACAGGTTCTCCCCGGGCAGCTCGATGCCGTGCTCCAGCTGGGGCGTCGCGGCCAGTGCCGGGGTCAGCGAGTCCCACAGCCAGGAGGGCACGGGCGGCCAGCCGCGGCGGACCGGATCGGCCGCCGGCTCGACCAGCCTCGGCACCACCAGCTCCCGGGCCAGCTCGACCGCCCGCAGCCGCAGCTCCAGGGGACTGGCGACACTGTCCATCACGGCGGCGACCGCCAGGAGCGCTCCGACCGGGTCGTCGGCCTGCGGTACGCGGCCGAGCGCGTCGGCGACGGCGTCGCTGAGATCCGTCCGGAGTGTGGGAGCGACCTCGATCGGCCGTTGCGGCAGCGTGTGCGCGAGCCGCTCGAAGTCCGCTGGCGTCTCGAGTGCGGCGAGAACCGGACGGAGAAGCGCCCGCTGGGCGATCGGACTGTCGGGATCGGAGACGACGCGCTCGCGGAGGTCGGCAGCGACGTCGGGCTCGCCGTACCGCTCCACGCCCTCCAGGACCTGCTCGAGCAGCTCCTCCGACTCCAGGCGCGCCGGCCAGTGCGCGGCGGCCACCTCGGCGGCCTCGGAACCGAAGAACTCCGCCAGGTCCTCATCAAGCAGCACCGCGGCCCCCAGCGCCCACAGCGGCTGGTCGAGGGTCGTGTCGCCCACCCGCGAGGCCAGGGCATTCACCTGGTCCGCCACCACCGGCAGGAACTCGTTGGTGATGACCGACTCGGCCAGCTGTGCCCACGAGTCGGCCATTAGCTCAGTGCCGTCGTGCAGCGTCCAGCGGCCCAGGCCTGCGCGCACCGGCTGCTCCTCGTCCCGGAGCACCGTGAACCGGCTGCCCGGGAGGGCCGCGGCAGCCGCGGCGTCAGCCGCCGGCACGCCGACGGCGGCGAACTGCCAGTTGTTCGCCGTACGGGCGTCCCGGAGCCGCTCGTAGGTACTGAAGGGCAGCCGCCAGGCCGACGCCGGGAGCAGGAGCCGCCCGGCCAGGTGCAGCCATGTGGCCACCGAGGAGAACGACGCGTCGCCGACGACGACCAGTGGACCGGCACCTCCGCACAGGTACCGCTCGATCGCAGCCAGTACGAGCTCGCGTTGGTTGGGGTGGGCCTTGGTGAAGGCCTCCAGCGCGACGTCGTCGAGCGGGCCGCGCGTCAGCGCGTGCAGGTCCTCGTCGGGCGCGCTGTCCTCGGTCGCCTTCGTACCCAGCGGCCGCAGCCACAGGGGGGCGTCCCACAGATCGGCCGGGCGCAGGGAGCTGGTCCCGTCGACCTGGACGGCATCGGGGGACAGGAGGAGCCCGTGGGCGAAGGTGTTCGGCCGACCCGAGTAGTCCGGCCCGGCCGCCACGATGGAACTCAGGCAGACCAGGCGCTCGCCACCGTCGAGCACGTCCAGCCGCAGGCAGTGCGGCAGCGAGTCGACATCGGCTTTCGAGGCCAGCTCCGGCAACGCCGGCGGAACGAAACCGCCGACGTTGCGGGCGGCTCGTCGAACGATCTCCTCGGGCACCGAGTCGTCCGGAACGACATCCAACACCTTCCAACCCGCACTGGCGTCGTAGCGACCCGGCCGGCGAGAGGCCGTGTACGTGAACTGCGCGCGCAGCATCTTGATGACCTCAGCGGCCCGGCCAGCGGCCGGCGACCAGCCAGCGCAGCGGGTCGGGCACGCGGAAGGAGGACACGCCCGCCTCGGACAGGGTCGCTCCGGCCGGTGAGTGGCCCAGGGCGGACAGCGAGAAGTACTCGACCCGCGCGAAGGACTCCTCGGCCAGCGAGAGGAACTGCATGGCGTTCAGCCGCAGCAGGAGGCTGCGCGTCTCCTCGTGCACCTGGTAGCGGTCGTACGGGTCGAAGGCCAGCGAGTCACCCGCCGTCGGGTCGTGCATCAGCGCGGACCCGCCGTTGAGCAGCTCGGACAGGTCGGTGCCGGGGGTGCCGACCGCCTCGTGGATCCCGTCGAGCTTGCTGACCGCGACCATCAGCGGCATGCCGAGACGCCCTGCTTCGTTCGTGCGCCGCCGGATCTCGGTGACGACGTTGTTCAGCACGGTGAGCGGGTTGCCGGCCACCGGCGGCAGCGGGATCTGCCCCTCGAGGAAGTTGCGGACGTCCTCGATCTGCAGCGGGTCGAGCAGGAACAGCAACGCGTCGCTGCGCGCCATCGTCGGGCCGTAGGGCGCCAGGGCGCCGGGGCGCTCCGTGTCCTCCCCGGCGACGTCGTAGAGCGCGAGGGTGCGCGCGCGGCCACCCCACTGGTCCAGCGTCATCAGCATCGGGGTGAGTAGGTCGGGGTTCTGCTCCACGGTCATCGTGGAGGGCAGCGCGCGGCCGTCCGTGAGGGACTCGCGCATGGCCTGCAGCCGGCCGACCGTGTAGGAGTCCAGCGGCGTCGCCGGGGCGCCGGTCGCCGGGCCCCACACCTTCTCGATCCAGTCGCAGAGCCGCACCAGGAACGTCGTCTTCCCGGTGCCGCGCGCGCCGACGACCGTGACCGTCACCGGGTCGGTGGCGGCCGCCTGCGACTGCAGGGACGAGTGGCAGGCCTTGCAGACGACGTCGCGGGACGGCGTGCTGCACGTGGGGCACGCGACGCTGTCCATGCCCGGCGCCGAGGCGGCGAACAGCGGCCGGTCCTGGGTCGCCTCGCCGAGGAAGCCCGAGAGCACCGGGTCGAGCGTGGGCTGGCAGCTGCCCGTGCAGCGGAACAGCGTCGGCTGCGCGTCCTGGCTGGTGCCGCACGTGACGCACCGCAGCTGGCCAGGCGCCAGGGGCGCGGGCGCCGGGCCCGGCGGACGCGGCACGGTCGGCGGCGGGACGACGGCGGGCCAGCCCGCCCGCTCGTGCTGGGCGAACAACCTCGTGTAGCCGGGACCCTCCGGCGGCAGCTCGCCCACCGGCGTCCACTGGTGCGGCACCAGGGTGTTGCCGCGGACGTCGATGAAGTGGTCGGGCTGCCGTTCCATGTCCGCCGGGTTGAGCGGCATCCGGTCCTGCCGGGTCACGAACGCCACCCGGGCGTTGTCCTGCCACGGCCGCTCGACGTAGAGCGACAGCTGCCGCCGGCGGCCGATCCGGCCCACCTTGTCGACCCGGTAGTAGAGGACCCAGCGGCCGGGGTAGGTGACCACCGTCGTCGGGCCGTGCGTCCACGCCCCGCCCGACCGGACCGAGCCGCGCAGGTGCAGGTCGCAGCCGTTGACGGGCAGGTTCTCCAGGCGCATGCCGCCCAGCCGCCGGTACTCCTGCTCCGAGATGCGCACGGCCGGGGTGCCGTCCGGGAGGCCGCCGATGCCGCTGCGCTCGACCTCGACGAAGGTGGCGCCCACCGGCCAGGCGAAGCGCAGCAGCTGCCACCCGACCCGCTCGGTGAGCGTGACGTCGCGCGGGGCGCCCAGCAGGTCGACGACCGCCGCCGGCCCGACCGCCGCCTGGTCCCCGATCAGCGTGACCGGCGTGTACGCGCGGCGGGCGCCCTCGGCCTGGCGGAACGGGATGCCCGGCACCATGGAGACCGGTCCCTCGGCGAGCACCGGCTCGCCCACCGGCCGGCCCAGGGGCAGCACGTCGAGCTGGCCGCGGCTGATGACCCGTCCGGTGGCGGCGTGCTCGGGCTTGTCGCCGGCCTCGTAGACGACGACGGTGCCGAGGTCCGGCGTGGTCCACCGCAGCTCGACCCGCGCCATCGCCGTCTCGCCGGAGACGGTCGCGGTCAGGTCGGTCACCGGCTGCGGGACTGCCGGGATGGTGGCGATGGCCTCGATGCCCGTCGACAGGTGGGTGGCGGAGCCCTCGGTGAACTGGGTGAGGACCCGGTACTCGTAACGGCGGCCGGGGAGCACGCCGGTGTCGCGGGCGTAGGCGGGGGTGCTGATGATCTCCCGCGCGGCGTCGAAGGTCGGCGGCAGCGCCTCGTCGGGGAGGCTGCGCAGCACCCGCACCCGGCTGACGCCCTGCGGTGCCGTCCAGCTCAGCACCACCGCGTCGTTGTGGACGCTGACGTGCAGGTCGGCGACCTCGGGCACGACCCGGCCGGCGGCGTGGTGCACCGCCTGCACCGTCGGCAGGCTCCCGGGGGCGTCCGCCGCGTAGCTGAACACCGAGACGAACGGTCCGGTGCCGGCCGGGACGGACGCGCGCGGCTCGTCGGTCACCAGCACCCGGGTGCCCGCGCTCGGGCGGGGCGGGATGCCGGTGGAGGAGGCGACGAGCAGGTAGGCCACGGACTGCCCGGAGGCGTCCAGCGCCGGCCAGGAGACGTCGACGGTGTGGTCGTCGACGCGGCGGGTGGACACCTTGTCGCCGCGGGTCGCCCACTGGTCGACGTCGTCGGAGAACGCCTCGGGGCCGGGCAGGCCCGGCCCCGAGGCCGCTGCCGGCTCGGGCTCGGGCTCGACCTGCGGGGTGGGTGCCGGAGCCGGAGGCGGCGGGGCAGCGGCGGCCGGGGGCTCCGGGGTCGGGGCCGGCTCGGGAGCCGCGGGCGGCTCCGGATGGGCGGGCGGCGGGAGAGTGCCCGTGGCGTCGCGTGAGGCCGCGTGCTCGGGGGACAGGCCGCCGCGCTTGCGCCGCACCTTGGGGGGCGGGGGAGCGGTGGGCGCCGGCGGGATGCTGTCGACGACGCGGCCGGCCGGCTGGTCGTCGACGCGGGTCAGGAAGCCCATGGCGCCGCCGGGTGCGGGCGCGGCGGCCGGCGGCGGGGCGGGCGTCCCGCCACCGCTCTCGCGGACCAGCCGGGCCAGCTCGTGCACCGACGACGGCGCGAGCGTGATGCCCTTGTCCTTCAGCAGCTCGGCGAGCTGGTCGGGGTCCCCGACGCGGGACCGGGCGATGAGCAGCAACACGCCGTCGCTCGCATCGGGAGCGACGCCGTGCTGGTCACGCGCGGTGCGCAGCGCGCTGTAGAGGGCTGACGCCACGGGGACTCCTCGTGTGGTGCGGGGGCGGGACGGCGGGGGAGGCCGCCCCGGAGGGGACGCGCGGATGGGCCGGCAGCGGGCCCGGGCGGGCCGGCGCTCTGTCACACTGCGGCGGCGTCCGGCCGGTTGGCCGGGGCACGGACGATCCGGATCCGGAGGGGGAAGCTACCCGATGACGGTGCTCATGACGGTCAACCAGCGCGAGCCGCTGCCGGGCGCCCAGTGCCTGGTCGAGTGGCAGGGGCTGCGGCCCGGTGACGAGGTCGCCGCGCACCTGGTGACCGCCTCCGGGCAGCACCTGCGCTTCCCCGACGACGAGGTCCCCGGTCTGCGGCGCCAGCCGTGGGCGGACAACACCTGGCTGCTCGACGCCGGCGCGCTGCCGACCGGGTGGCAGCGGCTGGACCTGGTGGTCACCGCGCCGACGGCGCATCCGCTGTCGCTGTCGCTGGTCGTGCGCACCGGCCCGGGCGCCGGCGCGGAGGAGGCCTTCCAGCACCCCGGTCTGGACACCGTCGGGGGCACCGCCACCGTGGCGCTGAGCCTGGCGCCGACCGACACCGGCTACGCCGTCCTGCCGCAGCAGGTGCCCTACGTGCCCACCCGCGACCCGTGGCTGCGCGGCGGCGGACCCGCGCCCAGGCACGTGGAGGTCCCGCAGGCCCTGCGCGAGGCCACGGCACTGGCCGGTCACGCCGGCCTGGTCGCCAGCGGCGTCCCGGTGACCGCGGTGCTCGACCTGTCCGCGTCCATGCGCCCGCGGCTGGTGGCCGGCACCGTGGCCAGCGTCCTGGGCGCCGTCCAGGCCCTCGCCGCGGCCGCCGACCAGCCGGCCGTCACGGTGGTGGCGGTCAGCGACCGTCCCCAGCCGCCGCGGCAGCTGGGCCTGGCCGACGACCCCGAGGAGTTCCTCCGCGTCTGGACCGCCGAGATCGGCCTGCGCACCGGGTCGCGGGCGGTCACCACAGCCGGCGACGGCCGGCCGGGTGTGGTGGTCACCGTGACCGACCAGGAGGGCGGGTTGGCGGCGTCCGGCTACCGCGTGGTGCTGGCCGCACCCGAGCCGGGGCGCACCGTGGCCGCGAGCGGCCTGGGCAGCGTCGTCGTCCCGGAACCCCGGCCCGACGCGGCGGCGGTGGTCAGGGCGCTGGCGCACGCCTCACCAGCCTCCTGAGCCCGGCCGCGGGCCGGGACCGGCGAACGGGTCGGCCGGCCCGGCGAACGGGGCCGGCGCGGCGGTAGCGCCGGGCAGCGTCCCCCAGGCGGGGCCCGCGGGGCCCGCGAACGGGTCCGCGCCGGCGCGCGGCAGGGGCAAGCCGGGCTGGGGCAGGCTGGGCGTCAGGGGTTCCGGCACCCGCCGGAGGGCGCCGGTCAGCAGCAGCGCGGCGCTCCAGGCGAGCAGCGCGACCGACACGCCGAGCAGCAGCCACCACGACGTCCCGACCTCGACCGCCGCGTCGAGGGCGTCGGCCAGGCCGGTGGAGTCGGCGAGCACCCGCAGGGTGTCGCCGACCAGCAGCGCGCCGGCCGCCCACAGCAGCCACCAGGAGGCGCACCAGGCGACCGCGACGGCGGCGATCCGGCTCGGCCGGCGCCAGGCCAGCACGGCGGCGCCGAGCAGCACGAGGACGGTGACCCCGGTGACCGTGGTCAGGCCGAGGTCGCGGACGGTGAAGGACACCTCGCCGGTGACCACGGCCAGCCGGGTGTCGCGCACGCCGGTCACCACGACGACCGCGACGGCGCCCAGGACGGCGAGCGCGGCGGCGGTCTCCCGGGCGCGGCGCCGCTGCCACGGTGGGGCCGGGCGGGCTCGCACGCCGGCCGTCCCGCCGTGGCGGACGACGTCCACGACCAGCAACACGACCAGGCCGACGCCGGGCAGCACCGCCCCGAGCAGCAGGCCCTGCCAGGCCGGCCGGCCCAGCGCGGCGGCCACCGAAGAGCCGGCCAGGCCCCAGAAGACCGCGGTGGCCAGCCACATGAGCAGGAAGAGCTGGCCGGTCAGCGCCAGCAGGTCCCACAGCACGGCGGTCAGCTCCTCGTGCCGATGCCGCGGCCGACCGGCGACGGCGGCTCGGGCTCCTCGGCCGCGGACGGGGTGAAGTGCACGACCTGGTCCAGCGTGAGCTGGCGGGTGAGGTCGAGGCGGGCGACGAAGCGGTCCATGCTGCGGCGGCCGGCCGCCGGGACCACCCGCAGCCGGGTGGCCGCGCCGGGGGGCACCGGGACGCCGACCGCGGCGAGCACGGTGGACTCGACCTGGTTGGCCAGCATCACGGCGCCGGTGGAGCTGAAGCCCTCCCGGTCGAGGTGGGTGGCCGTCCCGAGCACCGGGGAGAGGAACACCGGCCCGGACACCGTCTCCTCGCGCATGCCCGCGGTCACCGTCACCGTCGGGTGGACGACGGCCAGCGACCACTCCAGCCCGCGCTCGGTGCCCAGCCGGGTGAGCCAGTCGACGAGCCGTGCGTCGGCGGCGGCCGCGGCGGCGTGCCGGTCCCGGGGTGTGCCCAGCGTCCGCACCAGCTCGGTGAGCGGACCCTGGTCGGAGTAGCCGGTGTCGCTGAAGACGGCCGAGTGCTCGGCCCGGCCGTAGCGCTGCGAGCGGGCGGCCAGAGCGGCCTGGATGCGGGCCTGCAGCTGGGCGCCGAGCCAGCCGACGTGCACCTGGGCCCGCCGCGCCTCGTGCACCAGCTGCACGTGCTCGTCGGGCGAGAAGCCGGCGGAGCCGACGGCCAGCGACAGCGGCAGCGTCCCGGACAGGCCGGTCGGGTAGGCCGACTCCTCGTCGGCCGCCCCCGCCGCACCGAACGGGTCGTGGACGACGCGGGCGAGCACCCGGGTCCACAGCCGGCTCTGCCGGTACAGCACGCCCAGCCGCTGCACCTCGCGCGCAACGTGGGCGACGTGCTTCTGCGCCCACTCCCGGCGTGCCCGCTGCTCGTCACGCTCGTGCAGCCAGGTGAACAGCTCCTTCTGCCGGCGCATGAACACCAGCGCGGAGCTGGTGAACCAGACGACCAGCAGGCCGACGCCGACGAGGCTGCCCACGAGGACGGAGAGGACCTCGCCGACGACCAGCCCGGCGACCAGGAACAGGGCGGCGACCACCGCGGCGAGGGCACCGAGCACGAACCGGCGGGTGCGCCGCTGGGTCTCCAGGATGCGCGCCGGCGGCTCGTCACCGCCGGTGTCCCCGGCGGTCCCGATCGCCTCGCTCAGCGTCCGGCGGGCCTGCTCGAGTTCCCAGGACAGCGACGAGCCGAGCGTCCAGGTGAAGCTGCGCTGCCGGGCCATCCAGGTGCCCAGCGACCGCAGGGTGCCGTCGAGGACGGCGTAGCGCGACGGGTCGTTCGCCCCCGCGGCCGGCCGGTCGCGCTCGCCGGTCAGCAGGCGGTGGGCCTGCGCGGCGAGGTAGGGGTCGTCGGGCTGCACCTCGACGGCGCCGACCTCCGGCAGGGCGCCGACCGGCAGCCGGTGCGCGGGCTCGGCCGGCGGCGGGACGATGAGCTCCGGCTTGTCGAGCACCTGCCGGTCCTGGCCGAACTGCGGCATGCGCACCGCCGGGTGCACCGCCGACCCGTCGGCCAGGCTGACGCCCACCGCCGTGACGTCGTTCCAGAACGCGCCGGCATCGACGGTGGCTGCCTCGCTGCCCGGGGACACCTGGGCCGACAGCCTCGTCGCCTCGTCGATCAGGACGCTGATGTCGTCCTCGTCGGCCGACTGCGGCGGCCGGTTGGCCGGCCGGACGCCGAGCACGAGCACCTCGTAGCCCGACCGGTCACCGAAGAGCCGGTCGTTGGCCCACCCGGCGAGCGCGCCGGCGGTCCGGTGCACCAGTCCCTCGACCCACGCCCTCGGGGCGTTCCGGATGGCCGCCCACAGGAAGGAGAGGAACATCCGGACCGCCTGCAGGAACCCGACGCCGGTGCGCGGGGCGGGCGTGTACGGCGGGGGGGCGGCGAACCGGGTCAGGTCGCGGTGCAGCTCCAGGACGGCGTTCGCCGCGGCCTCCGCGGCGGGCAGCGCCTGCACGTCGGGGACGTCGGTGAGCCGGTCCCCGCGGGGCGTGCGCGCCCGGGGGAGCGGCCCCTCGGCCCGGTACACCTGCTCGGACAGCCCGGTGAACACCGCCTGGGAGTCGAGGGTGCGGGCGTAGGCGCGGGCGACGACGACCTGCGTCCCGGGCCAGACCTGGGTGCCGTCGAACGGCGCCTCGGCCATCGCCGTCCAGAGCCCGGCGACGGTGGCCAGCCCCGAGGCGGCGTGCGCGGCGAGCTCCCCGGCCGGCACCGGCCGGCTCACCGCGGTCGGGCTCTGCCCGTCGCGCGCCTGCAGCAGCACGTTCGGCCGGGACCCGACGACGGCGTCCTCGGGGACGGGGGTCGCCCCGGTGGCGGGGACGAGCAGGTTGACCAGCGGCGCGTGGCCCAGGCCGATCCGCTCGAGCAGGGCCAGCGCCGCCGTCGTCGCCGGGACGGCGGGCCGCGGCGCGGTCCCGGCGTCGTCGGTGAAGACCTGAACCAGCACCACGCGCGCCCCGGTGATGCCCGAGACCGCCAGCCACTGCTCGGCCGCGGAGGTGCGCGCCCCGTCCCGGTCGACGACGGTCAGCTGTGGCGGGCCGGCCGGCTGGTCCAGGTCGATCCACACCGACGGGCCGAGCAGGTCGGCCGCCGTCCAGTCGCGGACGACCTCCCGGACGTCCGCCGCCGCGCCGCCGCCGAACCGGCCGAGGACGACCGTCGTGGGGCCGGAGCCGGGCGCGGTCATGCCCGCGTCCGGGTGATGCCGCTGGACGCCTGCGGAGCCAGGGCGATCCCGGTGTAGTCGGGCAGCTCCAGGTTGGCCAGCAGCTGGGTGCTCGCGGTCAGCAGCTGGGGGGCGATCTCCCAGTCGCGCGGCACCTTCCAGAAGTTGTGCGGGCTCACGGTGCTGAACTCCCCGCGCGGGCCGGGCACGGACGCGTCCGGCGGCAGCAGGCTCGTGGCGTCCTCGCGCAGCGAGGCACACCACTCCCGGGCCTCGGCCAGCCGCTGCTCCGGCGTCGCCACGACCGGGGACTCACCCCAGGGCAGCGCGCCGCTGCGGGTCCGGCCGTCCCGGATCCAGCTGAGCAGCGCGTCGTTCGGCTGCCGCTCGTCGGCCGACTGCAGGAACCGGCCGAGCTGGAAGAGGGCCTGGTAGGGCTGCAGCGCCGGCAGCTGGGTGTTGCCGTCGCACAGCGCCAGGGCGAGGGGCAGCGACTCGACGACGGCGGCCAGCAGGCCCCAGCCGGGCGCGTCGCGGGCCGGGTCCTCGGCGCCGAGCAGCGGGTGCGGCAGGCGGGTGAAGGTGCGCAGCTCCTCCGACCACACCGCGACGCCGCCGTCGAGGATCGGGCCCTCGCCGGGCATGAGGACCTCGCCGGTGAGCCGGCCGACCAGCCAGCCCGTGACCATCGACTGCAGCCAGGTGCGGGAGACCGGGGCGAAGTCGGTCAGTGACCGGCCGCGGCGCCAGCGCCAGAAGCTGCCGCGCAGCTGCGGGGAGTTCGACTCGGTCCACTGCTTGCGGATGGGGCGCTGCAGCGACGAGTAGACGACCGGGTTGTAGATGCCGGCGTAGTTGCCGAGGATGTCGATCCGCTTCTGCGGCCCCTCGGTGACCGCGTGGTGCAGCCGCTCGACGGCGTCGTGGTCGATCGCGCCACGGCGCAGCGCGTCGGCCATCCGCTCGACGACGTCCCGGTGCGCCGTCAGGGGCACCTCACCGAACTGGTAGGTCACCTCCACCCGGACGTCGTGGACCGCCTGGACCATGCCCGTGTCCACGGCCACGAGCGGGGCGGCCAGCTGCAGGGCCGCCTCGAAGCGGTCGACGAAGTGGCGGGCGAGCTCCTCCCGCTCGTGGACACCCGCACCCTCGCGGCGCAGGTAGGCGTCGAGGCCCTGCTGGATGAACCCACCCATGACCTGGTCGGGCCGGTTCACCCAGGCGCGGGCGCCGTCGAGCAGCGCCGCGGCGTCGAGCCCGACGCGGTAGGTGGCCCGCCGGGACGGGTTCACCGAGGCCAGCGCCTGTGGCCACCACTCCGAGCGGCGGCCGATCCGCACCGGCGAGCCGTTGGTGTCGAGGCCGGTGAGCCGCCCGGCCGGGCGGACCCCGCCGCGGACGTCGGCGTGCAGCCACGTCAGCGTCTCGAAGACGGCGAGCTCCTCGGCGCGCTCGGCCGAGACGGCGCCGCCGCCGGGGGCGAAGCCGTTGAAGGTCTGCACCAGCTGGTCGGCGAACGACCGCGGGTAGCCGGCGATGTCCTCGAGCAGGACCTCGTTCTCGGCGGTGGCGAAGCGGCCGGGGACGTCCTCGCCGACCGGCCACTGCTGCACCTCGGTCGTGGCGACGGTCGACACCGGGGCGGCCCCGACGGTCGCCCGCTCGGCGGCCTCGAGTGCCTCGCGGGCGTGCTGCAGCCCCGTGCGCAGGGGCGGCAGCAGGTCGGTGCCGAGCTGTGCGAGCAGGTCGCCGGCCAGGGCCGCGCCCTTGCGGACGAACAGGTCGCCGAAGTGCTGCCGGATGCGGGTGACGGCCCGGCCGACGACGCCGTGGTTGGCGTCGATGGCGGCGGTGACGGTCTGCAGCTCGCCGGTGACGTCGGCGGCGATCTCCTGCGGGTGCAAGGTCGTCGCGGAGTTCCGGGTCAGCTGGTCGGCGGCCGCCTGCAGGTCGGAGGCGAGCGTCTCGAGCACCCGCTCCGCCACCGGGAGCCCGCGCTCGCCTGCGACGAGGAGCGCCGCCTTCTCCAGCCGGACCTGGATGTCCTGCACCCACTTGGCGGCGGCCTCGCGCAGCTCCGCCTCGGCGTCCCCCGTGACCCGGTGGAAGGCCTGGTTGATCAGGCCGGCCAGCTGCTGGGCGAAGTGGGCACCCTTCGCCGAGTAGCCCGGCACCATCGCGGGGGCCACCGCGGCGCTGGTGGAGTTCGCCGCGAGCGTCTCGCGGGCCTGGGCAGACCAGACGTCGTCGACCAGGAACCGCAGGTAGCTGGTGTCCCGCAGGCGCAGGTCCGGGAGCCCGGCCCACTGGAGGAACTGGGGGTAGTACTCGGCCGCGGTGGCGGCGACGGCCTGCTGCGGGCTGCGCTCACCGGTGTGCACCGTGATGTCCCAGTGGCCGCGCAGCAGCCGCTCGAGCCCGCGGCGGGCCAGGCGCTGGGCCGCGTACTCGGCGTAGCGGTCCCGCCCCAGGCCGAGGGACGCGAAGCCGATCGAGCCGAAAACCAGCGGCTCGGTGGTCTCGATCTCCGCGCCGTGCCGGGCCGGCTGGACGCTGAGCTGGGTGCGGTCCTGCAGGGAGGTGGCGGCCGACTCCAGGTTGCCGATGGCGTAGGCCTTGAGGCTCGTCTGCTGGGCCTCCGAGACGAACAGCGAGGCCAGCGACCGGGCGAAGCCGCGGTAGACCGTCTCCGACGCGCCGTCACCGAACCGGGCTCCGGTGATGCCGTTGTAGGCGCCGACCGGGAAGGCGAGCAGTGGGCCGCGGCCGGGCTTCACCGGCTGAGGGACGCCACCGTAGACCGACCACTCCTGCGGGGTCCACGGCGTCTGCCGGGCCGCCATCGACGACATCAGCTCGGCGACGGTGCCGAGGGCGTTGGCGTTCACGCCGGCGCGACGGTTGGCCTGCAGCCGCTCGAACACGTCCGGCGTGTACAGGAAGGCCAGGGCCTGCTCGGCGGGGAAGTTGGGCACCTGCCCGGCGACCGCGCGCAGCAGGTTGCAGACGTCGAGGGTCATGGAGGCGCCGGTGCCGCCGGCCAGCGACGACACGACGAAGACCAGCGTGCCCTGGGACGCCTTGTCGTCGAGCTTGAGCAGGTTCGACAGGGTGCGGAGGTCGCTGTCGGCCGCGCTCTGGTTGAGCCGCTCGGCCACCGGGACCAACCGGTCGTAGACCAGACCGGCCCGGGCCAGCGTCAGCAGCCGACCGACCGCCCGGTACTGGCCGGCGCCCTCGGTGATCGGCGTCGTCACCTTCCCCGGATCCGGGCGCCAGCGGGCCAGCTGGCGCAGCTGGCTGCCGGTGGGCTGGGAGGAGAGGGTGGTCTGCAGCGCCGCGTCGAGGACGGCGTAGCTGTCGGTCGGGTTGCTCACCGGGATGTACGTGCCGCCCTGCGCCGGCACGGTCTGCGGCAGGCCGGGGCCGACGCCGTCCGGCGCCGAGGGCACGTCGATGTGCACGAACTCCCAGCAGCGGGGCAGGTGGTCGGCGGTCCAGCCCTTCGCGGACAGCTCCGAGCGCAGCTGGTCCATGAGGAACTGCAGGGTCTTGCCGCCCGAGCCGCCCAGGCCGACGACGCAGATCTTGTACACGGGTTCTCCAGGTCAGTGCGGGGTGCGCGGCGCCGTCAGCGCCGGAAGGGGTCGGACGAGGGAGACGGCCACGGGGAGCCGTTGCCGCCGGCGAACGGGTCGCGGGCCGGCTGCGGCGTGCTCGGCGACGTCGGGGCCGCGGGCGGCCAGGAACCGCCGCCACCAGGCCACGCGGGTGCGGGGCTGCCGCCGAACGGATCCGGCGCCGGACCGCCGCCGGGCGGGGTGCCACCTGGGCCGCCGAAGGGGTCCGGCGGGGCCGGGGGAGCCGTCGGGGCGTCGGCGCTCTCGCGGGCGGCGCCGCGCAGGCTGTCGACGGCGCCGGGGCCCTCCGCGCGGGCGCGGGCCAGCAGCGCCTCGCGCTGTTCGGCGGGAGCTGCCGCGTCGACGACGAGCAGCAGCCGGGCCGGCACCTCGGCGGCGTCGGAGGCCGCCGTCGTCCGGTCCAGGAGCAGCGTCCAGCTGCCGGCCAGCGCGAGCGGCAGTCGCGCGGCGAGCGACTTGGCCGCCCGGCCGCCCGGCGCGCCGGACACGCCGACCCGTGCGGGGTCCTGGACCTCGGCGAAGCCGGCCTCGGTGAGCTTCACGCCGGCGCGGGCCCGCACCGGGACGCCCGAGAGCACGGCCTGCTTGCGGCCGCCACCGGGTGGCGGGACCGGGTCCCACGCGCGGTCCAGCGCGGCGCCGGACAGCCCGACCGGGCCCACCCGCACGTCGAGCACGGTGGACTGCAGCGGCTTGTCGGGCAGCTTCGCGGCGATCCGGCGGCCGAGGAGGAACACCAGCACCGGCAGGCCGATGCCGACGACGAGCGCGGCGAGGAAGACGCCGATGAGCACGCCGGTGTCGGCCGGGCGCACGAGCTGGGCGGCGTAGGCCACTCGCACGTCGACCGCGCGGTCCTCGCGCTCGGCGCCGTCGACGCCCTCGGGCGCGGCGCGCAGCACCAGGTCGCCCTGCAGGTCCCCGGCGTCGACGACGCCGCTGGAGAGCTGCACGGTCAGCTCACCGGTCTCGCCCTGGGGGACCTCCAGGCACTTCTCCGCGCTGTCGTACGGCGAGGTCGCGGCGACCTCGCCGACGCCGGCGGGGTGGACGTCGAGCGTCGCGGACTCCACCCACACGCAGCCGGGGCCGGTGACGGGGATGGTCACGGTGTCGCTGGGCTCGGTCCCCTCCAGCCGGCCGAAGTCGACCGGGTCGGCGGCGACGGTCGGGAAGCCCAGCGGTGGGAGGACGTCGACCTGCGCGGTGCGTACCTGCGGCTGCAGCACCTGGCCGCTGACCGTGGTGACCGCGAGCGAGGTGCGCAGCTCGGCGGGGCCGGGCGGGAAGTCCGCGGGCACCGTCAGCGGCACGGCGCCCAGCCGCGCGCCGGGCACGGCGGTGGCCAGCACGGCCTCGGTGCCGTCGTCCGCGCGCAGCGCGACGTCGAGCGCGAGGGTGGGCGCCGGGTCGCCGAGCGTGGCCGGCGTGCCGTCCGAGCGGACGAGCACGAACGGCACCGTGCCGGGGTCCTCACCGACCCGCCACTCGACGTCGGCGTCGACGACCGCGGCCAGGTCGGCCTGGATGGTCAGCTGGGTGCGGGTGACGGCGTCGGGGTTCCGGCCGGTCGGGTCGACGAAGACGACCCGCCAGGTGCCCGACCAGTTGGCGCCGCCGGCGGGGATGGCCGCGTCGACGGAGAAGGCGCCGTCGGCGTACCAGGTGTAGTCGAGGCCGACCGCGCCGGCGGGCAGGACGCCCGTGGGCCGGGCCGCGTCGTAGCGCAGCAGCTGCGGCTGCGGCACGCCGGGCGGCTGGACGAGGACGTCGATCCCGGCCGCGTCGGAGGTGCCGACGAGGTGGATGGAGGTGATCGAGGCGTCGAGGGTGAAGGCGTGTGCCTGCTGCGGGCAGGCCGCGCCGACGCAGACCCCCTTCTCGTCTACCGGCTGCGGCGGGTTGGCCGGGTCGCCCACGGCGTCGAAGGCCAGCACCAGGTCCTGGACGTCGTCGGCGGGGAGGAACAGGCCGTAGGGGGCGGCCTGGCCGCACGGGTCCGGCGCCGCCGACTCGGCGATGCGCCCGAGCAGGCCCAGGTCGACGCCGTCGCCGGAGAGGCCCAGCGCGATCAGCAGGATGCGGTCCTCGCGGAGCTGGTCCGCCACGCCGCCGGGACGGCAGAGGTCCGCCTCCCCAGCCACGGCGACCTGTGTGGCGGCCTCGTCGGAGGTGATCGGGACGCCCTCCGCGCCGGGGATCGGCAGGGTCTCGCCGTACTGCCGGCGCTCCGCGTCGGTGTCGCGAGGGGACAGCTCGTACTGGCCGTCGGTGAACAGCACCAGCGCCTGGCAGGGACGGGCCGCCGCGGGGTCGCGGTGGTCGACCAGCTGCTGGCGGGCCGTCGTCAGCGCCGTCCAGTAGTCGGTCTCGAAGCCGTCGTCGCGGCCGGCGAAGTCCGCGACCGCGGCCGAGGCGTCGGGCAGGGACCCCTCGGTCAGCGGCGACCAGTCCAGCGCCCCGCGGACCCCGGCGGAGAAGCCGCTGACGGCGAGGTCGATGGTCGCGCCGCTGCGGGCGGCGGTGTCGGCGAGCCGGGCCAGCAGCAGCTGCGCCGCGGCGACCCGGGTGTCGTCGGGGTCGGTGCGGCCGAGGCTGCCGCTCTCGTCCACGAGCAGCAGCACGTCGGCCTGCTGCTGGTCGGCGAGGCAGGCGCCGAGGTCCTGCAGCGCGGCCGTGCCCACGGGGGACGGCGCGGCGGCCGCCGGGCCGGTGAGGCCGGCGAGCGCGAGGACGGCGCCGAGGCAGACCAGCAGGAGCGCGGCCGCGCGGCGGGGGAGTGCAGCGGTCACGCGAACACCTCGAGGCGGGAGAACCAGTCGGCGAACAGCCAGGCGTGCGCACCGGCGGCGAGCAGGGCGAGGACGACGGTGCCCAGCCGCAGCGCGCTGACCAGGCCGTCGCGGCCGAGGTACCAGGCGGAGGCCCGGCGCCGCGTGTCGGCGAGGGTGGCGGCGATGAGCAGTGCGGCGGCGCCGAACGTGGCGACCGCCCAGCCGAGGACGTGCCAGCCCCACCCGTCGAGGAACAGCAGCGGCACGGTCACCAGCGGGGCGAGCAGCGCGGCGCCCAGCAGGGCGACCGGCGGCGTTGCCCGCTCGGCCGGCGCACCGGCCGGTCCCTGTGCCCACGGGGAACCGCCGGACGTGCCGTCAGCCGACCCACCCGACAGCGGGGTGGCCGAGCTCGGGAAGCCGCCAGGCGACGGGAACCCGCCGGGGGTCGTCGACCCCCCGGGCGACGGGAACCCGCCCGGCGTGGGCGCGGCCCCCGCGGATCCGGACGGCCACGCGCCCCAGGGACTGGCGCCACCGGGCCCGGTCACGCGGCGCTCCCCGCGGTCGGGCGCGGGCCTCTGGGCACGCGAGGGACGAGCATCGGTTCCCCCCGTCGGTGGGCCCCACACGGGGGTCCGGGTCGGTCGAGTATCGGTATCGGCCCCGACGGCGACCCCTGAAGTCGTCCGCGGCCGTGGTCTGTGCCGGTCAGCTCGGGAGGCCCACCGAGCGCAGGAGTCCTGCGCGGCCCTGCGTCAGGCCCTGGCCGATCGCGCGGACCTTCCACTGGCCCGAGCGGCGGTACACCTCGGTCACCAGCAGGCCGGGGGCGTCGGGAAGGTCCTCCACCGGGTAGGCGGCGAGCGGCTCGCCGGACGCGGTGCGCACCGTCGCGGTCAGTCCGGTCAGCGCCCGCGCACCCGGGCCGGGCACGTCCAGCGCGAGGACGACGCTCACGACGTCGTTCGGGGTGGCACGCAGGTCCACGAGCACCTCGAAGCGCTCACGGTCGCCGGCCGACGTCGGGCGCTGCCAGGTGACCTGGTGCGCCGGGCTCAGCGCCCGGCCGCGGTCGTCGCAGGCGACCGCGGTCAGGACGGCGGGCACACCGGTGCCGCGCCAGGCGAGCTCGACCCGGACCTGGGCGGCCGGCTGCTGCGATGCCGAGCGCAGCGGTGCGTTGGCGCCCCGCACCAGCGTGGTCGTCATGCGCGGCGTCCTCCTGTGCAGTGCCGGGGCGCTCTCCGCTCCGGCCCCGGGGAGAGTAGGTCGGGAACCGGCCGGTGTCGCTGATCCCGCACGCGCCGTGACCCTCTGGTGTCAGAGGGTGGGGCAGGTGGGACGGAGGAGGGGCACGCGACAGGAGGGGACCGGACCGTCCGGAATCCCGCCCGCCGTCGGCAGGCGCTCGTAGCTTTCCTGCGTGCTGGAAGCCGGAGCCGTCCCCGTCGCACTGTCCAAGGGCCAGAACGCCGCCCTCCCACCGGAGGTGCTGCGACTGCGCGTCGTCGTCACCTGGGACCAGCAGGAGGAGGACGCCGACGTCGACGCCTCGGCGTTGCTCCTCGCCGCCGACGGGCGGGTGCGGTCCGACGACGACCTCGTCTTCTACAACCAGCCGGCCTCACCCGACGGCACCGTGCAGTACCTCGGCCAGACCAGCACGGACGCCGGTGTCCAGGCCGGTCTCGCGATCGACCTGGAGGGCCTGCCCGAGGACGTCGCCCGCGTCGCGGTCACGGCGAGCGTCGCCACCGGCACCCTGGGCCGGCTCTCCGGGCTGCGGATGCAGGTCCTCGACGGGACCGGCGTGCCGCTGTTCGGCTACGCGGTCGGCGACGTGGGAGCCGAGGCCGCGCTCGTGCTGGGTGAGGTGTATCGGCGCGACGGCGCGTGGAAGGTGCGCGCCGTCGGTCAGGGCTGGGACTCGGGACTGGCCGGCCTCGCCGAGAGCTTCGGCGTCACGGTCGAGGAGGAGCCGCAGGCGGAGGAGTCCGTCCCCGAGGTCCCCGCGGAGGAGGCGCCGGAGCCTCGCGTCGAGGTCGAGCCGGTGGGGGAGGAACCCACCGACGAGACCGCCGAGGAACTGGTCGAGGTCCAGGAGATCGAGGCCCCCGGTGGGGACCGGCCGCTGGCCGTCGTCATCGACCTACCCGCACCGCGCGCTACGCCGGT
This sequence comes from Geodermatophilus sp. SYSU D01045, assembly GCF_054050295.1. Lineage (NCBI taxonomy): Bacteria > Bacillati > Actinomycetota > Actinomycetes > Geodermatophilales > Geodermatophilaceae > Geodermatophilus > Geodermatophilus sp. SYSU D01045. Next base: position 128,796 of record NZ_JBJGZB010000002.1, read on the forward strand.
CACCTCGGGAGCCGCGCCGCGTCCCGCGCCGGCCGCCCGCGGCGTGCGGACCCGCAAGCGGGCGACGCCCGCGGTGACCAAGCCCGCGCTCAAGCTGGCCGGGGACGAGTCGTGGCAGCCGGCGCGGCTGTTCTCGGTGTCGGGCGTCGGCAACGCGGAGGAGCAGGAGAAGCGCGCCACCTCGGCGCTCATGGCCACGATGATGGGTGTCCGGGCCTTCGGCCGGGGCATCACCGCCCGGCTCGGAGCACCGGCCGGGACGGTCGAGACCTACCTCGAGGTCGGCTTCCCGCGCGGCGAGACCACGGTGTTCCCCGACGGGGTCATCCGGGTCGCCCGGGGCAGCAGGGTGTGGACCTGCTTGCTGGAGACCAAGACCGGCAGCGGGCAGCTCCGCCGTGACCAGGTGGAGAACTACCTCGACGTCGCCCGTCAGCAGGGCTTCGACGCGGTGGTCACCCTCTCCAACGAGATCCCGCCGGGCGTGGGGGAGCACCCGGTCGTCGTCGACCGCCGCAAGCTGGCCAAGGTCGCGCTGTTCCACCTGTCGTGGGCGGAGGTGCTGCACGAGGCCCAGATGGTCCTCGGGCACCGCGGGGTCGACGACCCGCTGCAGGCCTGGGTCCTCTCGGAGTTCGTGCGCTACCTGGAGCACCCCCGGTCGGGTGCGGCCGGCTTCGACGACATGGGCGCGTCCTGGGTGCCGGTCCGCGAGGCGGTGTCCGCCGGCACCCTGCGGGCCAACGACCGCAAGGTGCCCGGCGTCGTGGACTCCTGGATCCGGCTCATCCGGCACCTGAGCCTGCGTCTGTCGGCGGAGCTCGGGGTCACCGTCACCCACGTCCTCCCGCGCAAGCTGGCCACCGACCCCGTCGCGCGTACGAGAGCCGGGGTCGAGGCGCTGGCGTCCACCGGCTGTCTGAGCGCCACGGTCAAGGTGCCGGGCGCCATCGGCCCGCTGACCGTGGTGGCCGACCTGCGGACCGCTCAGGTCCGGGTCAGCACGCGGGTGGCGGCGCCGCAGGAGGGCACCGGTCAGCGGCGGATCTCCTGGCTGCTCCGCCAGCTCAAGGACGCACCCGACGACCTCCTCATCGAGGTCGCCTTCGCCGGCTCGCGGGAGACGACCTGCGAGCAGCTGCGCGACGTCCGAGAGAAGCCCGCGGCGCTCACCGGCTCCTCGGGTTCGGAGGTGTCCACCTTCACCCTCACCTGGACCCAGCCCATGGGCGGCAAGCGGTCGGGTGTGCGCGGGGCCTTCATCCCGAGCGTCACGGGCACCGTCGAGGGCTTCTACGGCCAGGTGGTCCAGCCGCTGCGGCCGTGGGTCGCCCCGGCTCCCCAGCTGCCCGACGACGTCGCCTCGCGTGCCACGGCGGAGGACGAGAGCCAGGCCGTGGAGGACGCCGGCTGACGCTGCGCCCGTCGTCGACCTGCTGCCGTCTCCCGCGCACTGAGGCAGCAGCAGGTCGACGTGCGGCGGATGCGCGCTCCCCGGCGGCCGGGGGATGCCGGACGGGGGAACGAGGTGGGTCGATCGTGTGACGTCTCGTCCCACCGGCGCGCCGGGCCTCGCGCCGCCGACGGGGTGCCGCCATCCTCGGCGGCCACCGTCCCGGGAGGTCCCCGTGAGCACCTCGCACCGCTGTGCCGGCCAGGTATGCACCTGCACGCCCGTCGCCCGACCCGTCGCGACCGCCGTCGTGCGCCGCCGCCCGGGGTGGGGGACCGCCCCCGCGGCGCCGCCGTCGATGACGGATCGCTGACGAGACGTCACACCCGTCCCACGGGTGGGCGCGACGTCGGAGGCGGGTGGCATGTTCTGGCTCCCGAGTCCCCACGGACTCCCGAGCGAGGAGACCCGCGTGCTGTGTGACACCTGCGCCGCCGAGACCCACCCCGGCCCGGTCTGCGCCCGCTGTGCCGCGCTGGCGCAGCTGACCCAGCCGGTGCTGCGGCTGGAGACCCGCCGCCGGCCCCCGGTCCCCCCGGCGCCCGCGCGCTGAGACGCCGCACCGGCTCCGCGGCGGCCCGCGGAGCCGGTGCGAGTGGAGCGGTCAGGCCATGCCGGCCGGCTCCAGCGGCCGGGGCGTCGGCGCCGGGGGCACCTCGCCGTCGGACTCGCGGATCCCGTACCGGGCGTACACCCGGCCCAGCGGCCCCGGCGCCCACCAGTTGGCCCGCCCCAGCAGCCGCATCGTCGCCGGCACCAGCAGGGTCCGGACGACGGTCGCGTCCACCACGATCGCGATCGCCATCGCGACGCCGATCATCTTGATGAACGTGATCCCCGAGGTGGAGAACGCCCCGATCACCACGAGCAGCAGCAGCGCCGCGCTGGTGATGATCCCGCCGGTGCGCTGCAGCCCGGTGGCGACGGCGGCGGTGTTGTCGCCGGTCAGGTCGTACTGCTCGCGGATGCGGGACATGAGGAAGACCTCGTAGTCCATCGACAGCCCGAACACGATGGCCAGCACGAGGATCGGCTGGGTCGCCTCGATGAACCCGGTCGGCGTGAAGTCCAGGAACCCGGACAGGTTGCCGTCCTGGAAGATCCACACCAGCGCGCCGAACGAGGCACCCAGCGACAGCACGTTCACCAGCACCGCCTTGACCGGCAGCACCACCGAGCCGAAGGCCAGGAACAGCAGCACGAACGTCGTCGAGACCACGATCAGCGCCATCCACGGCAACAGCGAGCCGAGGCTGTCCAGCAGGTCGGTCATCACGGCGCTCTCGCCACCGACGAGCACCTCGCCGCCCGGCGGCGCGGGCACGTCGCGGACGTCGGCGACCAGCGCGCGGGCGTCGGCGTCGACCGGGTCGCCGTCGTAGGCCACCGACACCCGCGCGGTGGTGCCGGCCGCCCCGGTCACCGACGCGCCGTCCACCTCCGGCAGCGCGGCGACGTCGGCCACGAAGCCCTCGAGCGCGGCGGCGCCGGCGGGGGAGTCGACCGGGTCGGGCAGGCTGACGACGGCGGTCACGGGGCCCGACGGCGAGGGCGGGAAGTCCCGGTCGATCGTCTCGGCCACCACCCGGCTCTCCGTGCCGGCGGGCAGCGCCCGGACGTCGATCGCGCCGAACTGCACGCGCAGGAAGGGCAGTGCGAGCACCAGCAGCAGCCCGACGACGGCGACGGTCACCAGCACCGGCCGGCGCATGACGCCGCGGGCGATCCGCTCCCACGCGCCGCGGCCGGGCTCCGCGTCCCGCGTCCGCCGGCGCCACGGCACCGACAGCGCGTCCACCCGCCTGCCGAGCACCGCCAGCAGCGCGGGCAGCAGGGTCAGCGCGGCGAGCATCGCGACCAGCACCGCGCTCACCCCGCCGAAGCCCATCGAGCGGAGGAACACCTGCGGGAACACCACCAGCCCGGCCAGCGACAGCGCCACGGTGATCCCGGAGACGGCGACCGTGCGGCCCGCCGTCGCCATCGTGCGGGCCAGCGCGTCCTCGACGGTGGCCTGCCGGCGCACCTCCTCGCGGAACCGGCTGACCACGAACAGGCCGTAGTCGATCGCCAGCCCGAGACCGAGGATCGTGACGATGTTGACCGCGAACACCGACACCTCGGTGAACAGGCTGACCACCCGCAGCGCGGTGAACGCCCCGAGGATCGCGGTGACGCCGATGGCCAGCGGCAGGCTCGCGGCGGCCAGGCTCCCGAAGACGACCACGAGCAGCACCGCCAGCACCGGCAGCGAGATCATCTCGGCGCGGGCGATGTCGGCGCTGACCCGCTCGTTGATGTCGCGCTCGACCGTGGCGGTGCCGCCGATCGACGTCTCCAGGCCCGGCGCGGCCAGCTCGTCCTCGACCACCCCGACGGCGTCGGTGCGGGCGTCGGCGTCCCCGGCCAGCGTCAGCACGGCGTAGGTGGACCGGCGGTCCTCGCTCACCAGCGGCGCCGCCCCGGTGTCGAACCAGGTCGTGGCCCGCTCGACGACGCCGTCGGGGAGCCCGGCCAGCGACGCACCGACCGCGTCCCGGTAGGCCGGGTCGTCGACGGTCAGGTCGTCGCTGCGGTACAGGACGACGACGTCGGAGGCGTCGCGGCCCAGCTCCCGGACGGCCAGCTCGGCGGCCCGGGCGCTCTCGCTGGCGGGGTCCTCGAAGCCGCCGCTGGTGAGCCGGCCGAAGACGCCCGTGCCCCACACGCCGGCGACGACGACGGCCACGGCGCTCAGCGCCAGCACCCACCGTCGCCGTCGGTACACCACTCGTCCGAGGGCCTCGAACACGGCGATCCCTCCCTCTCCCCGGTAGGCTGGGTGAACAGTGTTAGCGAACGGCGATAACTCTGCATACACCGTTCACTCGCGTCAACCCGGGGAGGTGGTCGGCCGTGGCGGAGCCGATCGGCAGGCGCGAGCGGCTGCGCGCCGAGACCCTGCGTGACATCCGCGGTGCGGCCCGTCGTGTGCTGGTCGAGCACGGGCCGGACGGGCTGGCGCTGCGGGCCATCGCGCGCGAGGTGGGGCTGACCGCACCGGCGCTCTACCGCTACTACGCCAGCCGCGAGGACCTCGTGGAGCAGGTGGTGGCCGACCTCTACGACGAGCTGTGCGACCGGCTGGAGGCCGCGCGCGACGCCGTCGACCCGCCCCGGCCCGGCACGCAGCTGCTGGTCACCGCGCGCGCCTTCCGCACCTGGGCGGTCGGCCACCCGGCCGAGTTCGGGCTGCTGTTCGGCTCGGCGGCCGACGGCGTGGTGCCCGACGAGACCGGCGACGGGCCGGCCGCGGCCGCCGGCCGCCGCTTCGGCGGCGTGTTCGCCGCGCTCCTCGCGGCCGTGTACTTCCGGCGGCCGTTCCCGGTCCCGGCCGACGCCGACCTCGCCCCCGACTTCCAGGAGCAGCTGCGCGCCTGGTGCACCACGCTGCCGGTCGAGCTGCCGCTCGGCGTGATGGCGGTGTTCCTCTCCTGCTGGGTGCGCCTGTACGGGCTGGTCTGCATGGAGGTCTTCGGCCACCTGAAGTTCGCCCTGGCCGACGCCGCCCCGCTGTTCGAGGCGGAGATGCGGGCGATCGGGGAGCAGCTGGGCATCTCGGCCGACTGGGTGCCGCCGGAGGTGTGACCGCCCTCACTGCTAGCAATCCGCTTGCTGTTGTTAGCGGCGCCCGACGGCGGGGCAGGAAGAGGGCGTCAGGTCGTCCCCGATCGCTGGAGTCCCCGCCGTGACCGACAACGACAACGCCCAGATCGTCAACCAGCTCCGCGCGCTCGTCCTGCTCAGCCAGACCGAGGAGCAGGTCGCCCGGACGCGGGTGCTGCAGGCCCGGACCGACGCCGTCCGCCGCGAGCTGACCCAGAACGCCGACAACGCCGCCGAGCGCACCCGGCTGATCACCGCGGAGCTGCGCGAGCTCGGTGGCGTGCCCGACGTCGTCACCCCGGCGCTCGGCCGGCTGGCCGCCGTGCTCAAGGCCACCTTCGAGCAGGCCGCGCCCATCGAGGAGGCCCTGCTGCAGGACCTCTCGCTCGAGCACCAGCTGCACGACCGCGCCCTCTACCTGAAGGTGCTCGGCCAGAAGGCCGGCCTGGAGAAGGTCGTCCGGCTCGCCGAGGGCCTGGTCACCGCCCACGAGGCCACCGTCGAGTGGCTCCAGGTGGTGCTGGCCGAGGAGGCGCTGGGCGGCCCCGCCGCGCTGCGGCCCACCCCGTTCCAGCAGGTCGCCGGCGCCGCGAGCCGGGCCGTCGTCGCGCCGTACCGCTTCGTCGCCAACCGGGTGAACCAGGCGGTCGACAGCGCCGAGCAGCGGCGGCAGAAGGTCGGCGAGGGGCTGGGGCAGGCCGCGAGCACGGCCGGCGGCCTGGCCGGCGCCGTCCGCGAGACCCTGGGGGCTGGCCGGAGCGCCGCGCTGCGCCGGGCCGAGCGGGTCGCCGACCGCGAGGGCAACCGGGAGGCCGCCGACGCCGCCCGGGCGGCCCGCGAGGAGCTCGGCGACGTCTCCGCCGACGAGCTGCCGGTGAAGGGCTTCGACTCGATGTCCACCCCGGACGCCGCCGAGGCCGCCAAGGCGCTGCGCGACCCGCACCAGATCAACGTGCTGATCCGCTACGAGGAGACGCACAAGAACCGGTCGGACGTGATCAGCGCCGCGCAGGTGGCGCTGGCCGCGGTGGCCAAGGAGGCCGTGGGCGTCAAGGAGAAGTGACGCCCGGCCGCACGCTCCGGAGGGCCCGCACCCACCCTGGGTGCGGGCCCTCCGCCGACCGGGGGAGATCCGCGTCGCAGCAGGTCGCGACCGTCCGGCTCCTCGGGGAAGGTGGGGACATGCAGATCACTCCCGAGGCCCTGGAGCAGGAGTTCTCGCTCCAGACGGCCGCCACCCGCCTCGACTTCCTCAGCCGGCGGGACTCCGGGGCGACGACTCTCAACACCGTCCGTGACCGCGACGACGACGACTGGACCTCGCTGCTGAGCCAGCAGACCTCCCTCGACGTGCCGGAGTCCCTGGAGATCCTCGCGCTCGGCGAGGTCATCGCCCGCAAGGCCCATGACAGCCAGCTGACCGGCTTCCGCGCCGCGCTGCGCGGCGGGGCGAGCTGGGAGCAGATCGCCGGCGCGCTCGGCGTCACCCCCGACCAGGCCTGGGAGGCCTACCACCGGGCCATCGAGCGCCAGGAGCGCACCGCCGCCCTCGCGCCCGACGAGGCCGCCTCCGCCCGCGAGCTCGCCGGTGGCCGCCCCGGCTCCTGAGGAAGGACCCCTCTGCCCCCCGCCACTCGCAGGCTCGCGGCGGGCCCCTGCAGAGGGGCCGCGAGGGCCCGGCCGCCGCGGCGGCCGGGCCCTCGTCGTTCAGCGGACCTCGACGCCCCGCCAGAAGGCCACCCGGCCGGTGATCTCCTCCGCCGCCTCCTTCGGGTCGGGGTAGTACCAGGCCGCGTCCCGGTTGGTCTGCCCGTCGACCTCGAGCGTGAAGTACGACGCCTGCCCCTTCCACGGGCAGGTCGTGTGCGTCGACGACGGGCGCAGCACGTCCTCGCGCACCGACTCGCGCGGGAAGTAGGCGTTGCCCTCGACGGTCACGATGTCATCGGACTCCGCGATGACGGTCCCGTTCCACGTGGCTGTGGTCATGGGGTGATCGTGCCGTCCGCCGCCACGCCCCGCAGGCGTACCGGCGGGCGGGCTGGGCATGTGTCCGGGGGAGAGGGCGCAGCAGATGCCGCCCCGCCGGTCCCGCACGAGGAGCCCGCCCATGTCCCAGGCCGCCCGTCCGCCCGACCCCGACGACCCGCGGCGGGGCATGCAGCCGCGGCCCAAACGCGGCCGGGCGGTGCTCCTCGGGACCTTCCTCGGCCTGATCGTCCTGGTGTTCGCCTTCATCCTCCTGGTCAGCCAGTGCGGCACCGGGGACGACGACGAGGTGTACGAGGACGACCCGGCCGGTGCCCCGGCGAGCGTCAGCGTGGTGCTCGACCACCCGGTCCCGGCTCCGGTCACGACCTGACCCGCGTGGGGGAGGCTGCGGCGCGTCCTCCTGACCAGCGCGTTCGCCGTGTGTGAAGGTGCCCGCCGGACCGCGTGCCACTCCCGGCGCCGGTCGGAGCACCGAGGAGCACGACATGACGAACCCGGGACAGCCCGGCACCCCGCCGGCCGGGGGCCCGCAGCCCGGTCAGCCCGTCCCGCCGCAGGGCGCTCCGCAGCCGGGGGGATGGCAGCCGCCCGCCGGCGGCCCGCCCCAGCCCGGTCAGCCCGGCGCGTGGGGTCAGCCCCAGCCCGGCCAGCCGGCCTACGGCCCGCCCCAGCCCGGCCAGCCCGCGTTCGGCCAGCCCGGTGCGCCGGGTCCGTTCGGTCCCGGCCAGCCCGGGCAGCCGGGGCCCTTCGGCGGCCCGGCGCCGGCCGGCAAGCCCGGCAAGGGCAAGAAGATCGGCAGCGCGGTGGCCGCGGTCGCCATCGCCGGCGGCATCGCGGCGTTCCGGTTCATCGACTTCGGCGCCCCCGAGGTCGGCGACTGCGTCCAGCGCACCAGCGGCACGGACGTCGACGTCGTCGACTGCGACGACTCCGCGGCCGAGCTGCGGGTGGTCGGCATCGAGGAGGAGGAGCAGACGGAGAGCGAGTACCTCGCCGACCCCGACACCTGCATCGACTTCGCCTCGGCCACCGACGCCCTCTGGTACGGCAGCACCGGTGACGAGGGCAGGGTCTACTGCCTCGAGCCGGTCGCCTGAGCCCGACCTCCGCACGACGAGCGCCCCGCCGGCCCGGCCGGCGGGGCGCTCGTGTCCTCAGCGCCGGAGCAGCGCGAAGGTCGCGACGGCGTGCGCGAGCGCCTCGCCCTCCTGCTCGACGTCGGCCTCGCAGATGGTCAGGTGCTCGCCGCGGGTGCGCACCCGGCCGCGCACCTCGAGCGGGCCGGGCCTCCCCGGGCGCAGGTAGGTGACGGTGAGCTGGCTGGTCGCGGGCACCTCGCCGTCGCCGGTGGTGCTGCGCACCGCCTGGCCCATCACCGTGTCCACCAGCGTCGCGACGACGCCGCCGTGCAGCGTGCCCGCCGGGTTCAGGTGCTCGTCGCGGACCTCGAACGCCAGGGTCGCGGCGCCGTCGCCGGCGTCCTCCACCGTCACTCCGAGCCGGCCGGCGAATCCGCCGGGGGTCGCGTCGTCTGCCATGGGGCGCGCGGTACCCGCCCGCCGGGGAGCCACGCCCGCGGAACCCCACGGGCGGCGGGGCCGCGGCTAGGGTCCGCCGCCGTGGCAGCGCGGCGGAGGACCTGGATCTGGCTGGCGGCGGCGGTCGTGGTGGTGGCGCTGGCCGCCGTCACGCTCGTCTGGTTCCAGCCGCAGAAGCTCTTCTACGACGAGCGGGTGGACGAGAGCCTGCCGCCGGCGGCCGCGGAGGAGACCGCGGGGACCGGCGACGGCGGGGGAGCGGTGATCACCGTGGCACCGCCCGGGCCGGTCGACCTCGCCACCGGCACGTTCGTCTCCCGCGAGCACGAGACCGTCGGCACCGCGCGGGTGGTGCGGCTCCCCGACGGGCAGGTCGTCGTCCGGCTGGAGGGCTTCGAGACCTCCAACGGCCCGGCGCTGTACGTGTACCTGTCGCAGAACCCGGCCACCGGCGAGGAGGCCGCCTTCGACGAGGAGTTCGTCGACCTCGGGCCGCTCAAGGGCAACGTCGGCGACCAGAACTACGCCGTGCCCGCGGGGGTCGACGCGACCGGGTACACGAGCGTCGTCATCTGGTGCGACCGGTTCGACGCCGCCTTCGGCGCCGCCGACCTCGGGCCGGCGACGGCGGCCTGAGCAGGGGTCAGGCGGGCTCGCGGCGCATCGGCACGTGCGGGATGCCGTCCTCCACGTAGCCGGGGCCGCTGAGCCGGAAGCCGAAGCGCTCGTACCAGCCCTGCAGGTGCGCCTGGGCGCCCAGCGTGATCGGGGCGCCGTCGCACAGCCCGATCCCGGCCTCGATCAGCCGCGCGGCCAGCCCCCGCCCGCGCGCGGACGCGGCGGTGGCGACCCGGCCGATCGCCCGGCTCGCGCCGTCGTCGAGGACGCGGATGGTGGCCAGGACCTCGCCGTCCTGCTCGAACCACAGGTGCCGCGTGGCCGGCTCGGTGTCCCGGCCGTCGAGCTCGGGGTACGGGCACTCCTGCTCGACGACGAAGACGTCGACCCGCAACCGGCAGAGGGCGTAGACCTCGAAGGGGGTGAGCTCGGCGAAGGACGCGGTGCGGAGGGTCGGCTGCGAGGCGGGCACCCTCCCGTTGTAGCTGACGTCAGTTCCGGGTGCGGTAGCGGCGCATCGTCAGCGGGCCGAGGACGGCGACCAGCGCGGCCGCCCACACCAGCACGAGGACGACGTCGGAGCCGGCGACCTCGCCGTGCACCAGCCCGCGCACCGCGCTGACCAGGTGGCTGACCGGGTTCACCTCGACGGCGGCCTGCAGCCAGCCGGGCATCGTGGCGGGGTCGACGAAGATGTTGCTGCCGAACGTCAGCGGCGTGATGACGAGCATGCTCCAGCCCATCACCGCGTTCGGCGTGCGCACGACCAGCGCCAGGTAGGTCCAGATCCAGCCGAGCGCGAAGGCGAAGACCAGCAGCAGCGCCACGGCCGCGAGCACGCCGACCGCCCCGCCCTGCGGCCGGAACCCGAGCGCGAGGCCCAGCCCGATGACCACCGCCGAGGCCAGCGTGAACCGGACGACGTCGCCGAGCAGCGCCCCGACCAGCGCGCTGGGCCGCCAGACCGGCAGCGAGCGGATGCGGTCGAAGACGCCCTTCTCGATGTCGGTGTTGAGCGCCACCCCGGTGTACATCGTGATCATCAGGATGCTCTGCACGAGGATGCCGGGCAGGAAGAACTGCAGGTAGCGGTCGACCGAGCCGGCCAGGGCGCCGCCGAACAGGTACGTGAAGATCAGCGTGAGCATCACCGGGAAGACGGTGACGTCGAACAGCTGCTCCGGGACGTACTTGATCCGCAGCAGGGTGCGCCGGCCGAACGTCGCCGACGCCGCCAGCGCGCCCTGCGGCCGCGGGCGCTCCCCGGAGCCGAGGGCGGCGAGGACCGCGTCGGTGTCCGGGGCCGCGACCTCGGCGGGGGCGGTCGCGGCCGGCGGGCTGTCGAGGGTCGTCATCGCGGGTCCTCCGGATCGGGGGCGGACGGAGCGGCGGTCTCGGCGGGCCGGCCGGTCAGGGCGAGGAAGACCTCGTCGAGGCTCGGCTGCCCGAGGGCGAACTGGGCCAGCGGGATGCCGGCGGCCTCCAGCTCGGTGAGCGCCCGGGCGGCCGGCCCGGCGTCGGGCACCGAGGCGGTGAGGGCCGCCGGGTCGCCGTCCTCGGTCACCGGCACGGCCAGCACCCGCTCGAGCAGCTCGCGGGCGACGCCCCGGCGGGCCGGGTCGCCGACCCGCACGTGCAGCGTGCCCGACCCCACCGACGCTTTCAGCGCACCCGGCGTGCCCTCGGCGATGACGCGGCCGGCGTCGATGACGGAGATGCGGTCGGCGAGCTGGTCGGCCTCGTCGAGGTACTGGGTGGTCAGCAGCACCGTCGTCCCGCCGCGGACCAGCGCCCGCACGACGTCCCACACCTGGTTGCGGCTGCGCGGGTCCAGGCCGGTGGTCGGCTCGTCGAGGAAGATCAGGTCGGGCCGGACGACGATGCTCGCGGCGATGTCGATCCGCCGCCGCATGCCGCCGGAGTAGTTCTTCACCTGCTTGCCGGCCGCCTCGGTGAGGCCGAACGCCGACAGCAGCTGGTCGGTGCGCTGGCGGGCGGCGGCCCGGGAGTAGCCCAGCAGCCGGGCGAGCAGCAGCAGGTTCTCCGCGCCGCTGAGCACCTCGTCCAGGGAGGCGAACTGGCCGGTCAGGCTCACCCGCGCGCGGACGGCGTCGGCGTCGGTGACGACGTCGTGGCCGAACACCCGGGCGGTGCCGCCGTCGGGCGGGAGCAGGGTGGCCAGCATCCGGATCGTGGTCGTCTTGCCGGCTCCGTTGGGGCCGAGGAAGCCGTGCACGCCGCCCTGCGGGATCAGCAGGTCGACCCCGGCGACCGCCGTCGTGGTGCCGAAGCGCTTGACCAGGCCGACGGCCTCGATGGCCGGGACCCCGTCGCTCCCGGACACCTGTCCACCGGCCGGCGCCGCATCACCGACGTACGCCGTCACGTGCCCCACCCCCTGCTCCCCGAGTCGGGTGCCCGCACGGTCCCGCGCGGGTCTGACGCTTCTGACCGGGGAGGGGGGCGGGACTCATCGGTTCCCGGCCCCGTCGGCACCTCTGGTTAGGTGTGCCTACCCTGGCTGTCGAGATCAGCCGTGCACGTCCCCTTGGAGGACCCGTGACCACGCCCGGGCGGGCGACCGCCGCCGTCCTGACCGCCGTCTGCCTCTCCGGCGCGCTGGCCGCCTGCGGGAGCGCCGGGGCGTCGGACGCGGAGACGCTCACGGTGTACAGCGCCCAGCACGAGAGCCTGGTGCGCACGATGCTCGAGGGCTTCACCGAGGAGACGGGCATCGAGGTGGAGTTCCGCGACGGCAACGACGCGGAGCTGGCCAACCAGATCGTGCAGGAGGGCGACGCCTCGCCCGCCGACGTCTTCCTCACCGAGAACAGCCCGTCGATCGCCGTCCTCGACCGCGAGGGCCTGCTGGCGCCGCTCGAGCAGGAGACGCTCGACCAGGTCGGTGCGCAGTTCCGCCCGTCGTCGGGGACCTGGACCGGCTTCGCCGCCCGCTCGACCGTGCTGGTGTACGACCCCGCCGCGCTGCCGGAGGACCAGCTGCCGGCGTCGATCCTGGACCTGGCCGACCCGGCCTGGGAGGGCCGCATCGGGATCGCCGCCGGGGGCGCGGACTTCCAGGCGATCGTCGCGGCGGTGCTGGCCCTGCGCGGCGAGGAGGCCACCCGGGCGTGGCTGGAGGGGCTCGAGCGCAACGCCGGCGTCTACCAGAGCAACACCGCCGTGATGGTGGCCGCCGACGAGGGCGAGATCGACGCCGGCGTCATGTACCACTACTACTGGTACCGCGACCAGGCCGAGGGCGGCCTCAAGGGCGACGACGCGCGGCTGCACTTCTTCGGCGGCCAGGACCCGGGCGCCTTCCTCAGCGTCTCCGGGGCCGGCGTCCTCGCCTCGTCGGACCAGCCCGAGGACGCGCAGCGGCTGGTCGCCTGGCTGACCGGCCGGGAGGCGCAGGAGCGGCTGGCCGAGAGCACCGCCCTGGAGTACGCGGTCGGCACCGGGGTGCCCTCCGCCGAGGCGCTGCCGCCGCTGGACACGCTCGGGGTGCCGGCGGTCGACCCCGGCTCGCTGGACCAGGAGCGGGTCACCGAGCTCATGCAGGAGGTGGGCCTGCTCTGAACGCCTCCCCGGCCCCCGCCCGTCCGCGCTCCGCGGCGCCCGCCCTGCCGGCGTCGCGGAGCCGGCGCGCGTCCCGGGCCCGGCGCGCGCCGGTGACGGTGGCGCTGGCCGCGGCCGTGGCGGCGCTCGCGCTGCTCCCCCTGGTGCACATCGGGGTGGCCGTCGCCGAGGTCGGGTGGAGCGGCGTGGCGGAGCTGGTCTTCCGGCCACGGGTCGCGGAGCTGCTGGGCAACACCGTCCGGCTGGTCGCCGGCTCGGTCGCGGTGTGCGTCGTGCTCGGCGTGGGCGCGGCCTGGCTGGTCGAGCGCGCCACCCTGCCCGGCCGCCGGGTCTGGCACGTGCTGATGGTCGCGCCGCTGGCGCTGCCCGCCTTCGTCACCGGCTCGGCGTGGATCTCCCTGCTGCCCGGCCTGGACACCTACGGCGGCGCGCTGCTGGTCGTCTCGCTGGCCTATTTCCCGTTCGTGTACCTGCCCGCGGTCGCCGCCCTCCGCGGCACCGACCCGGCGCTGGAGGAGACCGCGCGGGGCCTGGGCCTGTCGGGCTGGGCGGTGTTCCGGCGGGTGCAGCTGCCCCAGCTGCGGGTGGCGGTGCTCGGCGGGGCGCTGCTGGTCGCCCTGCACGTGCTGGCCGAGTTCGGCGCCCTGGCGATGCTGCGCTACCCGACCTTCACCACGGCGGTCTACGACCAGTACCGCGCCACCTTCAACGGCCCCGCGGCCACCATGCTCGCCGGCGTCCTCGTGCTGCTGTGCCTGGTGCTGCTGGTGGCCGAGATCCGGCTGCGCGGCGCCCGCGGGTACGCCCGCACCGGGGCCGGCGCCGCCCGGCAGCCGCGCCCGGTCCGGCTCGGCCCGCTCACCGGGCCGGCGCTGCTGGCCCTCGCCGCGGTGGCGGGGCTCGCGCTGCTCGTCCCGGTCGCCGCGCTGGCGTCCTGGTTCCTGACCGGCGCCTCCGCGCGGGTCGACTGGGCGACCCTGGCCGCCACCACCGGGACGACGCTCGCGCTGGCCGCCGCGGCCGCGGCCGTCACCACCGCGCTGGCCCTGCCGACCGGCTGGCTGGCCGTGCGCCGCCGCGGGCCGCTGGCCACCCTCCTCGAGCGCACCACCTACCTGGGCAGCGCCGTGCCGGCGATCGTCGTCGCCCTGGCTCTGGTCGCGGTGAGCATCCGGGCGCTGCCGGCGCTCTACCAGACCGTCCCGGTGCTGCTGGCCGCCTACGCGATCCTCTTCCTGCCGCGCGCGATCGTCACGGTGCGCGCGGCGGTCGAGCAGTCACCGCCGGTGCACGACGAGGTCGCGTCCTCCCTCGGCGTCCCTGCACCCGCCCGGCTGTGGCGGGTGACCCTGCCGCTGCTGGCCCCGGGGATCGGCGCGGGCGCGGCGCTGGTGTTCCTCGCGGTGGTCACCGAGCTCACCGCGACCCTGCTGCTGGCCCCGACCGGCACCGAGACGCTCGCGACGGCGTTCTGGTCGGCCAGCAGCGCGCTGGAGTACGGCGCCGCCGCGCCCTACGCCGTCGTCATGGTCCTGCTCTCGGCACCGGCCACGGTGCTGCTCTCCCGCGATGCCCTCTCCCGCGATGCCCTTCCCCGCGATGCCCTCTCCCGCGATGTCCGACGAGGTCTGACCCCATGAGCGCGCTCACCGTCACCGGCCTGGCGAAGTCCTACGGCCGCACCCCCGTGCTCACCGGGGTGGACCTGCACGTCCCCGCCGGGACGACCACCGCCCTGCTGGGGTCCTCCGGCTGCGGCAAGACGACGCTGCTGCGCATCGTCGCCGGGTTCGACGACCCCGACGCCGGCACCGTCGAGCTGGGCGGCCGGGTGGTGGCCGGCGCCGGCCGCGGGGTGCCCGCCCGCCGGCGCGGCATCGGCTTCGTGCCGCAGGAGGGCGGCCTGTTCCCGCACCTGAGCGTGGCCGGCAACGTCGCCTTCGGCCTGCCCCGCCGGCTGCGCCGCGACCGGGCCCGGATCGCCGGGCTGCTGGCCCTCGTCGGCCTCGACGCCGCGCTCGCCGACCGGGCGCCGCACCAGCTCTCCGGCGGCCAGCAGCAGCGGGTGGCGCTGGCTCGGGCCCTGGCGCCCGAGCCGTCGCTGGTGCTGCTCGACGAGCCGTTCTCCTCCCTCGACGCCGCGCTGCGGGAGGACACCCGGCGGGCCGTCGTCGAGGCGCTGCGGGCCACCGGCGCGACCGCCGTGCTGGTCACCCACGACCAGGCCGAGGCGCTGTCGACCGCCGCCCAGGTGGCGGTCGTGCGCGGCGGGACGCTCGCGCAGCTGGCCGACCCGCGCACGCTCTACCGGGAGCCCCGCGACCTGGACGTGGCCGCCTTCGTCGGGGAGGCCGTGGTGCTCGACGGCGTCGCCGCCGGGGGCCGGGTGGCCTCCGAGCTGGGTGAGCTGACGCTGGGCCGGCCCTGCCCCGACGGGCCGGTCCGGGTGCTGCTCCGCCCCGAGCAGCTGCGGCTGGCGGCCGGCCCGGGCGCCCGGGTGCGCGACGTCGACTTCTACGGGCACGACGCCCGCGTCGAGCTGGAGCTGCCGTCGGGCCGGCGGGTGAGCGCGCGCACCGAGGGCGCGGACCTGCCGCTGCCCGGCGCGGAGGTCACCGTCACCGTGCAGGGCCCCGCGGTCCCGTTCCCGGCGCCCCCGGTCGCGCCGTCGCAGGTGGTCGGGCAGGCCCCGGCACCGGCCTGACCCTGGGCGCCGGCTGTGGGTTAGGTGTGCCTAAGCTCACCGCGTGGACCTGTTCCTCTTCACCGTGGACGCCGCCTGGGGGCGCGACGTCGTCGCGGCCGGTGCGGCCGGGATCGTCGTCGACTGGGAGCGCCGGGGGAAGCACCGCCGGCAGGCCGGCGAGGGCACCCAGATCAACGCCGACACCCTCGCGGACCTCGTGCGCGTGCGCGCGGCCACCGACGGGCGGCTGCTGTGCCGGATCAACGCCGCGGGCCCGTGGACGGCGCGCGAGGTGGCCGACGCGGTGGCGGCGGGCGCCGACGAGGTCCTGCTGCCCATGGTCCGCACGCCCGAGGAGGTCGACCGCACGCTGGACGTGGTCGCCGGCCGCTGCGGGCTGGGCATCCTGGTCGAGACGCAGGACGCCGTCGACCGGGTCGCCGAGCTGGCCCGGCGGCCGCTGTCGCGGATCTACGTCGGTCTGAACGACCTGCGCATCGACCGGCGGTCGCGGGAGCTGTTCCGGCCGCTGGTCGACGGGACCGTCGAGGCCGTGCGCGCCGCCGTCCCGGTGCCCTTCGGGGTCGGCGGGCTGACCCTGCCCGGCGGGGGGTTCCCGGTGCCCGGGGACCTGCTGGCCGCCGAGCTGGTGCGCCTGCGCACCGACTTCACCTTCCTGCGGCGCTCGTTCACCGCGGACATGGCCGGGCGCGACCCCTTCGTGGAGGTGCCGCGCCTGCTCGCCGCGCTGGCCGGGCTGTCCGCCGCGGACCCGCCCGCCGTCGTCGAGCGGCGGGCGGGGTTCGTGGCGGCGGTGGAGGCCGCCGCGGCCGACCTCCCGGTCGCCCTGCCCGCGTGAGCGGCCGGGCGCTGGTCACCGGCGCCGGCGGCTTCGTCGGCCGGCACCTGGTGGCGCGGCTGCGCGCCGACGGCTGGGACGTCACCGCGCTGACCCGCGCGCACGTCGACCTCGCCGACCCGGTCGCCGCCGCGGCCGCGGTCCGCGCCGCCGACCCGGACGTCGTCTTCTCCCTGGCCGCCGGGCGGGCGAAGGCGACCCCGGCCGAGCGCGCGGCCACGGTCGCCGTGAACACCAGCCCGTGGCTGGTCGACGCCCTGCCCGACCGGTGCCGCGCCGTCGTGCGGCTCGGCTCGTCGACCGAGTACACGGCCGCACCGGTGCCGTTGGCCGAGGACGCCCCGCTGCGGCCGCGCGGCTTCTTCGGCGCCACGAAGGCGGCCGGGTCGCTGCTGCTGCAGGCGGCCGCCGCCGAGCGCGGCGTGCGGGCGGCGGTGCTGCGCGCCTTCCAGGTCTACGGGCCCGGGGACCACCCGACCCGGCTGGTGCCGGTGGTGCTCGCCGCCGCCCGCACCGGCGCGACCGTGCCGCTGCCGGCCGGGGTGAGCCGGCGGGACTGGGTGTGGGTGGGCGACGTCGTCGACGCCTGCGTGCGGGCCGCGGTCGACGACACGCTCCCGCCGGGCGCGGTGGTCAACGTCGGCACCGGCGTGCAGACCGACGTCGCGGAGCTGGTCGCGACCGCGGAGCGGGTGACGGGCCGGCCGATCGCGATCGCGCCGGGCGCCCACCCCGGCCGGCACTGGGACGCCGCCGACTGGGTGTGCGACCCGAGCGCCGCGCGCGAGCTGCTCGGCTGGACGCCGACGGTCGGCCTCGCCGACGGGCTGGCGCGCACGTGGGCGGCGGGATGACCGCGCCCCGCGTCGCGGTGGTGGTCCCGGTGTACGGCAACGAGGCGACCCTGCGGCCGCTGGCGGAGCGGCTGGCCGCGGCGCTCGCCGGCCGGGACTGGCGGCTGCGCCTGGTCGTCGACGCCTCGCCCGACGGCAGCGTGGCGGTCGCGCGCGGGCTGGCGACCGACCCGCGGGTCGCCGTCACGGCGCTGGAGGTCAACGTGGGCCAGCACCGGGCCCTGGCCACCGGGCTGGCCGCCGAGGACGCCGACGTGTGGGTGTGCCTCGACGCCGACCTGCAGGACCCGCCGGAGGCCGTGCCGGTCCTGCTCGACCGGCTGGCCCGGGGCGACGTCGGCGCGGTGTTCGCCGGCCGCCGCGGGCACTACCAGTCGCCGGTGCGCCGGCTGACGGGGGAGCTGCACCGGCGGGTCGCCGCCCGGCTCACCGGCCTGCCGCCGGACGCCGGCGCGTTCCTCGCGCTCGGGCCCGCGGTGCGCGACGCCGTCGTCGACGCCGTGCTGGCCGGGGACGCGCCCAGCGTCGTGCTCGCCGCCGGGCTGGCCGGCGCCCCGCTGGCCAGCGTGCCGGTCGCCCGGGACCGCCGGCCGGTGGGGACGTCGGCGTGGAGCGCCCGCGCCCGGCTGCGGCAGTCGCTGCGGTCGCTGGCGTGGGCGGCGTCGCGCGGGGTCAGCGCTCCCAGAGCTGGACGACCAGGTCGGTCTTCGCGGCCGGGAACTCCTCGGTCCGGCTCGGGGACAGGCCGGCGTCGCTGAGGATCGCGTCGTCGTCGGTGGGCACCGGCTCGCCGTCGATGAGGCGCCGCACCAGCCAGACCCGGCCGGCACCGGCGGGGGCGTCCTCGGGCGGCAGGACGACGTCGGGGCGCAGCCGCGGGCCCAGCGTCCGCACGAAGTGGTCGAGCCCGAGCGCCGCGCGCTGGTCGGCGGCCACCACCGGCTCACCCGCCCGCTGCTCGCGCAGCAGGAACGCGACGACGTCGTCCGACCGCTCCCGCGGTTCCCGCGTGGCGAGCGGCGCGCTCGCCACCAGCGACAGGCCCACCAGGACCGCGGCCACCGGCGCCCGCGCGCCCCGGGGGAGGGCGGTGACCCCGGCCGCGGCGAGCACGCCGAGCCCGACCAGCCCGGCCAGCAGGTAGCGGGGCAGGTAGACCGGCCGGACGGTCTCGGTGGCCAGCAGGAGCAGCAGCGGCACCAGCACCCAGCAGACGCCGACCACCCGGGTCCCCGCGCCGCGCAGCGCACCCACCACGGCCAGCCCGACGGTGAGGTACAGCAGTGGCGTGCGCCCGCCGGTCCACGCCTCGACGGCCAGGTTCGCCAGCGTGCCGCCGGTGTCGCGCAGGTGCTCGGCGTTACGCGCGCCGGTGCCGTTGAGCAGGTTGACGCCGACCAGGGCGGCGGCCGGTAGGGCGGCGAGGGTCCCGACGACGGCGACCGGCACGGCCGCGCGGCCGCGGAGCAGCAGCGCCGCGGCGACGAACGCGGCCAGGACGGTGACGGCGTACCAGTGCATGAGGCCCATGCCGGCGCCGGCGAGGCCGAACAGCAGCAGCCCGCGCCCGGTCTGCAGCCAGCGGGTCAGGCCGAGCAGCGCGCCGCCGGTGGCCAGGACGGCCAGCCCGTAGCTGCGCGCCTCCACGGCCTGCTCGAGCAGCAGCGGCGCGGCGGCGGGCACCAGGCCGGCCAGCACCCCGGCCGCCCGCCCGGCCAGCCGGGTGACCGCCCGGGTGACCAGCGCGAGCCCGCCGGCGGTGGCCAGCACGGACAGCACCCGCAGCGACGTGTCCCCGCCCAGCCCCGGCAGCGACACCCACAGGTGCACGACGAGGTAGTAGGGCGCGTTGTACGAGGGCGGGACGTCGGCGAGGTAACCGGTCACGCCCTCCCCGGTGACGACCGCGCGCAGGATGTCGGCCAGCGGGCGGCGGGCGACCTCGGCGGTGAACGCCTCGTCGAACCAGAGCCCGTGCCCGGGGGCCAGCAGCACGGCGCACAGCAGCGCGAGCACCGCCGGGGGGAGCAGCTCGACGGGGGACCAGCGGAGAGGCCCGCCGGCCGGCCGCGGCGCGGCCTCCGTCGTCACCGCCGTCTGCACGGGGCGCCAGCCTAGGCGAGCCGCGCCGCCGGATCGTCGGTGCCGCGGGTCAGGATGCGAGGGTGTCCCCGGCCGGCCCCGACCCGACGGCCGGACCCGGGACCGCACCCGCGCCGTCGTCGGAGGTGGTGGCGGCGCGCTTCCGGCGGCAGGGCCGGCGCGACACCCGACCGGAGATGGCGGTGCGCCGGCGGCTGCACGCCCGCGGCGTCCGCTATCGGGTCGACGTCCGGCCCTGCCCGCAGACGCGGGCGCGCGGCGACATCGTCTGGAAGGGCCGGAAGCTGGTCGTCTTCCTCGACGGCTGCTTCTGGCACGGCTGCCCGCAGTGCGGCCACGTGCCCAAGGCCAACCGCGGCTGGTGGGCGGCGAAGCTCGCGGGCAACGCCGCGCGCGACCGCCGGGCCGACGCCGTCCTCACCGGGCTCGGCTGGCGGGTGCTGCGCTTCTGGGAGCACGAGGACCCGGACGTCGTCGCCGACGCCATCTGCGCGGTCCTCGGCCGCTGAGTCCGCGGCGGGTCAGTCGCCGGCGCGGCCGCGCACCCGCTGGACGGCCGGGCTGCCGATCCAGAGCCAGCCGAGCAGCAGCGCCACGACGCCGCCGGTGACCAGCGCCTGGGGGAGGGCGAAGAGGAAGTCGACCACCAGCACCACCGCCGACACGATCGCGACGGCGAGCACGCACAGGCCGAGGAACGCGTTGCGGTTGCTGCGCCGCAGCAGGTCCTCCTTGTCGTGCTGGCGGAACAGCGCCCGGTGCTGCGCGGCCGGGGCGATGAGCAGTGCGGTGGCCACGACGACCGCGACCAGCGTCACGAAGTACACGTCGCGCTGGAAGTCCGTCGCGCGCGACGTCGCCTGCTGGAACGGCACCACGAGCAGGAAGGCGAACAGGAACTGCACCCCGGGCAGCGCCACGCGCAGCTCGTTGAGCAGCTCCATCAGCTCGCGGTCGATCCGCTCGGGGCGGCTCTCCCGCCGCCCGTCGTCCGCGCCGTCGGCCCCGGGTTGGGCGGGGACCGGCCGGGCGTCCCGTCGTGCCCGCTGACCAGCGCCCGTCGTCGTCATCGTCGCGTGCTCCCTCCGTGACCGGCCGCCCCGCAGGTCCCCGTGACCCCGGCCGTTCACCTGCCGTGTACCCGCCGGACGCCGGGTGATCACCTGCTGGTCACCCGGACGGCCGACGGGAGGGACCGGCGCCGGGTAGGGGAGGGCCATGTCGATGTGGGAGCCGATGACGCCGAACCGCTACCGCCCGGACGACGAGGTCGCCGCCGCCGACCCGGGCGCCGGCGCACCGCCGCCGGCCGAGGGTCTCGGCGTCGGCGGCGAGGAGCCCGACCGTCCCGAGGAGGGCGGCGGGTCGGTCGCCGGTGCCGGGGACCACGACACGGTCTTCCGCACGCCCGACCCGGCCGACGTCCGGCGGGAGACCGACGCCGGCTAGAGCAGCGGGCTGGGCGCCGTCCCGGGGGCCTCGTCGGGCTGGTCGGGCTCGCGCAGGTCGTGCACGGCCCGCACCCGGTAGGCCGGGTAGACGTCGATGTCCCCGTCGGAGGTCTCCACGTAGCACCAGCCCTCGGTGAACAGGACGTGGCAGCGCTCGTGCACCTCGCGCGCCGTCGGGAGCCCGCCGGGCTCGGTGATCTCGATGCGGGCGGCCCGGTGCCACTGCCCGGGCCTGACCCTGCGGAAGTCCATGGCGGTCACCGTGGCACCGGCCGGGCGGCGCGGCCAGCCGTGCGCCGGGCGGCTCGTACCGTCGGAGGCGTGGACCTGACCGTGCTGCCTCCCCGGACCGCCGACGAACTCGACGCCATGCGCGCCGCCGGGCGCGCGGTGGCGCAGACGCTCGCGGCGGTCCGGGAGGCGGCGGTCCCCGGCGTGCGGCTGCGCGAGCTCGACGACCTCGCGAAGACGACGATGTACGAGGCGGGCGCGACGTCGTCGTTCCTGGGCTACAAGCCGGCGTGGGCGCCGACGGCCTACAACGGCGTGCTGTGCCTGTCGCCCAACGAGGTCGTCGTGCACGGCCGCCCCAGCGGCCAGCGGCTGAAGGAGGGTGACCTGCTCAGCGTCGACTGCGGCACCGTCGTCGACGGCTGGAACGGCGACGCCGCCATCTCGCTGCTGGTGGGGGAGCAGGCCTCCGACGACGACGCGCGGCTGGTCACCGCGACCGAGGAGGCGCTGGCCGCGGGCATCGCCGCCGCGGTGCCCGGCGCGACGCTGCAGGACGTCGCCCGCGCCGTCGACGACGTCGCCCGGCGGTACGGCTACGCGCACCTGCCCGACCACGGCGGGCACGGCATCGGCCGCTCCATGCACGAGCCGCCGTTCGTGCCCAACCGGCCCTCCGCCGGCCTGGACCGGGTGCGCCTGCACGCCGGCAGCACCCTGGCGATCGAGCCGATGCTCCTGGCCGGCGGCGACCGCTACAAGCACAAGAAGGACGGCTGGGCGGTGGTCACCGCCGACGGCCGGCGCGCCGCGCACGTCGAGCACACCGTCGCGGTCACCGACGACGGCCCGGTGGTGCTCACCGCCCCATGAGCCGGGTCAGCGCCGCCGGCGCCGGGTCAGCGCCGCCGGCGCCGGGTCATCGCCGCCGGCGCCGGGTCATCGCCCGGCGGACGGCGCGCCGCTGCGCCGCGGCCAGGGGCGGCGGCGCCCACGACGCCGTCGGCGGCTGCAGCGCGGTGCCCAGTTCCACGCGCAGCAGGTCCACGGCGTCGAGCAGGGCGCCGTGCTGGGACCAGGCGGCCGGGTCCGCCCGGGGGTCGACGAGCAGCGCCTCGGCCAGCCGGCCGCGCAGCGCCAGCAGCGTCTCCAGGCACGCCGGGTCGATCCCGGCGGCGGGACCGGTGCCGACCGCCACGGCCGCGGCGTCGCGCAGGGTGGCCGCGACGGCGAGCAGCACGTCGGCCAGCGCGTCCCGCGCCGGGCGCGACCAGGCGCGGTCGGCGTCGTCCCCGGGCACGAAGTAGGTGCGGTCCAGCAGCACGCGGGCGACGTTGCGCAGGGTGACGTGCACCCGCTCGAGGGCGGTCAGCGTGTTCCGCAGCCGCGGCTGGGCCTCCCGGGCCGCCCGCCCGCGCGGGTTGAGGCGGGCGCTCTCCTCGGTGCGGGCGAGCCGGCCGTCGGCGCGGGCCACCTCCGCGCTCACCGCGCGGGCGCGGGCCAGCAGGTCGTCGGTGAGGCGGCGCGACCACGGGCCGCGCAGCGCCGCCGCGAGGTCGTCGCAGAACCCGGCCATGCGCTCGGCCAGCTCGGCGATCGACTCGCCGGCCGGCTGGACGTAGAGCGGCGGCGCGACCACCAGGTTCACCAGCACCCCGACCGCCGCGCCGACCAGCGTCTCGGTGACGCGGTCCAGTGCCGCGCTCTCCGCCCCGCCCACGGCCAGCACGAGCATCGCGCTGATGGGCACCTCGGCCAGGTGCGGCCCCAGCCGCAGCAGCCGGCCGACGACCAGCGAGAGCCCGACGACCAGCCCGAGGCTCCACCAGGACAGGCCGACGACGGAGGCGAACAGCGCCGCGATCAGGACCCCGGCGGTGACGCTGGCGATCCGCTCCCAGCCGGTCGCCAGCGTCTCGTACAAGGTCAGCTGGACGACCAGCAGCGCGGTCAGCGGCGCGAGGACCGGTGAGCTGCTGGTGTCCAGCCAGGTCGCGACCTGGAAGGCCAGCACCGCGGCGAGCACGGTCTTGCCGGTGCGCAGGCCGGGGGTGCGCCCGCGCCGGACCAGCCGGGGCAGCCGGCGGGGCAGGGCGTGCGGTCCGGCCACGGGGCCTCCTGTTCCCGCGGAACGGGCCCGGACACGCGCCGGCCGCCGTCCGCCGGAGCGCGGACGGCGGCCGGGGCCGTACGGGGTCAGCCGAGGCCGAGCGCGGTCGTGGCCCGGTCGACCAGGGAGAAGTGCCCGACCGCCCAGAACGCCAGCGCGGCGGCCACGAGCCCGCCGACGGTCACCAGCGCCGAGCTCACCGGGTGCTGCCGCGCGTGCCGCCACGCCGCGACGGCCTTGCGGCGGAACGCCGCGAAGAACCGCCGCGCCCAGTCGAACTCCGTCGACCAGACCCACAGCCCGGCCAGGATCGGCGGGATCGTGAGTGGCCCGGGCAGCACCGTGAGCGCGACGCCGAGCAGCACGAACAGCAGCCCGGCGACGAACACCGCGATCCGGTACGCCAGGTGCAGCGGCGGGTTCTGCCGGATGCGGCCGCGCCACGAGTCCGGCGGCACCGGCCGCGGCCGGCCGAGGCCGTCGGTGCAGTGCGCGCAGACGGTGGCGCCGCGGCCGCCGGCGGGCCGGTCGGCCACGGTGTTGCCGGAGAACGTGGTCGTGCGGGTGTCGGTCCGGGACACGGGTCCCCTTCCGGTCGGAACGGCTCGGTCCGGGGTCGGTACCCCGGTCAGCGGCGGGCGACGCCCTTCGCGACCTCGCTCGGCCGCTGCTGCTCACCCGCGTAGGAGCTGACGGCGACGAGCGCGCCGGTCAGGGCCGGGATGACCCACTGCAGCGAGTCGAGCTGCTGCTGCGCGTGGGCGATCTCGGCCTTGGTGCGCTTGGTCGGCTTGGTGCCGGACTTCGCCGACGGGTTGTCCTGGCTGTTGACGACCTGGCCCAGCGAGCGGCTGTAGGCGGTGACGCCGAGCGCGGCGGCGGTGAGCAGGGTCTTGACGGCGGACATGCCGGCCACGCCCTCCTGCTGGGCCACCCGGCCGCGGTTGCCGATGAGCTGGCCGACGCTGCCGACCAGGTGCGCGCCGATGGCCAGCGCGTTCACCGGCGTCCACCGGTTCCAGCCGGTGTTGGCGACCCGGCCGGCGTCCCCGCCGGCGTCCGCTGCAGCGGCGTTCAGGGCCACGGCGTTGGCCAGCGTGCCGCCGAACCAGGCGGACAGGCCGAGGTCGTGCAGGGCGCGGGACAGGGTGTTGCGGGCCATCGGGGTCTCCTGGAGGGGAAGGGGTCGGGAGACCGCCCCCTACCCGCTCCACCGGAGGCCATGCCCGGGGAGGGCAAGTGGATCGTGCACGACCCGTTGGGGTCTCAGGTCCCGTAGCGGACGGCGGCGCGGGCGCGCGCCTTGGCCGCCTCGACCTCCCGGTCCTTCGGCGGGGCCGTCGTCACCAGGGAGTCCAGCAGCCGGGCGGACGCCGCGGCCACCTCCTCGACGGCGCGCTCGAAGGCCTCGGCGTTGGCCCGGGACGGGTGCGCGGACCCGCTGATCTTGCGGACGTACTGCAGCGCCGCGGCCCGGACCTCGTCCTCGGTGGCCGGCGGCTCGAAGTTCGACAGGGGGCGGATGTTGCGGCACATGGGCGCAGCGTATGGCCGGGGTACGACCGCGGGGCCCCGGTCGTCGACCGGGGCCCCGCGCTCTCAGACGCCGAAGCCGACGCGGTCCACCCGGCGGTGGTAGCGGGTGCCGAGCGTGCCGCCGAGCAGGGCGCCGATCAGCGTGGCGACCAGGACCGCCGCCAGCGTGACGATCCCGGCGGTGGTCGCGGTGCCCTCGTCGATCGGGATGCGCGGCAGGTTCAGCTGCTGCAGCACGTTGTACTGCGCGCCCAGCACCGTCCCGGCCACGGCCAGCAGCACGACGACCAGCAGCCCGACCAGCCACACCGCCAGCCCCTGCCGGGCGCCGTCGAAGCGGGCCATCCGGCCGGCCACGTAGCCGCCGGCGAGGTAGGCCAGGAACAGGACGACCAGCAGCGCGATCC
The DNA here is from genome assembly GCF_054050295.1 of Geodermatophilus sp. SYSU D01045. Lineage (NCBI taxonomy): Bacteria > Bacillati > Actinomycetota > Actinomycetes > Geodermatophilales > Geodermatophilaceae > Geodermatophilus > Geodermatophilus sp. SYSU D01045. The sequence goes on from NZ_JBJGZB010000002.1 coordinate 153,861, forward strand.
CGCCGGCGACGCCCAGGGCGCTGGTCGGGTCGGCCGGGACGTCCTCGACGCCGTCGACCTCGGCGAGGCTGAGCCCCACGCCGGCGGCGGCCAGCAGCGCGATCAGGACGACCGCCAGCCCGTTGGCCGACAGCCAGCCGAAGAAGGCGGCGCCCCACTTGATCCCGCCGAAGCGGTCGCGCTGCGCGTCGATCGCGTCGCGGGCGGCGCCGCGGGTCGCGTGCGAGCCCTCGGTGGTCGCCGTCGCGTCGTGGTCGTGGTGGGTACGGTCGGTGCTCGCCATCGGACCTCCTCGTCACGGGGGTGGACTGGGCCCCCGCTACCCGGCTCCGGACCTGCGCGAACGGGGTCACCCGCAGGGAGGACACGTGACCGTCCTGCTCGTCGACGCCGCGAACGTCGTCGGCGCCCGCCCCGACGGCTGGTGGCGCGACCGCGCCGGCGCGACCACCCGGCTGCTGCGGCGGCTGGCCGGTGCGGCGCTCCCGGAGGACGACGGCGAGGTGGACGTCGGCGAGGTGGTGGTCGACGAGGTGGTGGTCGACGAGGTGGTGGTCGTCGTGGAGGGCGCCGCGCGGGACGTCCCGGCCCCCGACGGCGTCCGCCTGGTACGCGCGGCCGGCAGCGGCGACGACGCCCTGGTCGCGGAGGCCGCCGCGCTGGCCGGCGCCGGCCGGGCGGTGCTCGCCGTGACCGCCGACCGGGGCCTGCGCGCCCGGCTGCCCGAGGGCACCGACGTCCGCGGGCCCGGCTGGCTGCTCGACGTGCTCGATCGCATGGCGGGCAACCGACCGGGGTAGCCGGGGGACGACCCCGAACCGAGGAGACGTCCCCGCATGCCGCAGACCGTCCTGATCACCGGTGCCTCGAGCGGCATCGGCCGCGCCACCGCCCGCCTCTTCGCCCGGCGGGGCGCGTCACTGGTCCTGCTGGCCCGGGGCCGCCAGGCGCTGGAGGAGACCGCGGCCGAGGTCCGCGCGGAAGGCGCGGCCGACGTCGTCGTCTGCCCGGCCGACGTGCTCGACGAGGACGCGCTGCGCGACGTCGTCGAGGGCACCGTGGTCCGCTCCGGCAGTCTCGACGTCGTCGTCCACGCCGCACAGGTGATCGCCTACGGGCGGGTCGAGGACGTGCCGAAGGCGGTGTACGAGCGGGTCGTCGACACCGCGCTGCACGGCACGGCCAACCTCGCCCGCGTCGTCCTCCCGCAGTTCCGCCGGCAGGGCGCCGGGCACCTCGTCGTCGTGAGCTCGCTGCTCGCCTCGGTGACCACGCCGCTCATGGGCAGCTACATCACCGCCAAGTGGGGCCAGCTCGGGCTGATCCGCGTCCTGCAGCAGGAGACGCGCGACGCCGCGGGCATCCACGTGTCGGCGGTGGCGCCGGGCGGGGTGAACACCCCGATCTACTCGCAGGCCGGCAGCTACATCGGCCTCAAGGGCCGGCCGCCGATCCCCATCTACTCGCCGGAGCGGGTCGCCCGCTCGGTCGTCGCCCGGCTGGACCGGCCACGGCGGCTGGTCCAGTCCGGCTTCGCCAACCCCGTCGTCATCCTCGGCTTCCGGCTCCTCCCGGCGGTCTACGACGCCCTCGTCGGCCCGCTGCTGCGCGTGTTCGCCCTCGCCGACGACCACCGGACGGAGCCGACGGAGGGCAACGTCTTCGAGTCCCGGCCGGCCGGCAACGCCGAGGAGGGGCGGTGGCACGGCATCCCGTGAACGGCGTGTTCCGTCCCGCCCCACCCCGTTGACCCGCCGGGCGGCGCCGCGCCACGCTGGCCGGGCCGCCGACCCGGGGAGCCGCCGTGACCGTCCGCCGCACGACCCTCGGCGGCCACACCCACGAGTTCCCCACGCTGGTCGAGCTCCTGGCGAAGGCCACCCCGCTGCGCTCCGGGGACGTGCTCGCCGGGTGCGCGGCGGAGTCGGCCGCCGAGCGGGTGGCCGCGCAGACCGTGCTCGCCGACCTGCCGCTGGCCACCTTCCTCGACGAGCAGGTGGTCGGCTACGACGAGGACGACGTCACCCGGCTCGTCCTCGACACCCACGACGCCGCGGCGTTCGCGCCGGTCGCCTCGCTGACGGTCGGGGAGTTCCGCGACCGGCTGCTGGCCTGGGCGGCGGCCGGCGACGAGGCGTCGATCGGCGCGCTCGCGCCCGGCCTCACCCCGGAGATGGTGGCCGCGACGTCGAAGCTCATGCGCAACGCCGACCTGGTCGCCGTCGGCCGGCGGGCGCGGGTGGTGACCCGGCTGCGCAGCACCATCGGCCTGCCCGGCACGCTCGCCTCCCGGCTGCAGCCCAACCACCCCACCGACGACCCGGTGGGCGTCACCGCCTCGATCGTCGACGGGCTGCTGCACGGCTCCGGTGACGCGGTCATCGGCATCAACCCGGCCACCGACTCCCCGGCCCGCACCGTGGCGCTGCTGGAGCTGGTCGACGCGGTGATCGGCCGCTACGGCATCCCGACGCAGTCGTGCGTGCTCGCCCACGTGACGACGACGCTGCGCGCGCTGGAGCAGGGCGCGCCGGTCGACCTGGTGTTCCAGTCGGTGGCCGGCACGCAGGAGGCCAACCGCGGCTTCGGCGTCACCCTCGACCTGCTCGCCGAGGCCCGCGCCGGGGCGCTCGCGCTGGGCCGCGGCACCGTCGGGCAGAACGTCACCTACTTCGAGACGGGGCAGGGGTCGGCGCTGTCGGCCGGCGCGCACCTCGGCGTCGGCGGGCGGCCGGTGGACCAGCAGACGCTGGAGGCCCGCGCGTACGGCGTGGCCCGGCACTTCCGCCCGCTGCTGGTGAACACCGTCGTCGGGTTCATCGGTCCGGAGTACCTCTACGACGGCAAGCAGGTGCTGCGCGCCGGCCTGGAGGACCACTTCTGCGGCAAGCTGCTCGGCCTGCCGATGGGCGTCGACGTCTGCTACACGAACCACGCCGAGGTGGACGGCGACGACACCGACTCCCTCGTGCTGCTGCTCGGCGCGGCCGGCTGCTCGTTCGTCATCGCCGTCCCGGGCTCGGACGACGTGATGCTGCACTACCAGTCGCTGTCGTTCTCCGACGTCCTCACCACCCGGCAGGTGCTCGGCCTGCGCCCGGCGCCGGAGTTCGAGGCGTGGCTGGCCCGGATGGACCTGCTCGACGGCGCCGGCCGGGTGCGCGAGCTCGCCCCCGACGCCCCGGCGGCGCGGGCCCTCCTCGCGGCGGCGTCCGCGTGACCGGGGAAGCGGCAGAGACGGCCACTCCCGCCGCCGACCCGTGGGCGGTGCTGCGGTCGGCGACCCGGGCGCGGGTGGCGCTCGGCCGGGCCGGGGACGCGCTGCCCACGCACCGGGAGCTGGAGTTCCGTGCCGCGCACGCCGCCGCCCGCGACGCCGTCCACTCACCGCTCGACGTCGACGCGGTCCGCGCGGCGCTCGGCGGGGAGGTCCTGACCGTCGCCTCGGCCGCGCCCGACCGCGCCACCTACCTGCAGCGCCCCGACCTCGGCCGGCAGCTCGCCGCGGGGACGGCGCTGCCGCGGTCCGGCGCCGACCTCGCGGTCGTGCTGGCCGACGGGCTCTCCCCGCGCGCGGTGCACGCGCACGGGCCGGGGCTGGCCGCCGCGCTGCTCGAGCGGCTGCCCGGCTGGACCGTGGCACCCCTGGTGGTCGCCACGCAGGCGCGGGTGGCGCTGGGCGACGCGGTGGGGGAGGCCCTCGGCGTGCGCGCGGTCGTGGTGCTGATCGGCGAGCGGCCGGGGCTGTCGTCGGCGGACTCGCTCGGCGTCTACCTCACCTGGGACCCGCGGCCGGGGCGGGTGGACGCCGAGCGCAACTGCGTCTCCAACGTCCGCCCGCCGCACGGGCTGTCCTACGCCCGGGCCGCCGACACGGTGGCCGTGCTGCTCTCCTCCGCCCGCGAGCTGGGCGCCTCGGGCGTCGCGCTCAAGGACGAGGGCCCGGTCCTCCCGGCCGGCTAGCGGCTCTGCGCCCCGGTGGGGGTCGACTCCGGGATGTCGGGGGCGAGCTCGTCGTCGCGGGGCGGGCGCTTCCACTCGACGAGCAGCAGCGAGGCGTCGTCGCTGGTGCGGCCGGCGCGGGCGGCCATGAGCGCGTGCGAGAGCCGGCGCACGGTCTCGGCCGCGGCGAGCCCCTCGGCCGACGTCCGCTCCAGCAGCTCCCGCAGCCGGGCCTCGCCGAACTGCTCCCCGCCCTCCAGCCGCTCCTCGACGACGCCGTCGGTGAAGAACAGCACCCGGTCGCCCGGTTCCAGCCGGACCGTGTGCACCTCCGGGTCCTCGCTGCCGAAGCCGATGGGCCGGCTGGCCCGGCCCGCCAGCTCGCCGATCACCCGGCCACCGCGCAGCCACAGCGCGGGCGGGTGCCCGGCGTTGACCCAGCGCAGCTCGCCGGTCTCGGTGTCGAGCCGGCCGATCTGGCCGGTGGCGAACCGGCCGGGGAAGACCTCGCCGACCACGCGGTCCATCTCGGTGTACGTCTCGGTCAGCGGGACGTCGCGCAGCCGGCCGTGCCGGTAGGCGGCGAGGACCGTGCTCGCCATCGTGGCCGCCGTGAGCCCGTGCCCCATGGCGTCGAAGACGGCGAGGTGCAGGACGTGCTCGTCCAGCGCGTAGTCGAAGCTGTCGCCGCCGACCTCGTAGGCCGGCTCGAGGATCCCCGAGAGGTCGACGTCCGGGGTGGTCATCGACAGCGGCGGCAGGTTCTTCCACTGCAGCTGCGCGGCCAGCGTCATCGGCTTCCGCGTCCGGACGCGCGCGAACGTGTCGGTGTAGAGGTCCTTGGTGACGACGAGGTCGGCAACCAGGCCGGCGACCCGCTGCGCGAGCACCCGGTCGGCGTCGGTGATCCCGCGCAGCACCAGCGTCAGGACGCCGACCCGGTCCGAGCCGTCGAGCATCGGCAGGTGCAGCCGGACCTGGCCGCCGGGCAGCCGTTCCTCCACGAGCCGGTCCCCGGCGAAGGCGGCGCCGGCGGCGCTGCCCTCGATCGCCACCGGCTCGCCGGACAGCAGCGGCCCGGTCAGCGGCCGCAGCTCGACCTGGTCGACGTCCTGCAGCAGGACGGCGACCTCCTCGACGCCGGCGCCGTGCAGCTCCTGGGCGACGAGCGGGCCGACCAGGCGCGGCGGGATGAGGTGGGCGCGGTCGAGCAGCGAGCCGAGCAGCCGCTCGCCGACGCTCTCGACCGCCGGGCGCTCCCCGGACCCGTCCCGGAAGCCGCGGTGGCCCGACCCCCGCCGTCCGCCTGGTCCTCCCGCACCGTCCTCCCGTACGCGGAACCCGCGCCCGTCAAACGCCGGGACCCGGCTCAGCCGAAGAACGCGTCCACCGCGGCCTGGTCGGTGTGCGCATCCCAGAACTCGGCGATCCGGCCGTCCTCGAAGCGGACCACCTGGGCGGCGAGGACGTCGAGGTCCCGGTCGCCGCGACGGGCGGTCATGCGGACGACCGCCACGCCGTCGGTGTCGTCGGCGAAGGCGGATCTCACGTCCACCCGGAAGCTGCCCCCGGTGACCTCGTACGCCAGGCCGAAGAGGCCGACGAGCTCCTGCGGACCGGTGTAGTCGCCGGCGAGCGGGTGCGTCCCGGGCTCGTGCCACCGGACGTCGTCGGTCCAGAGCTCGGGGAGGCGGTCGAGGTCGCCCTCGGCGAAGGCCTCGTAGCCCTCCAGCAGCACGGTGACGTGGGGGTGGGGAGAGCTGGTCACGGTCGCCTCCTCGTCGGTCGGTCAGGCGGAGACGCGTCCACCGCGGCCTGGTCGGTGTGCGCCTGGCAGAACTCGGCGACCGCCGTCCTCGAAGCGGACCAGGTGGGCGGCGAGCACGTCGAACTGCCGGTCGCCGCGGGAGGCGGTGATCCGGACGACCGCCGCGCCGTCGGTGTCGTCGGCGGAGGCCGCCCGCAGGTCGACGCGGAACGTGCCGTCGCTGAGGACGAACACCCGGCCGAAGAGCTCGAAGACCCCGTCGGTGCCGGTGTGGTCGCCGCTGAACCGGTTCCTCCCGGGTTCGTGCCGGCGGACGTCCGGGCGCCACAGCTCCTGCAGTGGTCGAGGTCGCCCCTGCCGAACGCCGCGTACGCCTCGTGGAGGCGGGCGACGTCCGGGGGCGCCACGCCCGTCACACGGGGTGCTCGCCGAAGAAGGCGTCGAGGACGCCCGGCTCGGTGGGGCAGTTCCAGAACTCGGCCAGCTTCCCTTCCCCGTCGAAGCGGGCGACCTGGGCGCTGAGCGTCTCCAGGTGCGCGGTCCCGCGGCGGGCCGTGAACCGGACCAGGGCGATGCCGTACTCGTCGTCGGCGCACATCTGCACCGGCTCGACGCGGAGGCTGTTCTCGGTCAGCTCCATGAGCCGGGCGAACATGCCGAAGACGGCCTGCGGTCCCTCGTAGTCGCCGGCCAGCTCGGTGGAGCCCTGCTCGTGCCAGCGGACGTCCTCGCGCCACTGCTCGGTCAGGAAGGCCAGGTCGCCCTTGGCGAACGCCTCGTAGCCCTCGCGGCTGCGGATGAGGTTGGGGTGCTCGGTCACGGTGCTCTCCCTCCCGAGGACGGGTCCCCCGTGGACGGCTCCGTCAGTGTCGACCCGGCGGGGGCGCGGGAGGAGGGCCGCCGTGCGACCCGGTGTGGCGGTCGCCGTCCGTCCGTGCGGGGGTGACCTGGGTCAGCGACGACGCCGCAGCGGCAGGTGGTTGCGCCAGCTGGTCGGCCCGGCCGACGACGGCGGGGTGACCCCGCGCGATGGAGGACGCCGTCCTGCGCGCGGTCGCCCGCCTCGACGGCCGGCCGTTCCCGGCCACCCGCGGGCTGGTCCGCGGTTGGCCCGGCGGCCGGCTGCGCCGGGGCACCGCGGCCGAGACGGTGTCCTGCGCCGAGCCGGTGGCCGTCACCCGCGCGGCCATGGGGCTGCTGCCGGCCGATCGCCCGCGCAACCGGTACGACCCGGGCGGCTCCCGGTCCGGCGACGACCTGCCCCTGCTGCAGGGGGCCCGGCCGGGCCCGGAGGTCCCGGTCGACGTGCCCGCCGGGAACTGATCCCGCCGGCGCCGGTTCCCGGCGGCCCGGCCGGGTAGCAGGGGGGAACTGTCAGACCTCGGCGGTAGGCATGACCTCGTCCACCCCGGTGTTGTACGGAGCACGGGGGGACCGCCCCTGGAGGCTCGTCATGGCCACCACGACCCTCACCCTCGCCCCCACCTCCGCCGGGCACGCCACCCGGTCCGACGTCGCCGGGGACCTCCTCGCCGTCGCCTGGATGCCCGGCACGGCGCCGCCCCGCGAGATCCGTCTCCGGCCGGAGCTCCTCCAGCGGCTCGGCGCCCAGCTCGGCTGGCACGGGACCGGCCCGCGCTCGCTCGGCGAGCCCGCCGCCGTGCCCCTCGTCGTCGACCCCCGGCTGCCCGCGTGCCCCGGCTTCGAGGTGCGCCGGGTGGGGCCGGGTGGCCGCGGCTGGTCCGGCGCCGCGGCCGCCTGAGGCCCTCGCAGGCTCGGGGCGGGCCCCGGGAGGGGGCCGGCGACGCCGGGACGTGCGCTGTCGGGTCACGTCCTCAGGCGGGGAGCGCCACCCGGCCGCCCAGGTCGAGGACGGTGTCGCCGGGCTGCTCGACGGCGTCGTCGTGGGTGACGCAGACGACGACCCGGCCGGCCAGCGCGTCGCGCAGGTCCCGCACCAGGGCGGCCGCCGTCGGCGGGTCCAGGTGCGCGGTCGGCTCGTCGAGCAGGACGACGTCGCGGGCGGCCAGCAGCGCCCGGGCCGCGGCGAGCCGCCGCCGCTCGCCGCCGGACAGCGCGGTGCCACCGGCGCCGACCGGGGTGTCCAGCCCGTCGGGCAGCCCGGCCAGCAGCGGGCCGAGCCCGGCGGCGGTGAGCGCGGCGGTCATCCGCGCCTCGCCGCCGGGGCCGGCCAGCTCACCGCGCGGGGCGGCGAGGGCCAGGTTGGCGCGGATCGTCGAGGCGAAGACGTGCGCGTCCTGCGGCAGCCAGGCGGTGCGCGCGCGGACGGCCGCGCCGGTCAGCCGGGCGGTGTCGGCGCCGCCGAGCACGTAGCGCCCCGCCCGCGGGCGCAGCGCCGCGAGCAGCACGGCGAGGAACGTCGACTTGCCGGCGCCGGACGGGCCGCGGACCACCAGCCAGCCGCCGTCGGCAACCGCCCGCGCGGTGAGGCCGCGCAGCACGTCCGGGCCGCCGGGCCAGCCGGCGACCAGGCCGGTGACGGCGAGGTCGCGCACCGGCGCGGGGGCGGGCACCGGATCGGCGGGGTCGGCGGGCACCGGGGCGGTGAGGACGGCGTCGAGGCGGGCGCGGGCGTCGGCGAGGGCGCCGCGGCGCTGCAGCGCGGACACCAGGCCGGCCAGCGGCTCGGCCAGCGCCAGCGGGGCCAGGCCGAGGACCGCGACCTCCGGCCCGCCGAGGCCCGCCGCCGCGCCGACCGCGGTGGCGGCGACGGCGGCCAGCCCGGTGCCGAGGACGACCAGGCCGGTGCCGAGCGCGCCGGCCCGGGCGCCCGTGGCGGCGACGGCGGACCGGCGGCCCGCCACCGCGGCGAGGTCGGCGGCGGTGGCGGCGGCGAGGCCGTGCGCGCGCAGGTCGGCCGCGCCGTCGAGGGCGGTGGTGACGTCGCGCAGGGCGGCCACCCGCAGCGCGCCCTCGGTGCGGGCGGCGCCGGCGTCGACCCGCCGGTGCACCAGCAGCACGCCGGCGGCGGTGAGCGCCAGGACGAGCGCCGCGGCGGCCGCGGCGCCCGGGGAGAGCAGCGCCAGGGCGGCCAGCGTGAGCACCGGGACGGTGGCGGCGACGACCGCGGGCGGCACCACCCGCACCGACAGGTCCTGCACCAGGCCGACGTCGCCGACCACGCGGGCCAGCGCGCTGCCCGGCGTCCGGTCGGCGGCCACGCCCTGCGCGGACAGCGCCCGCCAGACCCGCACCCGCAGGTCGGCGGCCATCCGCAGGGCGGCGTCGTGCGCGGTGAGCCGCTCGACCCAGCGCAGCGCCGCGCGGCCGAGGCCGAAGGCGCGCACGCCGACGATGGCGACCATCAGCGTGAGGATCGGCGGCATCTCCGCGGCGCGGACGATCAGCCAGCCGCTCACCGCGGTGAGCGCGACGCCCGCGCCGGCCGAGGCGGTGCCGGCCGCGACCGCCCGGACCAGCGCCCGCCGCGGCCAGCCGAGCCCCGTGGGGGCGGGGACGGCGGTGCTCGCGGCCGGTGCCGGGGCGACGACGTCGGCGATCCCGTCGCCCCGGGCCGCCGCAGCCGCCGGGACCGGCGATCCCGGCGGGGAGGGCGGGGTGGCGGGGCTCGACAGCGTCACCGTGCGGTCGGCCAGCGCCGCCAGGGCCGGGTCGTGGGTGACCAGCAGGACCGTGACCGTGCCGCGCAGGCCGGCCAGGACGGCGGCGACGCGGGCGGCCGACGCCTCGTCGAGGTGGGCGGTGGGCTCGTCGAGCAGCAGCAGCCGGGCGCCGCGGCGCACACGCACCAGCGCCCGTGCGAGCGCCACCCGCTGCAGCTCGCCGGGGGAGAGGGTGGTGCAGTCCCGCCCGGCGAGCGCCTCGGCCCCGACCCGCTGCAGCGCCTCGACGACGAACGCCTCGGCCACCACCGCGTCCACGCCCGGGGAGGCGGCGGCGTGCCGGCGCAGCTCGTCGGCCACCGTCCGCGCCGTCGTCCGCGGGTGCTGCGGGACCAGCGCGACCGCGCCGGCCGGGACGCCGGTGACGGTGCCGCCGACCTCCGCGGCCGGGTCGACCGCGCCGGTGAGCGCGGCCAGGAGGGTGGACTTGCCCGAGCCGCTGGGCCCGCGCAGCACCACCAGCTCGCCGGGGCGCAGCGCGAGGTCGACCGGCGGGAGCGCGGGCAGCGCGCGGCCGGGGTGGCGCACGGTCAGTCCCGAGACGGCGACGTCGGCGCCGCGCGGGTCGTCGTCGTCCACCGCCGGGGGAGCGGTGGCGACCGGCGCGGCCAGCACGGCGCGCGCCTCGGCGGCGGCCAGCGTGGCGGCCTCGCCGGCGTGGTGGGCGGTGCCCAGCGCGCGCAGCGGTGCGAAGGCCTCGGGGGCGAGCAGCAGCGCGGTGAGCCCGACGGCGAGCGCGAGGTCGCCGTGCACCAGCCGCAGGCCCACGGTGACCGCGACCAGCGCCACCGACAGCGTGGCGATCAGCTCGAGCACCAGCGCGGAGAGGAATGCCAGGCGCAGGGTGGCCAGCGTGCGGCGGCGGGTGGCCTCGCCCAGCTCGGCGAGGGCGGTCACCTGCTCGGCGGCCCGCCCCAGGCCGACCAGCACCGGCAGCCCGCGGACGAGCTCGGCGACGTGCGCGGCCAGCCGGTCCAGGGCGCGGGCGGCGCCGGTGGTGCCGTCGCGGGTGGCCAGCCCGACCAGCGCCATGAACAGCGGCACCAGCGGCAGGGTGGCCGCGACCAGGCCGGCCGAGAGCAGGTCGGTGGCGGCCAGCACGACCAGCAGCACCGGCGGGACGACGGCGGTCTGCGCGAGCGCGGGCAGGTAGGTGGCCAGGGCGGGCGCGAGGTCGGCCAGCCGGGTGGTGGCCAGCACCGCGGCCGGGGCCGGCCCGCCCGCGGCGGCGACCGCGGCGGGCGAGGCGGCCAGCCGGTCGAGCAGCGCGCGGCGCACCGCGTCCTCGGCGCGGCGGGCGTCGCGGGTGGCGGCCCGCTCGCCGAGGGTGCCGGCCAGCGCGCGCAGCACGGCGCCGGCGGCCGCCAGCGCGAGCGGGGCGGTCAGGTCGCCGTCGGCGTACCCGGCGGCCCGGGCGACGGCGTGCGCGAGGCCGGCGGCGAGCAACACCAGCCCCGCCGTCGAGCCGAGGGCGGCAGCCGCCGCCCGGGCCAGCGCGCCGGGCAGTCCCGGCACGCCGGCCAGTGGGGCCAGCGGCCCCCGCGCCCGGGCGGGGGCGGCAGAGATGGCCATTCCTGCCGCCCTCACGCGGCCACGTGCTGCGGCTCGGCGGTCAGGCGGCGGCGGAACACCCAGTACGTCCAGGCCTGGTAGGCGAGCACGACCGGCAGGCCGACCGCGGCCACCCAGGTCATCACGGTGAGCGTGTAGTCGCTGACCGAGGCCTCGGCGACGGTGACGTCGAAGGCCGGGTCGATCGTCGAGGGCACGACCACCGGGTAGGCCGAGCCGAACAGCGTGGCCGCCGAGGCCAGCAGCACGGTGGCCCAGCCGGCGAAGGCCTGCCCCTCGCGGTCCAGCCGCACCCGGGTCCACGTGACGACGACGGCCAGCGCGGCCACCAGCCACAGCGCGCCGGTGAGCGCCGTGCCCGAGCGCAGCTGCACCAGCCCCGACCACGCCAGCAGCGGCAGCGCGGCCACCGGCGACCAGCGCAGCGCGAACGCCCGCGCCCGCAGCCGCAGCGGGCCGTCGGTCTTGAGCGCGAGGAACAGCGCGCCGTGCACCAGCGAGTGACCGACCACCGCGGCCGCGCCCAGCAGCGCGGACCAGCCGAGCCCGGCGAACGCGCCGCCGACCCGGTCGCCCGCCGCGTCGATCGGCAGGCCGAGCGTGGTGGCGGCCAGCGCCGCGCCCACGCCCGCCGCGGCCACCAGCGAGCCGCCGGTGATGACGCGGGTCCAGGCGGCGTCCCAGCGCGGGTCGTGCGAGCTGTGCCGCCACTCGAAGGCCACCGCCCGCACGATCAGGCCGAGCAGCACCAGGACGAAGGGCAGGTACAGCGCCGGCAGCCAGGTGGCGTACCAGCCGGGGAAGGCAGCGAACACCGCGCCGGCGGCGGTGATCAGCCAGACCTCGTTGCCGTCCCACACCGGGCCGATCGTGCGGAGCATGAGGTGCCGGTCGGCACGTCCCTCGGCACCGCGCCGGCCGAGCACCGGCAGCAGCGCCGCGACGCCGAAGTCGAACCCCTCCAGCAGCAGGAAGCCGGTCCACAGCACCGCGACGGCGGCGAACCACAGGGTCTGCAGGTCCATGTCAGGCACTCCGGTCAGTACGCGAAGGAGAGGACGTCGTCGTCGGCCCGGTCGTCGCCCGGACGCGGGTCGTCGTCGTCCCGGGACGACCCGACCGCGGGCGGGGTCGGCGTCGTGTCGCCGGTGGTGACCCCGCGGCGGACCAGCCGGACGAGGAGGAACAGCTCGACCACCGCGAGCGCGCCGTAGAGCAGGCCGAGGCTGATCAGCGAGGTCCAGACCTCGGCGGCGGTGATGCCGGGGGAGACGGCCTGGGCGGTGAAGAACCACACCTGCTCGTCCACGGGCACGTCCGGGTTCGGGTAGACGACGAAGGGCTGGCGGCCCATCTCGGTGAACACCCAGCCGGTCGCGTTGGCCACGAACGGCGCGCCGACGGCGAGCAGCGAGCCGTGGACGCCGATCCGCGACGTCGGCACCCGGCCGCGGCGGGTGGCCCAGAGCGCGTAGGCCGCGACGCCGGCCGAGACCGCGCCCATGCCGATCATGAGCCGGAAGCTCCAGTAGGTGACCGCCAGCACCGGCGTGTAGTCGATCGGCTGGCCGGCGCGGTCGCCGAAGGACGGGTCGTCGGGGTAGGTGGCGCCGTAGACCGCGGAGTACTCCTCCTGCAGCTCGTTCACGCCGGGGACGGCGGTCTCGAAGTCGCTGTGCGCGAGGAAGGAGAGCAGGCCGGGGACGGTCCAGCTGTGCACGTCGTCGCACTCGTTGGACCCGAGCTTGCCCCAGGCGAAGACCGAGAACGGTGCCGGCGCCTCGGTCTCGCACAGCGCCTCGGCCGAGCTCATCTTGAGCGGCTGCTGCTGGTACATGAGCTTGCCCTGCCAGTCGCCGGTGACGGCGACCAGGACGAAGGCGGCCAGCGACACGTACCCGCCGAGCCGCACCGAGCGGCGCCACACCGAGTGGTCGACCTCGGTGGTCGGGGCGCCGGCCAGCTTCCGCCTGCGCAGCTGGTAGAGGCCGATGCCGACCAGCAGGGCACCGGCGACCATGAGCGCCGCGACGATCGCGTGGGTGAAGGCGGCCAGGGCCGTGTTGTTGGTCAGGACGGCGAGGAAGTCGACCTGCTCGGGGCGCCCGTCCTCGCCGACGACGACGCCGACCGGGTGCTGCATCCAGGAGTTGGCCGCGATGATGAAGTACGCGCTGACGATGGAGCCGATCACCGCGGCCCACAGCGCCGCCAGGTGCAGCTTCTTGGGGATGCGGCCCCAGCCGAAGATCCACAGGCCGAGGAAGGTCGACTCGAGGAAGAAGGCGAGCAGCGCCTCCATCGCCAGCAGCGAGCCGAACACGTCGCCGACGAAGCGCGAGTACTCGCTCCACGCCAGGCCGAACTGGAACTCCTGGACCAGGCCGGTGGCCACGCCGAGCACGAAGTTGACCAGGTAGACGCGGCCCCAGAACCGGGTCATCCGCAGCCACTCCGGCTTGCCGGTGCGCACCCAGAGGGTGTGCATGACGGCCACCAGGATCCCGAGTCCGATGGTCAGCGGGACCATCAGGAAGTGGTAGACGGTGGTGATGCCGAACTGCCACCGGGCGATGTCGAGCACGTCCACGCGCGCTGCTCCTCGTCTGTGCCTCCGACCGACACCTCCTTTCTACGCCTCGTAGAACTACTTCTCTACGCCGCGTAGAACGCGTCGGGGTGAGGTGCGCGACAGGGTGCGTGCGCTCGCCCGGGACCCCGTTCTACGCTGGGTAGAAACGAGGACGGGAGGGGCCGTGGCGTCGCTGGGAGACCTGGAGCGCACCGTCATGGACGTGCTGTGGGCGGCCGACGGGCCGGTGGCCGCGGCCGGGCTGCGCGACGCGCTGGCCGACCGCGAGCTGGCGCTCACCACCGTGCACACCGTGCTGTCCCGGCTGGAGGCCAAGGGCTTCGTCGAGCACGACGACGCCCGGCCGCGCCGCTTCCGCCCGCGGGCCAGCCGCGCCGACCACGCCGCCGAGCTCATGCACGAGGTCCTCGGCCAGGCCGGCGACCGGCAGGCGGTGCTCGCCCGGTTCGTCGGCGGCGTCGACCCGGAGGAGGCCCGCCTCCTGCGGCAGCTGCTCAGCGAGACGGCGCCGGACGCGCGCTGACGTGCTGCCCGCGACCGCCGCGGCGCTCGCGGTCCTCGCCGTCCTGCTGGCCTGGCCGGTGCCGGCGCTGCTCGGCCGCGCCCGGTGGCCCCGGCGCGACCCGCTCGTGGCGCTGGTCTGCTGGCAGGCGATCGGGCTGGCCGGCGGGCTGTCGATCATCGGCGCGCTGCTCGTGCACGGGCTCGCGCCGTGGGGCCACTCACTGCCCGAGGCCGGCTGGGCGGTGCTGACCGGGCACCCGGCCCGCGACCCGGTCCGCGGCGACCACTGGGTCACCCTCACGCTGGCCGGCGTCCTCGCCGCGGAGCTGCTCGGCGTCCTGGCGCTGTCGTGGGTGCGCACCGCGCGCACCCGGCGGCGGCACCGGGCGCTGCTGGAGCTGGTCGTGCAGCCGTCGGCGGCCGCCCCCGACGCCCGGCTGCTCGAGCACCCCGCGCCGGTGGCGTTCTGCATCCCCGGCGCCCGCCCGCTGCTGGTGCTGTCCTCGGGCATGGTCGCCGAGCTCGACGACGGGCAGCTGGCCGCCGTCGTCGCCCACGAGCGGGCGCACCTGGCCGAGCACCACCACCTCTACCTGCTGCCCTTCGTGGCGTGGGAGGCGGCGCTGCCGGTGCTGCCCGCCGCCGCCCGCGCGCACGCCGCGGTCCGCGGGCTGGTGGAGATGCGCGCCGACGACCGCGCGGTGACCTCGCTGGCCGGGCCCGACCCGCGGCGCACGCTGGCGCAGGCGATCGTCGTCACGGCCGGGGGAGCGGGCGGGGGCGTGCCGAGCGGCGCGCTGTCGGTGACCGGCAGCGCGGTCACCGCCCGGGTGCTCCGGCTGGTCGACCCGCCGGCCCCGCTGCCGGCCGCCGCCCGCGCCGCCGTCCTGCTCTGCGCCGGGCTGCTCCTCCTGGTCCCGACCGTCCTGCTCCTGCTCCCGGCCCTCTGAGGGGCCTTCACAGCGCTAGTGGCTCCTGTCGGAGGCGGGTCCGCGGGTGGGGAGCGTGGCCGGGAAGTCGACGCCGGTGAGCCGCGCGGACGCCGTCCAGAGCCGGGTCGCGAGGTCGGGGTCGCTGGCCGCGGCCGTCCGGCCGACCAGGGTCGGGTACCCGCGCAGCTCGCCCAGCCCGTCCGGTCCGGCGTAGCTGCCGCCGGGGAGGTCGGTGGTCGCGGCGAAGAGCGTCGGCAGCGCGCCCTGCTCCGCGGACTGCGCGACCACCCGGTTGCCCAGCAGCGCGAACGCGTCCTTCAGCCGGTTCCCGGTGTGGCCCTGCAGGTTGGTGGCCGACCAGCCGGGGTGTGCGGCCAGCGCCCGCACCGGCGAGCCCGCGGCGGTCAGCCGGCGCTGCAGCTCCAGGGTGAACAGCAGGTTGGCCAGCTTCGACTGGCCGTAGGCGCGTTCGGCGGAGTACCGCCGCCGCTCCCAGTTGAGGTCGTCGAGGTCGATCGCGCCCATCCGGTGCGCCCCCGACGACAGGGTCACCACCCGGTCGGTGACGTGCGGCAGCAGCAGGTTGGTCAGCGCGAAGTGGCCGAGGTGGTTGGTGCCGAGCTGCAGCTCGAAGCCGTCGGCGGTGCGGCCCTCGGGCACCATCATGATCCCGGCGTTGTTGACCAGGACGTCGAGCGGACCGCTCCAGCCGTCGGCGAAGGCGCGCACCGAGGCCAGGTCGGCCAGGTCCAGCCGGCGCACCTCGACGTCGCCGGCCAGGCCGGCGGCGGCCGACTCGCCCCGGGCGGGGTCGCGGACGGCGAGCACCACGCGCGCGCCCCGCTCCGCGAGCGCCCGGGCGGTGGCCAGGCCCAGCCCGCTCGTGGCTCCGGTGACGACGGCGGTGCGCCCGGTCTGGTCGGGGACGTCGGCGGTGGTCCAGCGGCTCGTCATGCCGGGTCCAACGCGGGGGCGGGCGCCGGCGTGCCGGCGGGCGCGGCGGAGGTGTCGTTGCCCGGCAGCGGGCGGAACCGGCGCAGCCGCAGGCTGTTGGTGACGACGAAGACCGAGCTGAACGCCATCGCGGCCCCGGCGATCATCGGGTTGAGCAGCCCGGCCATCGCCAGCGGCAGCGCGGCGACGTTGTAGGCGAACGCCCAGAACAGGTTCCCCTTGATCACCGCGAGCGTGCGGCGGGCCAGCCGGACGGCGTCGGCGGCGGCGCGCAGGTCGCCGCGGACGAGGGTGAGGTCGCTGGCCTGGATGGCGACGTCGGTGCCGGTGCCCATCGCCAGCCCCAGGTCGGCCTGGGCCAGCGCCGCCGCGTCGTTGACGCCGTCGCCGACCATCGCCACCGTCGCGCCTCCGGCCTGCAGCCGCCGGACGGCGGCGACCTTGTCCTGCGGCAGCACCTCGGCGACGACGTCGTCGATGCCGACCTCTTCGGCGACCGCACGGGCGGTGGCGGCCGAGTCGCCGGTGAGCAGCACCGGCCGCAGCCCGAGGGCGCGGAACTGCCGCACGGCGGCCGCCGACGTCGGCTTGACGGTGTCGGCGACGACGAGCACGCCGCGCGCGGCGCCGTCCCAGCCGACCGCGACCGCGGTGCGCCCGGCGGCGTCGGCCTCGGCGACCGCCGCGGCGAGCTCCGGGGGCAGCGGGCCCACGAGCGCGGGCCGGCCGACGGCGACCGGCACGCCCTCGACGGTGCCGCGCACGCCGAGCCCGGCCTCGCTGCGGAACCCGGTGACGGCCGGCAGCGCGCCGGCCCGCTCACGGGCGGCGGAGGCCACGGCCGCGGCGATCGGGTGCTCGGAGGCGTCCTCCAGCGCGCCCGCCCGGCGCAGCACCTCGCCGGCGTCCTCGCCGTCGGCGGCGACGACGCCGGCCAGGCTCATCCGGCCGGTGGTGACGGTGCCGGTCTTGTCGAGCACGACGGTGTCGACCCGCCGCGTGGACTCCAGCACCTCCGGACCGCGCACGAGGATGCCGAGCTGCGCGCCGCGGCCGGTGCCGACCATGAGGGCGGTCGGCGTGGCCAGCCCGAGCGCGCAGGGGCAGGCGATGATCAGCACGGCGACGGCGGCGGGGAACGCCCCGGCCACGCCGGCGCCGGTGCCGATCCAGAAGCCCAGGGTGGCCAGCGCCAGCGCGAGCACGACCGGCACGAACACCCCGGACACCCGGTCGGCCAGCCGCTGCACCTGCGCCTTGCCGTTCTGCGCCTCCTCGACCAGCCGCGCCATCTGCGCGAGCTGGGTGTCCGCGCCGACCCGGGTGGCCCGCACGACCAGCCGGCCGCCGGCGTTGACCGTCGCCCCGACGACCGCGTCGCCCGGGCCGACCTCCACCGGCACCGACTCGCCGGTGAGCATCGAGGCGTCGACGGCGGAGGAGCCCTCGACGACCTCGCCGTCGGTGGCCACCCGCTCGCCGGGCCGGACGACGAACAGGTCACCCGCGTGCAGCTGCTCGACCGGCACGCGCACCTCGGTGCCACCGTCCCGGGTGTCACCGCGCAGGACCGACACCTCGCGGGCGCCCATCTCCAGCAGCGCCCGCAGCGCCGACCCGGCCCGCCGCTTGGCGCGCGCCTCGGCGTACCGGCCGGCCAGCAGGAAGGTGGTCACGCCCGCGGCGGCCTCGAGGTAGACGTCCCCGCTCCCGTCGCCGCGGGTCACGGCCAGCGAGAAGGGGTGGGTCATCCCCGGCTCCCCGGCGGTGCCGAGGAACAGCGCGTACAGCGACCAGCCGAACGCGGCGAGGGTGCCCAGCGAGACGAGGGTGTCCATGGTGGCCGCGCCGTGCCGGAGGTTGGTCCAGGCGGCGCGGTGGAACGGCCAGCCACCCCAGACGACCACCGGCGCGGCCAGCGTCAGCGAGGCCCACTGCCAGTTCTCGAACTGCAGCGCGGGGACCATGCCGAGCAGCACGACCGGCAGGCTCAGGACGGCCGAGAGCACCAGCCGCTGCCGCAGCCCGGCGTCGGGGTCGGCCTCCGGGGCGTCCTCCTCGGCCGGCGCCGGGAGGGCTGCGGTGTAGCCGGCCTTCTCCACGGTCGCGACGAGGTCCTCGGGCGCGACGCCGTCGCCGAAGGTGACCCGCGCCTTCTCCGTCGCGTAGTTGACCGTGGCGGTGACGCCGTCGAGCCGGTTGAGCTTCTTCTCGATGCGGGCCGCGCAGGACGCGCAGGTCATGCCGCCGATCGACAGCTCGATCTGCGTGGGTGTGGTCACGGGGCGCTCCGGGCGGTCAGGGTGAAGGCGGCGGTGCGGACGACGTCGCCGTGGCGGAAGTCGAGGAACAGCCGGTGGCCGCCGGCCGCGGGCACCTGCACGGCGAAGCGGACCTGCCCGCCGGAGTCGCCGGTGGGGTGGACGTGCAGGTAGCCGAGGTCGCCGGCGCGCAGCGCGACCAGGTGGCCGCGGGCGCCGAGGTACGGCTGCAGGTCCGTCACCGGCACGCCGTCGCGGCTGACGGTGAGCACGACCTCGGACTCCTCCCCGGCGACCAGGTCGCCGTCGAGGGTGACGGTGTAGCCGTCCACCTCCGCGGTCGCCGCGGGAGCGGGCAGCGGCGTGGGCTCCCACGCGCCGCCGACGGCGAGGTCGGCGCCGAGGACCACGTCGCGCCCGAGGGCGGTGGGCGTGGCGTCGGCCAGCACCCGCCAGGAGCCGGGCTCGAGCGCGACCGTCGTCGTCCAGGTGCCGTCGGGGGACAGCTCGGGGTGCACGTGCTGGTAGCCGGTGAGGTCCCGGCGGACGACGACCAGGTGCAGGTCCTGCTCGTGCACGGTCTCGTAGGCGGTCACCGGGGCGCCGTCGGGCCCGAGCAGCCGGAACGACAGCGGGACGGCGGTGCCGGCGGGCAGGGCGTCGTCGGCGAGGTCGAGGGTGTGGCCCTCGGCGGAGACGGCGAGCCCGGCGGGCAGGTCGTGCTCCCCGGCGGGAGCCGCCGCCGCGTGCCCGCCGTCGCCGGCGTGCTCCTCGACCGCGGCCGGGGGCGCGCCCACCGGGCCGGCGAGGGCACCCGCGCCCCAGCCGGCGCCGAGGACGGCGGCCGCGGCGCCGAGCGTGGCGGCGACCCGGGTGGCGGTGCGCACGACAGCTCCCTCCCGACCGGCCGGCCGCGTCAGCGGCCGGCGACCTCGTAGCCGGCCTCCGCGACGGCGGCGCGCACGGCGGCGTCGTCGACGGGGGCGTCGCTGGTGACGGTCAGGCCGCCGCTGGCCAGGTCCACCTCGACGTCGGTGACGCCGGGGATCTCGCTGACCTCCTCGGTGACCGAGGCGACGCAGTGCTGGCAGGTCATGCCGGTGACGGTGTAGCTGGCGGTGCTCATGGCGGGGTCCTCCGGGGTGGGGTGGGGTGTCAGGAGCGGACGAGCCGGGCGATCGCGGCGGAGGCCTCGCGGACCTTCGCGTCGGCCTCCGGGCCGCCGGTGGCGACGGCCTCGGCGACGCAGTGCGACAGGTGCTCCTCGAGCAGGCTCAGCGCCACCGACTGCAGCGCGGAGGTCATCGCCGAGACCTGGGTGAGGATGTCGATGCAGTACTTCTCGTCCTCGACCATGCGCTGCAGCCCGCGGGCCTGGCCCTCGATGCGGCGCAGCCGCTTGAGGTGGTCGTCCTTGCGGTGGATGTAGCCGTGGACGTGGCCGGGGGCGCTCTCCGAGTCGGTCACGGCGGCAACGGTACCCCTACCCCCAGGGGGTATCAACCCAGGGGGCGACCCCGGGGTGTCAGGCGCGGTCCGGCTCCGGGTCCTCCGGGCGCCCGGCGCGCAGGCGGTCGACGGTCTCGCGCAGCCGCACGGTGTCGGCGCGGGCGTCGGCGAGCTCGTCCTGCAGGCCGAGGATGACCTCGGCGGAGGCGAGTGTGTGGCCGTCGTCGAGGAGGCCGCGCAGTCGCGCGGCGAGGACCAGCTGGTGGCGCGAGTAGCGCCGGTGGCCGCCGGGGGAGCGGTGCGGCTGCAGGACGCCGGAGCCGTCGAGGCTGCGCAGGAAGGCGGCCTGGACGCCGAGCAGCGCGGCGGCCTGGCTCATCGTCAGCGCCGGGAAGTCGGGGTCGTCGAGCCGGCGCACGGCGTCGGCCGCCGGGTCGGCCTGCTGCGGGTCGCCGTCAGCGGTCACGGGACCTCCTCCCTGCGGTGTCGAGGCCTCCGGCCCCGGACGGGACGAGGGGGCCGGGCCGCACCGGCCCGGCCCCCTCGGACGCGACGGCGGTCAGCCCTCGACGGCCCGCGTCTCGCCCTGGGCGGGCTCCTGCTCGCCCTCGATGGTCCGGCTCTCCACCGCGGCCGGCACGTCGGCGCGGGTCACGGTGATCTTGCGGGACCGGGCCTTCTCCGCGACCGGGATGCTCACGGTGAGCACACCGTCGTGGTAGCTGGCCTCGAGCCGGTCGGTGTCGAGGCTGCGGCCGAGGACCAGCTGCCGGGTGTAGGCGCCGTAGGGGCGCTCGGCGACGGCCCACTCCGCGCCCTCCAGCTGCGGGACCGAGCGCTCCGCGCTGACGGTGAGGGTCGTGCCCTCCAGCGACAGGTCGATCGAGCCCGGGTCGACGCCGGGCAGGTCGAAGTGGGCGACGAACTTGTCACCGACGCGGTAGGCGTCCATCGGCATGCCCGACAGGGCGCGGGCGGTGCCCGGGCGGCCGGTGAGCTGGTCCAGGGCGCGGAAGGCGGCGGACGCGCTGGGGAAGGGGTCGTACGCGGTCAGCACCATGGCTGGTGAACCTCCTCGGAGATCCGGATGGTGATCGCTGCCCGGGGATGAACCTCCAGTGGCAACTGGAGATTACCTCGACCAGACACTCGTGTAAACGTCTCTTGCCCACGTGTGTTCCCGCCCGCGCATGGACGGCGGGCAACGGGGGCAGACCCCGGGCATGGACGAGCACCGAGAAACCGGTGGACCCGCGGCCGAGGACACCACGCCCCACGAGAGCGAGCCCGAGGTCGACGCCCGGCTCGACGGCGACGTCAGCTGCATCACCGTGACCGGCGAGCTCACCGAGGCCGCCCGCCGGCCGCTGGTCCGCGTGGTCACCGACCAGCTGCTGTCGGTGCCCACGCTCTCGCGGGTGGAGCTGGAGCTCAGCGGCGTCTCCTACATGAACTCCGCCGGGATGGCCGTCCTCGTGCAGCTGCAGCGGATGACCCAGCCGCGGGCGGTCACCGTGGCGCTGGTCGAGCCGCCGGCCGCGGTCGCCCGGCCGCTGCAGCTGACCGGCCTGTGGCGGCGCTTCGAGGTGGTGGGCGAGGGCGCCGGGCCGGCCGACGCCGGCGGCGCACCACCGTCGGGGGGCCCGTCGCGGCGCCCGGACGGGCCGGACGGCCGCAGCGCCTGACCGGCGGCGCCCCACCGCGGTGTCGGGCGGTCCCGGGCCGGGGGCTGCTCCTAGCCTGGCCGGGTGCCGCCCCACACCCACAGCCACGGGCCCGACCCCGACGCGCCCCCGCCGAGCCCGGAGACGCTGACCCGGCGGCGCCGCGCGGTCACGCTGATGCTCCTGCTGCTCGTGCCGGTCGGGCTGGCCACCGTGGTCGGCCTGGTCGCGCTCTGGCCCGGCGGCGAGCCGACCCGCGCCGAGCAGGTCGCGGCCACCTTCCTCCCGGCGGGGACGACCTACGCCGACGCGCGGGTGGTCTCGCTGCAGACGCTGCCCTGCGGCGAGGCCGGGACCGGGCAGGCGACCTGCGCCACCGCCGTCGTCGAGGTGCTCGAGGGCGACGGCGCGGGGGAGTACCAGCAGGTCGACCTCTCGGCCGAGGTGGTCGCCAACGGGGTGGGCGAGGGCGACACCCTCGTGCTCACCCGCGACCCCGGCGCCGAGGGCGGCCCGGACTACCAGTTCGCCGACTTCGAGCGGACCACGCCGATCGTCGTCCTCGCGGTGGCCTTCGCCCTCGTCGTCGGGGCGGTCGCGCGGCTGCGCGGGCTCGCCGCGCTGGTCGGCCTGGCCTTCGCGTTCTTCGTGCTGCTGCAGTTCGTGCTGCCGGCGCTGCTCGAGGGGTCCTCGCCGACGCTGGTCAGCCTGGTCGGCTCGTCGGCGATCATGTTCGTCGTCCTGTACCTCGCGCACGGCTTCTCCGCCCGGACGACGACGGCGCTCGTGGGCACCCTGTTCGGCCTGGCGCTGGTGACCGTGCTCGGCTCGGTGGCCGTCGGCGTCGCGCGGCTGACCGGGCTCACCAGCGAGGAGACCATCCAGCTGCTGACGTTCGACCCGACGCTGGACTTCTCCGGCCTGGTGATCGCCGGGGTCGTGGTCGCCGGCCTCGGCGTGCTCAACGACGTCACGATCACCCAGGCCTCGGCGATCTGGCAGCTCAACGAGGTGGACCCGGCGATGGGGTGGCGGCAGCTGTACCGCCGCGGCATGGCCGTCGGCCGCGACCACATCGCCTCGACCGTCTACACGATCGTCTTCGCCTACGCGGGGGCCGCGCTGCCGCTGCTGCTGCTGTTCGAGGTCTACACCCAGCCCGCCGGCGTCACGCTCACCAGCGCCGCGGTGGCCGAGGAGGTCATCCGCACGCTGGTCGGCGCGATCGCGCTCGTGCTGGCGGTCCCGGTGACGACGGCGGTCGGCGCGTTCTTCGCCACCGCGGCCGGGACGGCGGCCGGCGCGGCCCCGGAGGCGCGGATGTCGGCCCTGCGTGCGAGGTTCGCCCGGTGAACACGCGCACTGACCGGCCCCAGCAAGGACCCCCTGCCCCCCACCGCTCGCCCGCCCGCAGTGGGCCCCTGCAGGCGGCCGAGCCCGGCGCTGAGCGTGCGAGGCGGGAGGAGGACGGGGTCCTCCGACTGCTGGCCGCCGCCGAGGCCGCCCCCGGTTTCATGCCCGCCGACGAGGGCCGCGCCCTCTACGAGGCCGCCCGCACGGTCGCCGTGCCCGGCCCGCTGCTGGAGATCGGCTCGTGGATGGGCAAGTCGGCGCTGTACCTCGCCGCCGCGGCGCGGGAGACCGGCCGGCAGGTGGTCACCGTCGACCACCACCGCGGCTCCGAGGAGCACCAGCCCGGCTGGGAGTACCACGACCCGTCGCTGGTCGACCCCGCCGTCGGGCGGGTCGACACGCTGCCGCGGTTCCGCCGCACGATCGCCGACGCCGGCGCGGAGGACGTCGTGGTCGCCGTCGTGGCGCGCTCGGAGGTGCTCGCGCCGCTGTGGTCGACCCCGCTGGCGCTGCTGTTCCTCGACGGCAGCCACACCGAGGAGTCTGCGCGCCGCGACCAGGACGCCTGGGTGGACAAGCTCGCCGTCGGCGGCACGCTGGCCATCCACGACGTCTTCCCCGACCCCGCCGACGGCGGCCAGGCGCCGTTCGGCGTCTACCGGCGGGTGCTGGGGTCCGGGGACTTCGAGGAGCTGCCGGGCACCGGCTCGCTGCGGCTGCTGCGCCGTGTCCGCTGACGCGCTGGGGGCGGAGCGGGCGGCCGCCCAGGCGCAGATCGAGGCGCTGACCCGGCAGTTCGACGAGATCGTCGCCGCGTCGCAGGCGTCCAACGCCGACGACGAGCACGACCCGGAGGGCGCCACGATCGCGTTCGAGCGGCAGCAGGTGGCGGCGCTGCTGGAGCAGGCGCGCCGCCGGCTGGCCGACGTCGACGCCGCGGTCACCGCCGTCGAGGCCGGCACCTACGGCCGGTGCGAGTCCTGCGGCCGGCCGATCGCGCCCGAGCGCCTGGCCGCCCGGCCCACCGCCCGCACCTGCATCAGCTGCGCGCGCTGACCTCCGGCCGCACCGACAGGCGGGGCAGCAGCAGCTGCGTGAGCGGGCCGATGGCCAGGGCGTAGGCGACGGTCGCGACGCCGAGGGTGCCGCCGAGCAGCCACCCGGTCGCGACGACGGCGACCTCGATCGTGGTGCGCACGAGCCGCACCGACCCGCCGGTGCGCCGGACCAGCCCGGTCATCAGCCCGTCCCGCGGGCCCGGTCCGAGGTGCACCCCGACGTAGGCGGCCGTGGCGACGGCGTTGAGGACGATGCCCGACGCCGCGAAGGCCGCCTGCGCCGCCAGGTGCGACGGGGCGGGCAGGACGGCGAGCGTGCCGTCGACGGCGACCCCGATGACGACGACGTTGCTCACCGTGCCGATGCCCGGCCGCTCCCTCAGCGGGATCCACGCGAGCAGGACCAGCGCGCCCACCACCACGGTGACCAGCCCGAGCGACCAGCCCAGCCGCTGCGCGAGCCCCTGGTGCAGCACGTCCCACGGCGTGACCCCGAGCGAGGACCGCACCAGCAGGGCCATCGACGCCCCGTAGAGCGCGAGACCGGCGTAGAGCTGGACGAGGCGACGCGGGAGACGGGCGGACACGGGAACCGGACGGTGCTGCAACACGCCCGCCACTCTGCTGCCCACCCGGCCCGGCTCCTACGGGCCAATCGGCCGGATTGGCCTGGTCCGCGCCGCCGGGCGGCAGAAACGGCCATCTCTGCCGCCCCGGCCGGGCGGACGCCGCCGCGTCAGCTCACGTAGCGGCGGGCGGTGGAGCGGCGCTGGGCCGCGTCGAGCGCGGCGAACCGGGCCTCGGCGTGCGGGGGCAGCACCCGCCGCTCCCGCACCAGCCAGGGGATCCCGCGGACGGCGGCCCACAGCGCCTGCGCGGTCACCCGGTCCCGGGGCAACGTGGCCAGCAGGTGCAGGGTGCGGCGCAGCGCGGGGCGCAGCGGGCGCCGCAGCCACGTCGTCCAGAGGGTGTTGCGGATGCCGTCGCGCCGACGGCGGTGCGAGTCGCGGGCCCTCGACGCCCGGTGGTGCACGGTCAGCTCGGGCAGGTGGCACAGCTCCCAGCCGGCGGCGGCGAGGTCGCCGGCCATGAGCTCCTCCTCCCCGCCCAGCCACAGCCGCTCGGAGAAGCCGCCGGCCTCGAGGAACGCCGCCCGCCGGACGACGCTCGCGCCGGCGAGGAACGAGCCGAGGGCCGGGCCGGGCAGCCAGCCGGCGCCGCGGACGGGGGAGTCGCGCAGCTCCGGCACGATCGGGTCCTCGCGGCCGCCGGGCTCGACCAGGATCCGCGCGGTCACCACGGCCAGCCGCGGGTGCGCGTCGAGGACGTCGGCCGCCCGCCGCAGCGACCCCGGCTCCCACCACGTGTCGTCGTCGCAGAAGGCCACGTACGGCGCGTCCACCCGGTCGACGCCGACGTTGCGGCCGGTCGCGCCCAGGTTCTCCGGGCTGGCGACGAGCTCCACGGTGGGGAAGCGCTCGCGCACGGCCCCGGCGGTGCCGTCGGTGGAGCCGTTGTCGACGACCACCACGTGCGGCCGCTCGGGCAGCGCCAGCAGCCGGGACAGCGCCCCGAGCACCTCGTCGCGGCGCTGGTGGGTGATCACGACGACGGCGACCCGCGCGTCCGGGCCGGGGTCCGCGGGCCGGGGCCGGGGCGCGGCAGCGGTCATCAGGCGCCCCCGGACAGCAGGCGCAGGTCGGCCAGGACGTGCGCGGGCAGCCGCCGGCGGCGGCGCACCGCGGCGGGCAGGTCCGGCAGCGCCCGGCGCAGCCCCCGCCGCTCCGGCGCACCGGTCCGCAGCGCGGTGACGACGGTGCGGACGACGTCGCGCAGCGGCAACCGCATCACCGCGGTGAGCAGCCTGGACCGCCAGATCGCCGTGCGCCGCCCCGCGGGGTCGGACCGCCGGGTCGAGGGGTGGTGGTGCACGGTCACCGAGTCGACGTAGGCGATGTCCCACCCGGCGGCGGCGAGGTCCAGGGACAGCCGCTCCTCCTCGCCGGGGAAGCGCACCACGGGGTCGAAACCGCCGACGGACAGGAACGCCTCGGTGCGCACCATCGCCGCGCACGCGATGAAGCCGAGCAGCCGCGGCCCGGGCAGGTGCGCCGGGGTGCCGAGCGGGCTGACGGCCAGCTCCTCGCACAGCGGGTCCAGCCGCTCCTCCGGGCCGACGAGGACCCGCGCGTTGAGCACCGCCAGCCGCGGGTGCGCCCGCATGACCTCCGCGGCGCGGGCCAGGTCTCCGGGCGCCCACCACGAGTCGTCGTCGGCGAAGGCCACGAACTCGCTGCCCGCGTGCCCGGCGCCGATCGTGCGGGCGTGCGCGCCGACGTTGTCCGCCAGCGGCAGCACGGTCACCTCCGGCAGCGCGGCGCGGACGGCGTCGACGGTGCCGTCGGTGGAGCCGTTGTCCACCAGGACGACCGGCGCCTCGTGGCGGGGCAGCGTGGCCAGCAGGTCCGCGCGCCGGTCGCGGCTCATGACCACGACGCTGACGCCGTCGCCGGCGGGGTTCGGGGGGGTGCGGGGGCGTGCCGACGTGCGCGTCACGCAGAGGCACTGCCCGGCAGCGGCGCTGCCGAACCGGCGTCCTCGGTGCCCGGTGCGGGCAGCGCCGCGGGGTCGGCGAACAGCCCGCAGGCGGGTGTGGCGCCGGCCAGCGCGTCGGCGGCGAGCACCACCGCCGCCGCCGTCCACGTCGTCCGCTCGACCGGCCAGCGGGCGTCGTCGGGGTAGACGAAGCCGGTCCAGTACGAGCCGTCGTCGTGGCGCAGGTGCTGCATGGCCGCCACCTGCTCCAGCGCGGCCTCCGGCTGCCCGGCGACGACGAGCGCCAGCGCCAGCTCGCAGGTCTCCGCGCCGGTCACCCACGGGCGGTCGGCCACGCAGCGGGCGCCCAGGCCCGGGACGACGAAGCGGTCCCACCCGTCGGCCAGCCGGGTGCGGGCGGGCCCGCCGGTGACCGCGCCGGCGAGCACCGGGTAGTACCAGTCCATCGACCAGCGGGAGCGGTCGGCGAAGGCGGCGGGGTCGGTGCGCAGCGCCGTGCCGAGGCCGGTGACCGCCAGCTCCCAGTCCGGCTGCGACTGCCCGGCCAGCCCGGCCAGCGCGATGCCGCAGCGCAGCGCCTGGAACAGGCTGGCGTTGCCGGTGAGCAGCGCGACGTCGTCCGGGGTGCCGTCGGGGCGCAGCGCCCAGCCGATCGCGCCGGAGGCCAACTGCATGTCCACGACGAGGTCCAGGCCGCGGCGCACGGCCGGCCACAGCTCGGTGACCAGCCGCTCGTCGCCGCTGGTCAGCCAGGTGTGCCACGCGCCGACGGCGAGGTAGCCGGCGTGGTTGCTCTCGACGGCGGGCTGGGTCTCGGCGCCGTCGCGGTACTCGGCGGCCCAGGAGCCGTCGGCGCGCTGCCGGGCGGCCAGCCAGCGGTAGGCCGCCGCCGCCCGGGCGTGCTCCCCGCCGACGTCGAGGGCCATCGCCGCCTCGACCGAGTCCCAGGGGTCCAGCTGCCCGCCGCGGAACCACGGCAGCGAACCGTCGCGGCCCTGCTCGGCGGCGATGGCGGCCACGGTGCGCCGCACGGCGGTCCCGTCGAGGACGCCGGGCAGCTCGGGCAGCTCAGCGGACGGCAGCGGTCTTCTCCCGCTCCGGGCGGGCGCCCGCCGCCGGCACCCGGGGCTTGTCCGCGTAGACGACGAGGCTCTTGCCGATCAGCGGGTCGAGCACCTTCTCGGCCAGTCGGGTGACCCACGGCCGCTTCGTCAGGTCCCACACCAGCAGCCGGTGGTAGGCGCGGACGACGGCGGCGTCCCGGTCCACGCCGACGGCGCACTTGAGCCACCAGTAGGGCGCGTGCAGCGCGTGCGCGTGGTGGCTGCGCCCGGGCACCAGGCCCGCCACCGACAGCCGGGCGCGCAGCACGTCCCCGCGGTAGATGCGGACGTGGCCGCCCTCGTTGGCGTGGTAGGCGTCCGACAGTGCCCAGCACACCCGCTCCGGGCCGTACCGCGGCACGGTGACGGCGACCCGCCCGCCCGGTCTGAGCACCCGGGCGATCTCGGTCATCGCGGTGCCGTCGTCGGGGATGTGCTCGAGCACCTCCGAGGCGATCACCCGGTCGACGCTCGCGTCGGGGAACGGCAGGTGCCGCAGGTCGCCGCGGACCACCTCGTAGCGCGCCCCCGCGGGGGCCTCGCCGGCCTCGGCGATCGCGCCCAGCCACCGCTTGGTCGTCTCGACCTCGGGCACGCCCCAGTCGACGGCGACCACCGACGCGCCGCGGCGGTAGGCCTCGAAGGCGTGCCGGCCCTCCCCGCAGCCGAGGTCCAGCACGGTCATGCCGGGGCGCAGGTCGAGCAGGTCGAAGTCGACGGTCAGCACGGACGACCCTCCCGGTCGCGCGTCGGGCCCGGCGTCATCCGCGGCGCCCCTTCCGGTCCAGCACCTCGGCGTACCAGTCCGCGGTCCGCTCCGCGGTCGAGCGCCACGTGTAGGAGGCCAGCACCCGGCGGCGCCCGGCGCGGCCGAGCTGCTCCTGCAGCGACGGCTTCTCCAGCACCAGCTTCAGCGCCGCCGTCAGCTCGTCGACGTCCCCGGCCCGCACCCGCAGGCCGGCCTGGGTGCCGACCACCTCGGGCAGCGCGCCGGCGTCGGTGGTGACCAGCGGGGTCCCGCAGGCCATCGCCTCGACCGCGGGCAGCGAGAAGCCCTCGTAGAGGGAGGGGATGGCGGCGACGGTGGCCGTCTGCAGCAGCCGCACCAGCTCGGCCTCGGGCAGCGGGCCGGTGAAGCGGACGGCGTCGCGCAGGCCGAGGCGGTCCAGCGCCGACTCGGCCGGACCGCCGGGGCGGGCGGTGCCGACGACGGTCAGCCGCACCGGCCGCTCGGTGCGCAGCTTGGCCACCGCCTCGAGCAGGTGCACCAGGCCCTTGAGCGGGACGTCGGCGCTGGTGGTGACGACGACCGAGTCGGCCTCGCGCGGCCGGTCGGCCGGCGGCGGGGTGAAGACGTCGGGGTCGATGCCGACCGGGATGACCTCGACGCCCGCGGCGGGGACGTGCAGGTGGGTCTCGATGTCGCGCCGGGAGCTCTCCGAGACGGTGGTGACCGCGTCCAGCCGGGGCGCCACGCGGGCCTGCATGGCGGTGAAGGCGTACCAGCGGCGCAGCGTCAGCCGGCGGCGCAGCGAGGACGCGGCGGCGAGCTCGAGCCGGCGGTCGATGGCGACGGGGTGGTGCACGGTCGCCACGGTCGGGACGCCCGCGCGGACCAGCCGCAGCAGCCCGTAGCCCAGGCTCTGGTTGTCGTGCACGACGTCGAACTGGTGCGCGCGGGGGAGCAGCAGCCGGGCGGCGCGCAGCGTGAAGGTCAGCGGCTCGGGGAAGGCGGCGGTGCACATCGCGGCCCACTCGGCGACGTCGATCCAGTCGCGGAACTCCGAGGGCCGCGGCGTCCGGAACGGGTCGGGCTCGCGGTAGAGGTCCAGGCTCGGCACCCGGGTGAGGGGGACGCCGTCGTCGAGCTCGGGATAGGGCTGGCCGCTGAGGACCTCGACGTCGTGGCCGAGGGCGGTGAGCTCCCGCGACAGCGCCCGGACGTAGACGCCCTGCCCGCCGCCGTGCGGCTTGCTGCGGTACGACAGCAGTGCGATCCGCAGCCGTCGTCCCATGCGCCGGACCCTACCGACCCCGTCCCGTCCACTTTCCGGGCCCGCCTGACAGGGTGACCGGCGTGATCCGACACGTCGTGCACTTCACCTGGTCCGACGCCGCCGACGAGGCCCGGCGGGCCGAGACGGTGGCCGCGCTGCGCCGGCTGCCCGAGCAGGTGCCCGGGTCGCTGGCGTTCACCGTCGCGCCCGACGCCGGCCTGGTCGAGGGCAACGCGCACACGGTCCTGGTCGCCGACTTCCCCGACGCCGAGACCTTCCGGCGCTACGCCACCGACCCGGTGCACCTCGTGGTGATCGCGGAGCACGTCCGCCCGTACCTGGCCGCCCGCAGCGCCGTCCAGTACGAGCTGTGACGCCGGCGCGCGGGTGTGCTGCGGCCCCGCCCGCCGCTGGCTAGCGTCCGGCGCGTGACCGGACGCCGCGCCGTGCTCGCCGCCACCGCGGGCCTGCTCACCGTCCCGCTGCTCGCGGCCTGCGGCGGGGACGAGGTCCGGGGCACGGCCTCGCCCGCCTCTCCCTCGTCGTCGTCCTCGTCCGCCGGGACCGACCTCGCGCCCGGTCTGCTGCCGGCCGAGGCGTTCGGCCCCGGCGCCCAGGTCACCCCGCTGACCGAGGCCCCGCTGGAGCAGGGCGCGGCGGTGGCCGGCGGCGCCACCGAGGACCTGCAGGTGACCCCGCCGGAGTGCGAGCCCGCGGTGCAGGGCACCTCGCCGTCCTTCGACGAGTACGACGACGTCGCCGCGCAGGTCGCCGTCGCCGGGACGGTGACCACCGTGCAGGCGCTGGCCTCCGGCGGCCCGGCCGAGGACGCGCCGGCCGGCTTCGGGCAGCACCTCGAGCAGTGCCGGGAGGTGCAGGTGAGCGCGCCGCAGATCGGCACGGTCACCATCGCCTTCGCCGAGCTCGACGTCCCCGACCTCGGCGACGGCTCCGCCGGGATCAGCTACACGACCACCGTGACCGGGCCCGACGGGCAGCAGCTGACCGTGCCGGCGCTGGTCGGCACCGTGCAGGACGGGGAGCGGGTGGTCGTGCTGCTGAGGACCGACACCTCCGGCGGGCGCCCGGACCTCATGGCGTTCACCGGCCTGCTCGAGCAGGCGTACGAGACGCAGGCCGCCGCCCTCGACTGAGGAAGGACCCCCACCGCTCGCACGCTCGCGGCGGGCCCCTGCAGGGGCCGGACAGGTCCGGGCCCGGCCGTCCACAGGGGCGGTCCCCTCCACAGGCGCACCGTCCGGGCGGATCGGGGTCCCGTTCCGCCCCAGGGTCGGCCGGGTGGACCAACCCCCGATCCCCGTCATCCGGCTCGGCGACACCGGCGAGGTCGCCGCCGCCCTGCCCCACCTGCTCGGCTTCCACCCCGCCGAGTCGATCGTGCTGGTCGGCCTGCGCGGGCCGAACGGCAGCCGCGTCGGCCTCACCGTGCGCGCCGACCTCCCGCCGCCCGCCGCGGCCCGCGCGCTGGCGGCCACGCTGGCCGACAAGCTGCTCACCGACGACCCGGTCGCGGTGCTGCTGGCGGTCGTGTCCGATGCCCCTGACGTCATGGCCCCCGACGACCGGTCGGCCCTCGTCCTGCCCCTCGGGCCGGGGGAGCCCGTGGCGGAGCTCCCGCACCGCGACCTGGTGCACGAGCTGGTGCTCGCCCTCGACGCCCGGGACGTGCCGGTGCGGGAGGCGCTGCTGGTCCGGTCGGGCCGCTGGTGGGACTACGACTGCCCGTACCCGTGCTGCGAGCCCGGCGCGGGGACGCCGCTGCCCGCCGGGGCGAGCCCGCTGGCCGCCGCGGCGGTGGCCGGCGGGGCGGTCCTGGCCGCCGACCGCGCCGCGCTCGCCGCGCGGATCACCCCGCCTGCCGGCGACCCGGGGGCGCCCGCGATGGCGGCGGCCTGCCTGGCGGAGGGCCGCGAGCACGCCGCCCGGCTCCGCGCGCTCGGCCGGGACGCGGTCGCCGCGGAGGCCGGCGCGGCGATCACCGCGGCCCTGGCCGAGTGCCGGCCCGGACCGGCCACCGCGGCCACCCGGCTCGCCGACGCCCGGGTGGCCCGGGTGCTGTGGGGGCTGACGATCCCGGACGTCCGCGACCGCGCGCTGGGCCTGGCGCTCGGCGACGACGCCGCGGCCGCCGAGGTGCTGTGGACCGAGTGCACCCGCCGCGCGCCGGTGCCGCTCGACGGACCGCCGGCCACGCTGCTCGCGGTCAGCGTCTGGCTGCGCGGCGACGGCGCCATGGCCAACGTGGCCCTGGACCGCGCCCTGGCCGCCGATCCCGACGCCCGGCTGCCCCGGCTGCTCGCCGACGGGCTGGCGCGGTGCCTGCCTCCCGCCCGGCTGCGCGAGCTGATCGGCAACACCCTCGAGGAGGCCGGGTGAGCGGGACTAGACGAGCTCGGGTCGCTCCCACTCCTGCCCGAGGACGTGCTCGGCGAGGAAGGCGATCACCGTCTCGTACCAGACCGTCGCGTTGCCGGGCGTGAGCACCCAGTGGTTCTCGTCCGGGAAGTACAGGAACCGCGACGGGACGCCGCGCTTCTGCAGGTCGTACCAGAGCCGCAGGCCCTCGCCGATCGGCACGCGGTAGTCCTTGTCGCCGTGGATCACCAGCACCGGCGTGCGGATGGCGTCGGCGAACCGGTGCGGGGAGTTCTGCTCGTAGCGCTTCTGCTCGACCAGCGGCATCCCCCACTCGCGCTCCCAGTAGTAGGCGGCGTCCGTGGTGCCGACGAACGAGTCGAGGTCCCACAGGCTCGCGTGGGTGACGATCGCCCGGAACCGGTCGGTCTGGGTGGCCACCCAGTTGGCCATGTAGCCGCCGAAGGAGCCGCCCATCGCCGCGGTCCGCTCCGGGTCCACCTCGGGCCGCTCCAGCGCGGCGTCCACGGCGGTCATCAGGTCGGTGTAGGGCGCGCCGCCCCACTCGCCCCAGCCCCGGCGGACGAAGTCCTGCCCGAAACCCTGCGACAGCGCCGGGTTGGGCAGCAGGACGGCGTAGCCGCGGGCGGCCAGCACCCACGGGCACCAGCGCCACGACCAGGAGTTCCAGCTCATCAGCGGCCCGCCGTGGATCCACAGCAGCAGCGGTGCCGGGGTCTCGGCGCTCGCGCCCTCGGGCAGCACCAGCCACGACTGCACCTCGGCGCCGTCGGCGGCGGTGGCCCGCACCTCGTGGAGGGTGCCCGGCAACGGCCCGAGCGCGCCGGGTGCCGGCAGCGGCTCGGGGTGCTGGCCGGTCGCGCGCGGGTCCAGGCGCACCGGCGCCGGCGGCTCGTCGTAGGCAGAGCGCAGCGCGAACAGGGCGCTGCCGTCGCGGGCCACCCGCAGGTCGCTGTAGGCGCCGTCGCCGGTCAGCCGGACCGGGGCGCCCCCGGCGAGCTCGACCCGGAACAGCGCGTGCCGGCCGTCGTCGTCGGCGAGGAAGTAGACGGCGTCGCCCTGGGCGCTGAACTGTGGGGCGCTGGGCCAGCGGTCGAAGTCGGGGGTCAGGTCGCGGGCGTCCCCGGAGGCGACGTCGACCAGCAGCAGCGTGAAGTCCGGCGGCTCGGCGTAGGTGGTCGTCGACTCGCGCACGCAGACCACCGAGGCGCCGTCGGGGGAGAACGCGGCGGCGTACACGTCGGCCAGCGGGTCGTCGACCAGGACCCGGCCGTCGCCGGTCGCGGTCTCGATCAGGACCAGCCGGTCGCGCCGGCCGGCCGGGCCGTCGGCGACCGAGTCCACGCGCACCAGCAGCCGGCCGTCGGGGGAGAGGGCCACCGCCTCCCCGGCGCCGAGCGGCGGGACGGCGTCGGGCGTCAGGTCGCGCAGCGGCACCGGCCCGGCCGGCTCGCCGGCGGGGTCCTCCGCGGGCAGCGCGCCGGCCCAGAACAGGTGCGGGGACGCCGGGCCGAGGTCGCTGTCCCAGTACCGGACCGGGTAGGCCTCGTGCAGCACCGCCGACACCCCGGCGTCGGTGCGGGCCTTCCGGCGCTGCTCGTCCTCGTCCGCGTCGGCGGCGCCGGGCATGCTCGAGGCCACCACGACGACCTCGCCGCTGTCGGCGGCGACGGCGAACCCGCCCACGCCGCCGGGCCGGGTGACCACCGGCCGGGCCTCCCCGCCGCCGGGCGGCAGCGCCCACAGCGCCGGCCGGGGCTCGCCGCCGTCCTTGCCCGCGGCGGGGTCGGGGCGGGCCGAGACGAACAGCAGCGTGCCGTCCGGGGCGAACGCCGGCGCCGCCTCACCGGGGGCGCTGCGGGTCAGCCGGCGCGGCGGGCGCTGCCCCTCGGGGTCGACGTCCCACAGTGCCGAGACCCACTTCTTCCGGTCGGCGTCGAGGGTCTGCACCGAGACCGCCAGCCGGCCGTCGTCGGCCAGCGCCAGGCCGGTCACCCGCGGGATCGCGACGAAGTCGGCCAGCCGGGCGAACGGGTGCGCCGGATTGGGCTCGGGAGCGGTCTCGGGCACGGCGTCGGACGGGCTCACCGGGGCTCCTCGCGGGGACGACGGGACGGTGCCGCCCACCGTAACCAGCAGCGCCCGGCCCCTCGCCGCAGCGGGGGACCGGGCGCTGCGACGCTCGGGGGCAGGGGGCGGCTACAGCTGGACGGCGGCCTCGACCGGGCTCAGGTCCTCGTCCAGCGCCGAGACGAACAGGTGCTGGGCCACGCCCTGCGGCAGCGGGTGCCCGTCGAGGCTGATCGTGCCGTTCACCGACTGCGCCACCATCGTGGCGCCGGGGCGGACGCCCTGGTCGGCGAGCTGCCGCAGCAGCGCGGCGTCCTCCTGGAGCTGCTCGCTGATCCGCCGGACGGTGACCTGACGGCCCTCGGCGGTCGCGGTGTTCGACAGCAGCGTCAGCGCGTCGAGGACGGCCGAGGTCTCCCCGCCGAGCGCGTCCAGGCCCGGGATCGGGTTGCCGAAGGGCGAGACCGTCGGGTTGCCGAGCAGGGTGAGCAGCCTGCGCTCCACCGCCTCGCTCATGACGTGCTCCCAGCGGCAGGCCTCCTCGTGGACCTCGGCGTAGTCGAGGCCGATGACGTCGACGAGCAGGCACTCGGCCAGCCGGTGCTTGCGCATGACGGCGGTCGCGAGGGCGCGCCCGGTCTCCGACAGCTGCAGGTGGCGGTCGCCCTCGACGGTCAGCAGGCCGTCGCGCTCCATGCGGGCCACGGTCTGGGACACCGTCGGGCCGCTCTGGTGCAGCCGCTCGGCGATGCGGGCCCGCAGCGGGACGATGCCCTCCTCCTCCAGCTCGAAGATCGT
The DNA here is from genome assembly GCF_054050295.1 of Geodermatophilus sp. SYSU D01045. NCBI lineage: Bacteria > Bacillati > Actinomycetota > Actinomycetes > Geodermatophilales > Geodermatophilaceae > Geodermatophilus > Geodermatophilus sp. SYSU D01045. Next base: position 188,476 of record NZ_JBJGZB010000002.1, read on the forward strand.
GCGGAGGTACATCTCGGTGGTGTCGATGAGGTCGTTCACTGGCACTCCTCCGTGTCGGCCCCGATCCTACGGCGCACGGGCCACCGGTCCGGGGATCGCGGACGGGCTCCCGGGCGAGGTCACACGGTGCCGCGGAGGGGACGGCCGCAGGAGCGCGGCGGTAGCGTCCGGACCGGGCACCGCCCGCGGGGCACCGGCCCGGCGGCGGGCCCGGCACGGACGGCGACGGCGACAGGGAGGGCCCGTGAGCGACTCGGTGGCCGTCGTGTGGGACGACGCCCTGCTCGGCTACACCATGGGCGGTGAGCACCCGCTGCACCCGGTGCGGCTGGACCTCACCATGCGGCTGGCCGACGGGCTGGGCGTGCTGGCGCCGGGCCGGGTGGAGGTGGTCCGCCCCACGCCGGCCGGCGAGGACCTGCTCACCCTGGTGCACGACCCCGCCTACCTGGAGGCGGTGCGGCGCGCGCCGACCCACCCCGACGAGGCGTTCGGCCTGGGCACCGCCGACAACCCGGTCTTCGAGGGCATGTACGACGCGGCCGCGCTCATCACCGGCGGCAGCGTGCAGGCCGCCGAGCTGGTGCACACCGGCCGGGCGCAGCACGCCGTCAACATCTCCGGCGGCCTGCACCACGCCATGCGCGACCGCGCCTCGGGCTTCTGCGTGTTCAACGACGCCGCCATCGCCATCGCCTGGCTGCTCGGCCAGGGCTACGAGCGGATCGCCTACGTCGACCTCGACGTGCACCACGGCGACGGCGTGCAGGCCGCCTTCTACGACGACCCGCGGGTGCTCACCGTGAGCGTCCACCAGACCCCGCTGACGCTGTTCCCCGGCACCGGTTTCCCCGAGGAGACCGGTGACCCCGAGAAGGCGCTGGGCACCGCGGTCAACCTCGCCCTGCCCAACGGCACCGACGACTCCGGCTGGCTGCGCGCCTTCACCGCCGTCGTCCCCAGCGTGGTGCGGGCGTTCGCGCCGCAGGTCCTGGTCACCCAGTGCGGCTGCGACGCCCACCACGAGGACCCGCTGGCCGACCTGGCGCTCACCGTCGACGGCCAGCGCGCCAGCTACCGGGCGGTGCACGAGCTTGCGCACGAGGTCTGCGACGGCCGCTGGATCGCCCTCGGCGGCGGCGGCTACGGGCTGGTGCGCTGCGTGCCGCGGGCCTGGACGCACCTGCTCGCCGAGGCGTCGGGGGAACGGCTGGACCCGGCGACGGCGATCCCGCAGTCCTGGCGCGACGACGTCGTCGCCCGCGGGCTGCGGGCCCGGCCGCCCACGCACATGACCGAGGGCGGCTACACCGGCTTCTCGGCGTGGGACCCGTACACCGAGTCCCGCGTCGACCGGGCGATCTCCCGCACCCGCACGGCGTCCTTCCCCTACTTCGGCCTCGACCCGGACGACCCCCGTGACTGACCAGCAGACCGTCGGCCAGCCCCCCGCCGAGGCGGCGCCGCAGCCGCCCGCGCACTGGGAGGCCGACATCATCGCCGCCGACGGCGGCACGGTGCACCTGCGCCCGATCTGCCCGGAGGACGCCGAGGGGCTGACCGGGCTCATGGACCGCAGCTCCGACCAGACCCGCTACTACCGGTTCTTCGGGCCGATGAGGCGGCTGTCGGACCGGGACCTGCACCGCTTCACCCACGTCGACCACGACGCCCGCGTCGCGTTCGTCCTGCTGCTCGGCGACCAGCTGATCGGCGTCGGCCGCTACGACCGCCTCCCGGGTACCACCGAGGCCGAGGTGGCCTTCCTCATCGAGGACGCGCACCAGGGCCGCGGCCTCGGCTCGGTGCTGCTCGAGCACCTGGCCGCCGCCGCCCGCGAGCGCGGCATCACCACCTTCGTCGCCGAGGTGCTCTCGCAGAACGGCCGGATGGTCCGGGTCTTCCTCGACGCCGGTTACCAGGCCCGGCGCTCCTACGAGGAGGGCGTCGTCCACCTGACCTTCCCGATCGCCCCCACCGAGACCTCCCTGGCGGTCGCCTACGAGCGCGAGCAGCGCAGCGAGTCCCGGTCGATCGCGCGGCTGCTCACCCCGTCGTCGGTCGCGGTGGTCGGCGCCAGCAACGACGAGGGCAAGATCGGCAACCTCGTCCTGCGCAACCTGCTCGACTACCGCTTCGACGGGCCGGTCTACCCGGTCAACCCCGGCACCCGGCACGTGCGCGGCGTCCCGGCCTACGCCTCCATCGAGGAGGTCCCCGGCGACGTCGACCTCGCCGTCGTCGCCGTCCCCGCCGACGAGGTCGCGGGCGTGGTGGAGGCCTGCCGGCGCAAGCGGGTCCGCGGCCTGGTGGTCATCTCCGGCGGGTTCGGCGAGACCGGGCCCGAGGGCCGCGAGGCCGAGCGGCGGCTGGTCGCCGCGGCACGCGCCTCGGGCATGCGGGTGGTCGGCCCCAACTGCCTGGGCATCGTCAACACCGACCCGGCGATCCGGCTCGACGCCAGCCTCGCGCCGCGGGTCCCCGGCCGCGGGCGGGTGGGCTTCTTCGCGCAGTCCGGCGCGCTCGGCGTGGCCCTGCTGGAGCGGGCGGGCAGCCGCAACATCGGCCTGTCCAGCTTCGTCTCGGCCGGCAACCGCGCCGACGTCAGCGGCAACGACCTGCTGCAGTACTGGGCCACCGACCCCGGCACCGAGGTCGTGCTGCTGCACCTGGAGAGCTTCGGCAACCCGCGCAAGTTCGCCCGGCTCGCGCGCAGCGTCGCCCGCACCAAGCCGGTGGTCGCGGTGAAGAGCGGCCGGCACGGCGGGCTCACCCCGGGCCTGGCCGGCACGTCGGTCGCGGTGCCCGAGCAGTCGGTGGCGGCGCTGTTCGCCTCGGCCGGCGTCATCCGGGTCGAGACCGTCGCCCAGCTGTTCGAGGTCGGCATGCTGCTGGCCCACCAGCCGCTGCCGGCGGGCGACCGGGTCGCCGTCGTCGGCAACTCGACGGCGCTGGGCGTGCTGGTCGCCGACGCCGTCCTAGACCAGGGCCTGACCCTGGCGCAGGAGGCGCCGGTCGACATCGGCACTGCCGGCACCCCGGAGGCCTTCCGTGCGGCGCTGCAGGAGGCGGTCGACGACGAGGGCGTGGACGCCGTCGTCGCGGTGTTCCTCCCGCCGCTGGTGCGCACCTCGCCCGACGCGTACGGCCGGGCCCTGCGCGAGGTGTCGCAGGACTCGGCCAAGCCGGTGCTCGCCACCTTCCTGTCGGCGGAGGGCATCCCGCCGGAGCTCACCGTGCCCGACACCGACGGCATGCCGGCCCGCGGCTCGGTCCCGTCGTACGCGACGCCGGAGCGGGCGGTCATCGCGCTGGCGCGGGTCGCCGAGTACGCCCGATGGCGCCGCCGGCCGGCCGGCACGGTGCCCGAGCTGCCCGGCGTCGACGCCGGCCGGGCCCGGTCGGTGGTGCTCGGCGCGATGGCGGAGTCACCCGGCGGGCGGCAGCTCACCGACGACGAGGTCATCGCCCTGCTGGGCGCCTACGGGGTGCCGCTGCTCGGCACGCGGACGGCGACCACCGCGGACGAGGCCGTCGCCGCGGCCGACGGGATCGGCTACCCGGTGGTGCTCAAGTCGACGGCGCCGTGGCTGCGGCACCGCACCGACCTCGGCGGCGTGCGGCTGGACCTGCCCGACGCCGGCGCCGTCCGCGCCGCGTTCGAGGCCATCCCGGCCGGCGACCCGGTGATCGTGCAGGAGATGGCCGCGCCGGGCGTGGCCACCGTCATCGAGGTCGTCGACGACCCGTCGTTCGGCGCCCTGGTCAGCTTCGGCCTCGGGGGAGTGGCCACCGAGCTGCTCGGCGACCGCGCCTACCGCACGCTGCCGCTCACCGACCTCGACGCCGCCGAGCTGGTCCGCGCGCCGCGGGCGTGGCCGCTGCTCGACGGCTGGCGGGGGGCCGAGCCGGTCGACGTCGCGGCGCTGGAGGACCTGCTGCTGCGGGTGGCCCGGCTCGCCGAGGACCTGCCCGAGGTGCTCGGCCTGACGCTGTCGCCGGTGATCGTCGGCCCGGCCGACCCCTGGCACGGCGGCCGCTCGCTCGTGGTCGCCGGCGGCACCGTGCGGGTCGGCCCGCCCACCGCCCGCGTCGACCCCGGCCCCCGCCGCATGCGCGACTGAGGAGCCCGGGTCACTTCCGCCAGAACAGGTGGTGGGTGACGCCGCTCGGGCTGGGCGCGACGTCCCGGTGGAAGCGGTCGAGCAGCTCGTCGGGTGAGGTCCACAGCCGGGAGCCGCCGCCCAGCTCGACCGGTGCGACGGCGACGTGCAGCGTGTCGACGAGGTCGGCGTCGAGGAACTGCCGGATCACCGTGGCGCCGCCCCCGAGCCGGACGTCGGCACCGCCGGCCGCCGCGCGCGCCTTCTCCAGCACCGTGGCCGGGTCGGCGTCGACGAAGTGGAACGTCGTGTCCGAGAGCGTGAACGAGGGCCGCACGTGGTGGGTCATCACGAAGACCGGCGTGTGGAACGGCGGCTCGTCGCCCCACCAGCCCCGCCACTCGAGGTCCGGCCAGGGGCCGCGGTGGGGCGAGAACTTGTTCCGGCCCATGATCTCAGCGCCGATGCCGTGGGAGAAGTCGCGGACGAAGTAGTCGTCCAGGCCGCGGCTGCCGCCCGGTCCGGTGCGGCCGGGGAAGCCCGCCGTGTCCACAGCCCAGGCCATCAGCACCCCCGGGTCGGCGTGCCCGAACGGCCGCTCCAGGCTCTGGCCCTCGCCCGCGCCGTACCCGTCGCTCGAGACGGTGAAGTTCTGCACCCTCAGCAGCTGGCCCACGGTTCCTCCTCGGTGTCGACGACGGGCTGACCGTCGCCGGCGCCGGAACTCATCGGCGGGTCCGGGTCAGGGACGGCGGCCGGTGAAGGCGAGCAGCTTCGCCTGGTCGTCGGCGTCGTCGGGGACCGCGACGCGCGGGCCGTAGTGCCCGCTGCCGCGCAGCGCGGCGTCCCACGGCTCGATGCCGGCGAGGAACGCCGAGGCCTCCTCCGCGTCCAGCGTCTCGTCCTGGCCGGTGGCGCGGGCCAGGTCCCAGGCGTGCACCAGGAGGTCCATGAGGCCGGTCATCGCGACCAGGTCCTCGAGGGGCATGTCCCCGGCGCGGGTGCTGGTCGGCCGGCGGGCGAGGTCCGGGTCGGCGAGCAGGGCCCGGATCGCCGCGTCGGTGGCCCGCCAGGCGCCCGCGGGGTCGTCGTCGACCGACGGGTGCGCGGGCACCGGCAGGTCGACGGCGGGGAAGTAGAGGGACGGCATCCACTCGACGAGGTGCCGCACCACGTCGCGGGCCACCCAGCCCTCGCACGGCGCGGGGGCGTCCCAGCGGTCCGCGGGGACGCCGTCGACCCTCCGGCCGAAGTCGTCCGCGAGCCTCGCCCACCGCTCCGCCGTGTCCGCCATGGCCGCCTCCTCAACCGTTCGGTTGAGCACGAGCCTGGCCCGGGGTGCGGTCCCTGTCAACGCCGAGAGCCGGCTCCCCCGTGGGGGAGCCGGCTCTCCGGAGGCGGTGCCTACGCCAGGTAGTCGCGCAGGGCGTCGGCGCGCTGCGGGTCACGCAGCTTGGCCATCGTCTCGCGCTCGATCTGGCGCACCCGCTCGCGGGACAGGCCGAACTGCTTGCCGATCTGCTCGAGCGTGCGGGGCTGGCCGCCGTCGAGGCCGAAGCGCAGCACCACCACGTCGCGCTCACGGTCCTCCAGCGTGGAGAGGACGTTGCGCACGTCGCCCTTCATCATCTGGAAGGCCACCGCGTCCTCGGCCACCGCGGCGTCGGCGTCCTCGATGAAGTCACCGAGGCGGGACTCCTCGTCGGCGCCGACGGTCTGGTCGAGGCTGACCAGGTCGCGGCTGTACTCGAGCAGCTCGGTGACCCGCTCGGGCGTCATGTCGAGCTCGAGGCCGAGCTCCTCGGCGGTGGGCTCGCGCTCGAGCTCCTGGTGCACCCGCCGGCGGGTCCGCACGACCTTGTTGACCTGCTCGGCCAGGTGCACGGGGAGCCGGATGGTGCGGCCGGAGTCGGCCATCGCGCGGGTGATCGCCTGGCGGATCCACCACGTCGCGTAGGTCGAGAACTTGAAGCCCTTGGTGTAGTCGAACTTCTCGACGGCGCGGATGAGGCCGACGTTGCCCTCCTGGATGAGGTCCAGGAACGTCATGCCGTGGCCGGTGTAGCGCTTGGCCACCGAGACGACCAGGCGGAGGTTGGCCTCGAGCAGGTGCCGCTTGGCGGCCTTGCCGTCGACCGCGAGGGCCTTGTAGTCGCGCTGCAGGGCGGGGGTGAGCTGCCGCTCGGCGAGCAGCCGCTCGGCGTAGAGGCCGGCCTCGATGCGCTTGGCCAGCTCCACCTCCTGCTCGGCGGTCAGCAGGGCGGTCTTGCCGATGGTGTTGAGGTACACGCGCACCAGGTCGGTCGACACCAGGCCACTGGTGTCCGGCTCGCGGCGGGGCGAGCGGACCTCGAGGGCGTCGCTGGGGGAAGACTGGAGGAGCGTCACGGGATGTCTTCGTCCTTGCTCGGAGTTCGGATGCACCGCCGGCTGTCCGGTGACGGTGGCGCACCCGCGTCGGGGATGGGGCTCCGTTGTCCGGCGGGGCCCCCGCGGTTCGTTCGTCCGTTGTGGTCCGTTGTGTTTCGCCCCGTACAACGGTCCCGACGGGGCCAGGTGTTCCACGCGGCCCGGGTTCACAGAGAACGCACAGGCCGTGTGTTCGGTCACCCCCCGTACCCGTTCCGTCGCCGGGTCAGACCTCCAGCAGCAAGGTCATCGGCCCCTCGTTGACCGACGCCACCGCCATCCGCGCGCCGAACACGCCGGTCGCGACGGAGGTCCCGCGCCGCCGCAGCTCCGCCACCACCTCGTCCACCAGCGGCTCGGCGACGTCCCCGGGCGCGGCGGCGTCCCACGACGGACGGCGGCCCTTCCGCGTGTCGGCGTAGAGGGTGAACTGGCTCACCACGAGGACGGGCAGGTCCAGGTCGCCGGCCGAGCGGGCGCCGTCGGTGGTGGGGAACACCCGCAGCTCGTGGACCTTCCGCGCGAGCGCGCGGGCCCGGCCGGCGTCGTCGTCCCGGCCGACGCCGACCAGCGCGAGCAGGCCCGGCCCGATCTCCCCGACGACGGCCCCGTCGACGGTCACCGAGGCCGAGGACACCCTGCTCACCACCGCGCGCACCGGCCCATCCTGCGCGACCGGTGCGCGACGACCGGACCCGCTCCGCCCCGGCGGGACGGTCAGCGGTCCCCGCCGCCGGACACCGCCCGCGGGACCACGTCGCCCGGGGCCCGGGGCCTGGGGACGAGGACCGCCGGCGGAGTGGGGACCCGGACGAAGCTCTCCTCCGACCACCAGCGGAGGTAGGTGTCCTCCCCGACGGACTCCCGGAGGACGGCGGTCTGCGACGCGTGCGCCCGGAGGGCCTCGAGCTTGCGACGCGCGGTCCGCCCGTGCGCGCGGACCTGCAGGGCCACCTCCGCGTCGGGCACGGACGGCGGGTGGGCTCCGGGCATCCACACGGCGGAGCGCTCCGTGAGCCGGCCCCAGCGGCGGTGGAAGCTCTCCGTGAGCGTGGCCTGCAGCAGCAGGGCGCGGCACCCGTCCGCCCGCCAGGCCCGCTCGACCCAGTCCGACACGGCCGCGTGGTCGGGGTGCCCGGTCAGGCCGTCGCGGCCGAAGGTGAGGACGGTGTCCGGCCGCACCTCCTCGAGCAGGGCGCGCACCGCCCGGCCGCCGACGTCCGGGGGTACGGCGGCGCACCGCCCGTCCCGGAAGCCGAGCCACCGGTGGTCGGTGACGCCGACCGCGGCCAGGCCGGCCACCACCTCCAGCCGCCGCAGGCCGGCGACCGGACCGTCGCCCCCGAGCTCGCCGTCGGTGGCGGTGACCACGACGACGGTCTGCCCCGCGTCCCGGGCCTCGGCCATCAGTGCGGCCGACAGGTAGGCCTCGTCGTCCGGATGGGCCCAGACCCCCAGGACCGTCCCCAGCTGGGACACCGTCAGCTTCTGCGGCACGGCCGCCTCCTCGTCCCGCACCGGTCGGGCGCTCTGCCCGCCCGGCCGGCCGGTCCGACCCGCTCCCTGGGTCGGCGAGGCAGCATCCCGCGTCCCGTGGCGGTCGCACCAGAGTCGTCCGGTGGCGGTCGCGCCAGGGTCGTCCGGTCCCCGCGAACCGGCGTCTCGACGGCCGGCAGCCCGGGTGGGACGCTCGGCCCGCGGGACGGCAGCCGCCCCGCGCCACGGCCAGCAGCATCGTCGAGGGGTCGCCGTGGACGTCGTCGAGGCCGGTGGGTGGACCATCGCCTACCACCGCGCGGGTGCGGGCGCGCCGCTGCTGCTCCTGCACGGTGGGTGGAGCGACGGCCGGGAGTGGCGGCCGCAGCTGGAGGGGCTGTCGGACGACTTCGACGTGGTCGCGTGGGACGCGCCCGGCTGTGGCGCGTCCCCCGACCCGCCGGCCGACCTGCCCCTGGCCGGGTACGCCGACGCGGTGGCCGCGCTCGTCGAGGGGCTCGGCCTGGGCCGGGTGCACCTGTGCGGGCTGTCCTTCGGTGGCGGGCTGGCCCTCGCGGTGTGGCAGCGTCACCCGGAGGCGGTCCGCTCCCTGGTCCTCGTCTCCGCCTACGCCGGGTGGAAGGGGTCGCTGCCCCCGGAGGAGGTGGAGGCCCGGCTGCGGCGGGTGCTCGCCGAGGTCGACCGCCCGCCGGCGGAGTGGATCGACGGCTACCTGCCCGGCTTCTTCGCCGGCCCCGTGCCGCAGGAGACCCTCGACCTCGTCCGCGGCGTGATGCTCGACGTCCGTCCGGCCGGGACGCGGTCGATGCTCACCGCCTTCGCGGACGCCGACCTGCGGGACGTGCTGCCGACCGTCGCCGTCCCGACGCTGCTGCTCTGCGGCGCCGAGGACGTGCGGGCGCCGCGGCCGGTGGCGGAGGCCCTGCACGCCGCGATCCCCGGATCCCGGCTGGTGCTCCTCCCCGGCGTCGGCCACGTCGTCAACCTCGAGGCCCCCGCGGCGTTCGACGCCGCGGTGCGCCGCTTCCTCCTCACCGTGCCGTGAGCCCCGAGGGGCCGGCCGGGGACGGTCCCGGCGTCCGTCGCGGTGGCTCCCGGAGGCCTCCCGCGCCGCGGAGCGGCGGGATGAGCGGCGTCCGGCCGGCCGGTCCCGAGGACGCCGGCGCGGTGGCCGACCTGCTGGTGCGCTTCTTCCGCGAGGAGGGGTTCGCCACCTCGGAGGCCGACGTCCGGGCCCGCGTCCGCCCGTTCCTCGCCGAGCCGGCCAACCACCTGCTGGTCGCCGAGGCGGAGGCGGGCGTCGTGGCGGTGGCGACGGTGACGACCACCTTCGGCTTCGAGGTCGGCCGGAACGCCGAGCTCGAGGACCTCTACGTGCTGCCGGGACACCGCCGGCAGGGCTGGGCCGCGCGGCTCGTCGACGCCGCCGCCGACTGGTGCCGCGATCGTGGCTGCGCCGAGCTCGACGTCGTCGTCACGCCCGCCGGACAGCGGTCGCACCGGCTGGCGGAGTGGTACGGAGCCCGCGGGTTCACCCGGACGGGGCGGGAGGTCCTGACCCGGGCGCTGTGACGGGGACCGGCACCCCGTCGTGCGGGACGCCCCTGGCCCGGGGTCGTCCGCGGGTGCCGGGGCCGGCGGCCCGCGTGCCAGACTGCCCCGTGGCGCCGAGGACGCGGTACGCCCGGAGCGGGGACCTCGCCATCGCCTACCAGGTGGTCGGGGAGGGGCCCTTCGACCTCGTGGCCGCCCCCGGGTTCATCTCCCACCTCGACTGGAACTGGCAGGAGCCGTCGCTGCGCCGGTTCCTCGAGCGCCTCGCCGGCTTCAGCCGGCTGATCCTGTTCGACAAGCGGGGCACCGGCCTGTCCGACCCGGTGCCGGGCCCGGCCAGCCTCGAGGAGCGGGTCGAGGACCTCACCGCGGTGATGGACGCGGCCGGCTCCGAGCGGGCGGCCCTCTTCGGCGTGTCCGAGGGCGGGGCGATGGCCCTGCTCTTCGCCGCCCAGCACCCCGAGCGCACCCGGGCGCTGGTGCTCTACGGCGCCTACCCGCGGATCACGCGGGGTCCGGACTTCCCCTGCGGGGTGGAGGAGCCGGTGATGACGGCGATGCTGTCCGGGCTGGTCGAGCACTGGGGCGAGGGGGCCGGGCTGGGCGCCTGGGGCCCCGGACGCCGGGACGACACGGCGCTGCGCGCCTGGTGGGGGACGCTCCAGCGCCTGGGTGCCAGCCCCGGGATGGCCCGCCGGGTGTTCGAGCTCTACCCGCACATCGACCTGCGCGACGTCCTGCCCACCATCCGGGTGCCGACCCTGGTGCTGCACCGCCGCGGCGACCTGATGATCCCGATCGGCATCGGCCGGTACCTCGCCGAGCACATCCCCGGCGCCCGGCTGGTCGAGCTCCAGGGCGACGACCACCTCTTCTTCCTCGGCGACACCGAGACCCCGCTGGCCGAGATCCAGGAGTTCCTCACCGGCACCCGCCCGTCGGGCCGGGCCGCCACGACGGTCCTTGCCACGGTGCTGTTCCTCGACCTGGCCGGCTCCACCGAGCTGGTCGCGCGGGTCGGGGACGCCGCCTGGTCCTCCATCCGCGACCGGTTCCTCGCGCTCGCACGCGAGGAACTGGCCCGCTACGGCGGGCAGGAGGTCGACGTCGCCGGCGACGGGCTGCTCGCCACCTTCGACGGCCCGGCGCGGGCGATCCGGTGCGCGGTCGCGGTGCGCGAGGCCGCCGCGACCGTCGGGCTGCGGCTGCGGGCGGGGGTGCACGCCGGGGAGGTGGAACGGGCCGACGGCGGCGGGGTCAGCGGCCTGGCGGTGCACATCGGGGCGCGGGTCGTGGCGGAGGCGGCGCCGGGGGAGGTGCTCGTCTCCGGCACGGTCAGGGACCTCGTCGTCGGCTCCGGGCTGGAGTTCGTCGAGCGCGGCGTCCGGGCGCTCCGGGGCGTCCCCGGCACCTGGCCGCTGTTCGCCCTGGCCGCCTGAGCACGCCCGGCTCCGGGCGGTCAGGCGGCGCCGGTCCTCCGCTCGGTGAGCAGCCCCCGGCAGACGGCCGAGATGTCGACCAGCCCGACCAGGTGCCCGTCCCGCACCACGGGCGCGTAGACGACGCCGGCCGCGAGCATCCGCTCCGCGGCCTCGGTGACCGGCGTGTCCGGCGCGACCAGCACCATCGGCGGCAGGGGCAGCTGGGTGAGCCGGACCTGCTCGAGGTCCCGCCCGTCGGCGACCACCTGGGCGACGTCGCTGTCGCAGACCAGGGTCACCGGTTCCTGCGCCGCGCCGTCGGAGACCACGACCAGCGCGTTGTCGTGGTGCTTCTTCATCAGCCAGGCGGCCGCGGCCACGTGGGCGTCGCGCTCGACCGTCGTCACCGGGGGCCGCATCACCTCGCCGACCGTGACGTGACCGGTGGTGGTCGTGGTCATCGGGTCCTCCTCTCGAGCGGGGCCGCCGCGGGAAGGGGAGCCCTCCAGGGGCCCGGGACGAGTCTGCTCCCGAGGGCGGGCGCGGCACCAGCAGCACCGGAGCCGCGGCGCACGACCTCGACCGGGGCGCGGACGTCCGTAGCGTTCGTCGAGCGGACCTGGCTCCCGGTGGACTCGCCCGTCCTCGACGCCGACGGGAGGGCGGTCGGGGTCCTGCACCACGTCGAGGACGTCTCCCGTCTCGTCCGCGGGACGGCGCTGGAGCGGCTGGTCGCCGGGGGCACCGCGTGGGTGTCCGTCGCGCCGGGGGCCGGGCCGCTGCGCGAGGCCCTCGAGCGGGCCCGCCGGGACGCACATCGGCGGCAGGAGCGCACCAGCACGTCGCTCGGCCGGAGCGTCGAGGCGATCGAGCGGGTGAGGCGCGTGCCGGCGGCGAACGACTGGCGTTCCCCGGCGCGGAGGACCGACTGGTCCCACCCGGCCGCCGGACCGCCCCGGGCCGGGGCGGGGGAGAGGCCGGCGACGTCGTCGCGGCGAGGCGGGGGCGTGCGGTGACGCGTCTCGCTACCGTCTGCGTGTGCCCGGGTCAGAGGCCGGCGGGATCGACGTCGGCCAGCTCCTCGACGAGGTGGAGGCGGCGCCGCCCGTCGACGCGGTGCCGGTGGTGGCGGCCAGGCTCGCGGAGATGGTCGGCGCCCGCGAGGTGCACTTCCTCATCACCGACTTCACCGGCCGCTCGGTCGTCCGGCTGACGTCCACGGGCCGGGTGGAGGGCGCCCGCAGCCAGGGGGCCGAGCAGGCCGAGACGGTGCCCCTGAGCGGGAGCCCGTACGGGCGCGTGCTGCGGACGCAGCAGGTCGACGTGCAGCACGTCGACGCGGGCGCCCGGGTGATCGTCCCGGTCACCAACCGCGGGGACGCCATCGGCCTGCTGGAGCTGCTGCTGCCCGGCCCGCCCTCCCCGTCCGAGGTCGCCACCGTCGAGACCGCCGCGCACGCGCTGGCCTACGTCCTCGTCGCCGCGCGGCGGCACACCGACGTCTTCGAGTGGGGCATGCGCTCCACTCCGTTCACCCTGGCCGCGGAGATCCAGCGCCGGCTGCTGCCGGCGGCCTACACCTGCGAGGCGGGGCAGTTCACCCTCGCCGGCTGGCTGGAGCCGGCCGCCGAGGTGGGCGGGGACACCTTCGACTACAACCTCGACCGGGACTCCCTGCAGCTGTCGATCACCGACGCGGTCGGCCACCAGGTCGAGGCCTCGCTGCTGGCCACCCTGCTGGTCGGCAGCCTGCGCAACGGGCGCCGCAAGGGGCTCGACCTCGGCGCGCAGGCCGGCTACGCCAACGACTCCCTGGCCCGGCACGCGACGCCCGGCCGGTTCGTCACCGGGCAGCTCGTGCGCGTCGACCTGCGCACCGGCACGGCGCTGGTCGTCAACGCCGGGCACACCCTGCCCCTGCGCCTCCGCGCGGGTGCCGTGGAGGAGATCGCGCTGCGCGTCGAGCCGCCGTTCGGCGTGCTCCCGGGCAAGACCTTCGACGTGCAGCCGCTGCCCCTCGAGCCCGGCGACCGGATGGTCTTCCTCACCGACGGCATGCTGGAGCGCAACGCGGCGTCGCTGGACGTGGCCGCGGCGCTGGTCGCCACCGCGGACCTGCACCCGCGCGAGGTCGTCCAGGCCCTGGGCGCGGCGGTGCTGCGGGCGACCGGCGGGAACCTCCGCGACGACGCGACGATGCTCTGCCTCGACTGGTACGGCGGACCGCCCCGGGAGCGCACCACCGAGCAGGGGGCCGACCCCGGCCACGCCTCGTCGGGCGCCTGACCCCGGTCCGGCACGGACCGGGACACCGGTGCGGGGTACCCGCCGCCTCCGGTCAGGACGGCTGCAACCGCGCGGCCAGCCGGCGGGCCAGCTCGCGGGCCTCGGCGCGGGCCCGGTCCGCGCGGTCGGCCGCGGCCTCGGGGGCCGCGACCCCCGGGGCGGGCCCGGGGTTGGCGTCCGGCTCGGGCAGCGAGGTGGCCAGGCGGACGGCGAACCCGGTCGGGGTGCGGAACGTCTCGACGGTGTCGCAGGCCTGCCGGGCCACCCACAGGCCCGCTCCGGCCGGTGACGCGCCGTTCCCGCGGGGCACGAACCCGGCCAGCGGGTCGTCGAAGCCGTCCCCGCAGTCGGTGACGGTGCACTCCAGCCGGGTCGGCGTCGTCCACACCCGGACGGCGACCGGCGGCGTGCCGTGCCGGAAGGCGTTGCCGAGCACCTCGGTGACCGCGGCGGCGAACCGGCCGTACGACCGCGCCTGCCCGTCCGCGCCGTCCAGCGCGGCCCGCACGTGGGCGCGCAGCTGCGGCAGCCGGGTCGCGTCGGTCAGGCCGGCCAGGACGAGGGCGGGCGGGCCGTCCGGCACCGCGGGCGGCGGGCTCGCGGAGTCCCGCCGCAGCACCGTCGCGGGCTCGACGTAGCGGTCGCCGGGCACGAGACCGCCGGCGGTCAGGTGCAGGGGGTGCGTCTCCTCCACCCCGTCCCGTACCCGGTCGGAGATCGCGCGCCGGTCGTAGACGCACAGCGCCGTCAGCGGCAGTGGGGCCAGCGCCACGGTGAGGGCCGCCTCGTAGCGGTGCCACTCCGCCCACCGCCCCGGGCCGGGAGGAACGGCGGCGACCAGCCGGACCCGCGGGGCACCGGCGGCGGTCCGGCGCTCCACGAGCCGGCGCCAGGTGGCCAGCGCCCGCGCGCAGCCGGTCCAGACCTCCCCGGACGACAGCCGGAGGACGCGGTCCCCGCCGCCGGAGGCGCGGGCCAGGAGCGCGTCGTGCTCGTCTCCGCAGGCGAGCACCACCGCGTCGCCCGCGGCCAGCCCGTCGGCGAGGAAGGGCGCCGCCGCGGCGACCAGTTCGTCCGCGGAGCCGTACAGGAGCGCGGCGTGCAGCAGCTCCGCTCCGGTGCCGGAGGTCATGGCCGCCCCGCCACCACGTGCACGCCCGGCAGCTCGTCGACCTCCATCAGCTGCAGCATGAGCTCGACCGGCGGCTGGGGGGCGACGAGCAGGACGTGCCCGCCGGCCAGCCGGAACCCCAGCGTCGCGTCCTCCAGCCGCCAGCAGGACCCGGCGTCCAGGTGGGTCACCTCGGCCAGGTCCAGCCACAGCACCCGCGACGCGCCCCGGCTCGCCGTCGCCAGCACGGCCTCGAAGACGTCGGCGTTCGTGCCGTCGACCTCACCGTGCAGGGCCAGCCCGTCCAGGTCCCGGGTCGTGGCGAAGGTCGCCTCGTGCACCCCGGACCGGTGGACGGCGAGGACGTCCTCCAACCGCGACCCCGCGGTGCCCGCGTGCGGGTACTGGCACAGCGTGTGCACCGGCCGGGTGCAGACCAGCTCGTCCATCTGCTGCTCGACCACCCGGTGCGCGGCGGGGTCGAGCGCACTCAGCCAGGCGGGCTCGTCGGCCGCCATCCGCACCCCGGCGAAGCCCTCGGCCAGCGCGCGGTCCACCACGGTGGCGTGGCTCTCGGCGCCGTAGAAGTCCTCCGCCGTCAGCACCGCGAGCCGCCCGTCGCGCACGGCCGCGGTCGCGTCCGCACCCCGTCCGTCCAGCGCGGCGACCAGCGCGTCCACGGGCCGCCGCGGGGACCCGGTGCAGACGACCTTCTCGCCCAGGTCCAGCCCGCGGCGGACCCAGGCGGTCAGACCGGTCAGCTGTTCGTCCTCGGACCGGTGCAGCTGCAGGACGTGCTCGCCGCACTCGGTGCCGGGGACCTCCCCGACAACGCCCACGGGGAAACGCTACGCGCGGTGCGCGCGGTGCGCGCGGACCGCTGGGCGCCCGGGGTCAAGGACCGGGACGCCGGCGGCGGGGACCGTCACAGGACACCGGGGACCGGGGACGACGTCCTGCCGAGCGGGGGAGGAGGCGGGGCGGTGCGCCGGGCGTCCGACCGGGGGCCAGGCGCGGTGAGGACCACCCAGCGGGCCCGCTCGGCCTCCAGGCGGGCCCGCCTGGCCCCGCTCCGGCACCGGCCGGCGACGTCGGTCCGACCGCCCGAGTCCGCCTGCACGGCCAGTGCGTCCAGGGTCCTGGCTGTCCGGTCCGCGGTCTCGACGAGGCGCTCGGCCAGGCCGCGGGCCCGGTCGGTGGCCCGGTGGGCACGGTCCGTCCGGAGCAGCTCGAGGTAGGGCACCCGCGCCCAGACGACCTTGGCGGCGTCCTCGGCGACCCACCCGTGCGCACCGCAGATCCGCGCCACCAGGGACAGGCCCATGCCGCCGCGAGCGGGGTCCCGCCCGAGGGCCGGGACCGGCGGCCGGCCGGCGGCGGTGTCGCTCACGGCCACCAGCCAGCCGAGCCGGGGCGCGGTGACCGTGACGGTCACCGGCGGGCGGCCGTGCCGCAGCGCGTTGGACACCAGTTCCTCGACCACCAGCAGCAGCCGTTCGCCGTCGTCGCACCCGGCCGGGAGCTCGCCGTCGGCGATCGCCGCGCGGAGGCGGCGGCGCAGACCGGGCAGTGCGGCGAGGGTGGCCGGCTGTTCCGGCCACGTCGCCGGCGGGCCCGGCCACGGGGCCGGAGGCGGGCGTCGCGCCCACACGCTCGCGCCCATGCGTCACCCCAGGTGCCGGGCAGGGGTCGATCTCGGCCCGCATCGGGTCTACCCACCCGGGGACGCCGTACGCGATCCCGGGTGCTCCTCGCGGCAGGGGCGGTCAGAGGGACAGGTGCTCGATGACGGCCGCGGTGACCTCGTCGGTGCTCGCGGTCCCGCCGACGTCGCGGGTGCGGATGCCCTTGCCCGAGGTGACCTCGACGGCGTGCTGGACGGCCTTGGCCTCGTCGGGCAGGCCGAGGTGCTCGAGCATGAGCGCGGCGCTGCCGATCGCGCCGACGGGGTTGCAGATGCCCTGGCCGGCGATGTCCGGCGCGGAGCCGTGGACCGGCTCGAACATGGACGGGAAGCGCCGCTCCGGGTTGAGGTTGGCGCTGGCCGCGAGGCCCAGGCTGCCGGCCAGCGCGCTGCCGAGGTCGGAGAGGATGTCGGCGTTGAGGTTGGATGCGACGACGACGGAGAGGTCCTCGGGGCGCAGGACGAACTTGGCGGCCATCGCGTCGACCAGCACGCTCTCGGTCTCGACGTCCGGGTACTCGGCGGCGACCCGCGCGAACACGTCGTCCCACAGCACCATGCCGTACTGCTGGGCGTTGCTCTTGGTGACGCTGGAGACCTTCTTGCGGGGCCGGGTGCGGGCCAGGTCGAAGGCGAACCGGATGATCCGCTCGCAGCCGACCTCGGTGAACACCGCGGACTGGACGGCCACCTCACCGCGGTCGTCGCGGCCGGCGAAGTTGCGCCCGCCGAAGCCGGCGTACTCGCCCTCGGAGTTCTCCCGGACGACGACCCAGCCCAGCTCGGTGGTGTCGGCCTTCCGCAGCGGGCTCTGGATGCCGGGGAGGAACTCGACGGGGCGGACGTTGGCCCACTGGTCGAAGCCCTGGCAGATCTTCAGCCGCAGGCCCCACAGGCTGACGTGGTCGGGGACGGTCGGCCAGCCGACGGCACCGAAGTAGATGGCGTCGAAGTCCTCGAGCTGCTCGAGGCCGTCCTCGTCCATCATCCGGCCGTGCTGGGCGTGGTAGGCGGCGCCCCAGGGGAACTCCTGCCAGTCGAAGGCGAAGCGGCCGTTCGAGGCCCCGGCGAGGGCGTCGAGGACGGCGCGGCCGGCGGCGACGACCTCGATCCCGACTCCGTCGGCGGGGATGGCGGCGATGCGGAAGGTGCGCTGGGCGGTCATGGCGGTCTCCGGGAGGACGGCTGCTGGGGTCGCTCCCGAGTGAACGGCGTCACCTCCCCGGCCGTCCAACACCGATCGTCGATGGGACGGATAGCCCGGCCCTATCGGTCCTGCACGCCGGCGACGTAGTCCTCGACGCAGGCGACGAAGGCCTGCGCCGCCGGCGTCAGGGCGGTCGCGCGGGAGACCAGGGCGATCCGGAGCAGGACCGGGGGCTCGATGCGCCGGACGCGCGCGCCCGCCCGCTCGGCGAGCGGGGTCCAGGACGACGGCAGCACCGCGTGCCCGACGCCGGCGAGGCGGCGCCGAGCAGCCCGAGCTCGGCCCGGCCGGCGTTGACCGCCTGCACCACCTCCTCGGGGGTGAACGCGGCGTCCGCGGTGACGGTCATCGCCGGGTGGGCGGTGGTGAAGGCGCGGACCAGGGTGGTCAGCGGCTCGATCCCGGGGCTGGGCATCGCGACGAGCTCCACCCGGCCGCGCTGCAGCCCGCGGGCGGACCGGGCCGCGGCCCGCGCGGCATCCAGGTCCCGGACCACCTGGCGGGCGGGCTCGATCAGCTGGGCGCCGGCGTCGCCGAGCACGATGCCGCGGCCCACCCCGTGGAACAGCGGCACGCCGAGCTCCCGCTCGATCGCTCCCAGGTCAGCCGGACCGACGGCGCAGCTGCCGTCGGGCAGGATCTCCAGCCGCCGCCGGGCGGGCGTGACCAGGACCCGACCCGGCTCCACGAACGTGCCGTTCTCCGCCCAGTCGATCTCGCGATCGGCCCGCCTCCGCAGGATCGGCACCAGCTGGCTGCCCTGACCGCTCAGGTGCTGCTGCACCACCACCGCCACGGGCAGTTCCGCCGGCAGCTCCCGGAGGACGGCAGACACCGCGTCCAGGCCGCCTGCCGACGTCACGAGCGCGACGACGTCGACGGCTCCTCGCTGCTCCGCCTGGCGATCGTCCACGGTGACGCCCCTCGGCTCGACGTCTCAGCTGCCACCGGTCGCCGGCCCGGTCCCCCCTGACGGGGCGCCTCGGCAGGGGACTCGTCCCGGGGACCACGGGGCATCCCTGGACCCTCCCGGCGCGTGGTGCGGCAGGATCGGCGGGCGTGCCGACCCTCCGCATCACCCAGGACGACGCCGCCGACGACCTGCTCGGCCGGGACCCGCTCGCGCTGGTCCTCGGCATGCTGTTCGACCAGCAGTTCCCGATGGAGCGCGCCTTCGCCGGCCCGCGGCTGCTCGCCGACCGCATGGGGGTGGACACGCTCTCGGCGGCCGCAATCGCCGACGCCGAGCCCGACCGGCTGCTCGCCTGGTTCCAGGGGCCCCCGGCCGTGCACCGCTACCCGGGCTCGATGGCCCAGCGCGCCCAGGCGCTGGGCCGGCTGCTCGTGGACCGCTACGACGGCCGGGCCGAGGGCCTGTGGGACGGCGTCCCGGACGGCGCCACGCTGCTGCGCCGGGTCGGCGAGCTGCCCGGCTTCGGTGCGCAGAAGGCGAAGATCCTCGTCGCGCTGCTCGGCAAGCAGTACGGCGTGACCCCGCCGGGGTGGCGCGAGGCGGCCGGCTCCTACGGCGAGGAGGGCTCGCGCCGGTCGGTCGCCGACATCACCGGCCCGGAGTCGCTGGCCGAGGTCAGGGCCGCAAAGCAGGCCGCCAAGAAGGCCGCCAAGGAGGCCGCCGAGGAGGCCGCGGAGCGGGCCGCCGGGTAGGCGGCGGGGAGTCGGCCCCGACACGCTGGATGTGGCCCGGGATCGTCCGCGGAGGCACCTGCGCAGCCCCTGTCCCGGTGGCACCATGGGGGCCGGACCGGGGATCCCCGGGGCCGGCCAGCAGGGACCGGTCCCGGTCGTGAGGCGACAGCGTCGGGCCCCGGGCCAGCGGAGGGGATGGGTGTCCGTGGCCTCGAGCCAGCAGTCCGCACGACCCCGCCGGTCGGAGCCGGTGCTCATCACCCAGGCCGAACCCAGCCTGGCCGAGCAGCACGCGGCCCGGAAGAAGCGGTACATCCTCACGATGGCGGTCCGCGCCGTCGCCCTGGTGCTGGCCGCGGCGACCTACCAGATCCTCTGGCTCGCGATCCTCTTCGCGGTCCTCGGCACCGTGCTGCCCTGGATCGCCGTCGTCATGGCCAACGACCGGCCCCCGAAGAAGAAGCTGAACGCCCACCGGTACAGGGCGCCGCAGCCCGACCGGATCCTCGACGACCCCGCCCGCCGGCGGCGCGCCATCGAGGGCGGCACGGTCATCGAGGGCTGAGACGCCTCAGCGCGCGCCCGGCCGGCCGACCACCTCGGCGGCCCGGGCCAGCCCCGCGTCCAGCGCGGCGGCCGGGTCGGCGTCCGGCCCGCCCAGCCACACCGCGAGCAGCCCGGCGGTGAACGCGTCCCCGGCGCCGGTGGTGTCCACGACCCGGGCCGGGTGCGCCGGGCGGTGCAGCACCGCGGTCCCGGCGGCCCACAGCGCACCGTCGGCCCCCAGGGTCACCGCGACCGCGCCGTGCCGGGCGGCCAGCGCCCGGGCGGCGTCGACGACGTCCGCGCACCCCGACAGCAGCCGCGCCTCGTCGGCGTTGGGCAGCAGCAGGTCGGCGCCGGCGGTGTCGGCCAGCCACCGGTCCACGCCGTAGCCGGTCAGCGGCCCGGTCGAGGCCGGGTCCAGCGACACCGTGCACCCGGCCACCCGGGCCGCGGCCAGCGCCGCGAGCCCGGCCGCGCGGGGGCGCTCGTCGAGCAGCGTGTAGCCCGACACGTGCAGGTGGCCGCCGGGCACCGGCGGCGGGACGTCACCGGGCCGCAGGTCCAGGTTGGCGCCGCGGTCGGCGAGCATGCTCCGCTGCCCGTCGGGCTCGACCAGGCTGACGATCGTCCCGCTGGCCGCGCCGGGCACGGTCCGCACCGCCAGGCCCACGCCGGCGGCGGCGAGCTCGGCCACCAGCGCCGCGCCGGCCGGGTCGTCGCCCACGCACCCGGCCAGGGTGACCGGCACCCCGAGCGCGGCCAGGTGCGCGGCGACGTTGGCCCCGGCACCGCCGCCGCGGGTGCGGATGACGGCCGGCCGGTCCGAGCCCGGCGCCGGCCCGCCGGACAGGACGGCGACGACGTCGGTGGCCAGGTCGCCGACGACGACGACCGGGCGGGTGCTCAGCGGGCCGCGGCGGCCAGCGCGGCCGCGATCCGCCCCGCCAGCTCGGCGTTGCGCAGCACCAGCCGCACGTTCACCGCCAGCGTGGCGCCCTCGCTGGCCCGGTGCAGGTGGTCGAGCACGAACGGCGTCACCGCCTTGCCCCGCACCCCGGCGGCCTCGGCCGCGGCGAGGGCGTCGGCGATGACCCGGGCGTGCAGCTCCGGATCCAGCTGCTCGTCGGCCGGCAGCGGGTTGGCGACGACGACCGCGCCCGGGGCCAGCTCGCGCCGTGCGGCGAGCACCGCGGCCGCCTGCTCGGGCGACTCGACGGCCCAGTCCACCTGCGCGCCGGAGTCGGCGACGTAGAACCCGGGGAAGGTGCGGGTGCCGTAGCCGACGACGGTGACCGACAGGCTCTCCAGCCGCTCCAGCGTCGCCGGGACGTCGAGGATGGACTTCACGCCGGCGCAGACGACGGCCAGCGAGGTGCGCGACAGCGCGGTGAGGTCGGCGGACTCGTCGAAGGTCTCGGCCGACTGCCGGTGCACCCCGCCCAGGCCACCGGTGGCGAACACGCCGATGCCCGCGGTCTCGGCCAGCAGCGCGGTGCTCGAGACGGTGGTGGCGCCGGACAGGCCGAGGGCGGCGGCCACCGGCAGGTCCCGGACGCCGAGCTTGGCCAGGTCGGGGTCGGCGCACACCCGGTCGACCTGCTCGGCCGTCAGCCCCACGTGCGGCACGCCGTCGAGCACCGCGATCGTGGCCGGCACCGCGCCGCCGGCCCGGACGGCCGCCTCGACGTCGTCGGCGGCGGCACGGTTGTCCGGCCGCGGCAGGCCGTGGGCGAGCAGCGTGCTCTCCAGGGCGACGACGGGGGCACCGGCCTCGAGCGCCTCGGCCACCTCGGGGGAGAGGGTCAGGGGCGCGGCGGCGGCATGGCGGGGCTCGGTCCGGGGAGCTTCGGGAGGCACCCTGCCATCATGGTGGGCGGGGCGGACGCCCCCGGCCACCACCTCCGCCGGAGTACGCCGGGGCGCCCGCGCAGGAGACGTCCCCGAGCCTGGGAGAGACCGTGAGCGACACCGACCTCCTCGAGAAGCCCGACGTCCGCGACTCGGACACCGGCAACGCCAACGAGGTCTTCCACTACGTCAAGAAGAACAAGATCGCCGAGAGCGCCGTCATGGGCACGCTGGTCGAGGCGCTGTGCGGCGAGGTCTTCCCGGTGACCAAGGCGCCGAAGCCCGGCAGCCCGATCTGCCCGGCCTGCAAGGAGGTCTACGACCAGCTCCGCAAGGACTAGCGCAGTCCGAGGCGCTTGGCCTCGGCCTCGAGTTCGGCGGCGCGGCGGCGCTGCGCCCGGCGGGTGTGCCGGCGCAGCGGCGCCGGCCAGCGCTCCTGGATCGTCGCGTTCAGCTCGGCGCCGAGCAGCACCGCCATCCCGAAGAAGAACAGGAACAGCAGCGCCGCGATCGGGGTCGCGAGCGCCCCGTAGGGCAGCGCGGCGACGAGGATGTCGGACACGTACAGCCGCAGCACCGTCGCCGCCACCATGAAGAACCCGACGGCCAGCAGCGTGCCCGGCAGGTGCCGCCGCCACGGCAGCCGCCGCGGCAGGACCACGTGGTAGAAGCTCGTCAGCGCGAGCAGCAGGCCCACGACCACCACCGGCCAGTAGACGGCGTTGATCAGCACCGTCGCCGTCTCGTGCCAGTCCCGCGGGAGCAGCCCGACGAGCACCCCGCGGCCGAGCACCAGCAGCGGCAGCATGACCACCGCGAGCACCAGGCCGACGACGAACAGCCACAGCGCCATGAGCCGGGTGGCGATCGGGCCGCGGACGTCGCGCTGGTCGTAGGCGATGACGATGGTGTTCATGAACGTCGCCGTCGCCGAGGACCCAGCCCACAGGGTGAGCAGGAAGCCCACGCTGACGACGTCGAGCCGGCCCGAGGTCAGGATGTCGCTGAGCGTGGGCCGCACCAGCGAGTCGACGACGTCGGCGGTGAGCACCTCGCTGGAGGCGTCGACCAGCGTGTCCTCGATGGTCTGCACGGACTGCGCGCCGATCCAGTCGCCGAGGAAGCCCAGCGACCCGAGCAGCGCGATCAGCAGCGGCGGCACCGAGAGGATCTGCCAGAACGCCGCCTCGCCGGACAGCCCGAGGATGCGGTCCTGCCAGGCCTTGGCCACCGTGCGGCCGAGCACCTGCAGGGGCACCCGGACCACCGGCGGCCAGTGGTCGAGGCGGCCGGGGGCCGCGAGGTCGGCGCGGCTGGCGCCGGCGGGAGGCGGGGCGGTCGCGGGGGCCTGCGCGTCCTCCGCGGCCCCGTCGGCGCGGGACCGCCCGCCGGCCCGCACGGTGCTCACCAGGCCAGTGTGCACGCCCGGCGCCCGACCCCGCCGCCGACGGGGCGGGGTCGGGCGCCGGGGAACCCGATCGGGCGGCCGGTCAGGCCGTGGGCTGCGCCGGCGGCGTGCCGCCGGCGGCGGGGGGCGCGGCCGGGTCGGGAGCCGGCGGCGGGGCGACGCAGCGGATGACCGCCTCGGCGGCGTAGCTGGTCTCGAACGTCTCCCGCCGGATCTCCGAGCCGCTCTGCAGGTCGCGGAACACCCGGGTCACGGTGACGTCGAAACCCTGCACCCCGGACTGGGCGATGCAGTCGCCGCCGTCGACCTTCTCCTGCACCGCCGGCTGCCGGTAGTTGGTCCGCGGGCTCTCGATCGCCTCGATCTCGTAGCGCTTGGTCCCGTAGAAGGTCACCGTGATCGACCCGCCGGAGGCCCCGGGGGTCCACCGGGTGTCGACGAAGATGCCGGTGTCGGAGTCGTTGCGCCACTGCAGGTCGATCTGGCCCTCGTACACCGTGGCCTCGCGGCCGGCGGGGTAGCGGCTGATGTAGAAGCTGTGCGGCTTGTGGTAGACGTCCTCGAGACCGGCGAAGAAGACCGCGTTGAACATCGTGGTGGCGAACTGGCTGATCCCCCCGCCGACCGCGGTCGACAGCTCGCCGCCGCTGATCACGTTCGCCGGCACGTAGCCCTGCGCCGTGCCGCGCGGGCCGGTGTAGGTGTTGAGGCTGAACGTCTCGCCGGGCAGCACCAGGGCGCCGTCGACCTCCTCGGCCACCACCCGGATGTTGGTGCCGCTCGCGCTGTTCGTCGTCGTGGTCGTGAAGGAGCTGACCTCCTCGACGATGCCGAGCGCCTGCGCCTCCTCGGTGGTCAGGTCGGCCGGCACCGGGCCCAGCCGGGCGGTGACCGTGCGCGGCGCCGGGTCGTCCAGCACCTCGAGCAGCTGCCCGGACAGCGCCGCCGGGTCCACGCCGGTGCCGTCGACCGACGGGACGACCCGCACCCCGTCGCCCACGACCTCGAAGCGGGCGTCCTGGGCCGGCTCGCCGAAGGCGGTGAACTCCTCGGCCATCGCCGACTGCAGCGCCGCGGGGTCGACGGCGACGGCGAGCTCGCCGCCGTCCTGCGGCGTGAAGGTCAGGGACGCCGCGATCGCCTCGACCGGGACCTCGACCGAGGTACCGCCGTCCTGGCTGGTCACCGTGACCGGCGCGGCGAGCGCGGGGGTGACGGTCCCGTCGAGGACGCGCTGCGCCTCCTCGGTGCCCACCCGCACCGGCTCGACGTCGACCGGCAGCTCGATCGGCGTCTCCGGGTCGCCGCCGGCGGCCAGCGCCGCGGTGATGGCCGCCGCCGCGCCCTCGCGGTCCAGCGTCCGGCCGTCCACCGGCTCCACCAGGGTCGGCGTGGTGCCCTCGATCGCGATGGTCGCGTCGACCGGCACCCGGTCAACCTGGGTGGCGATGGTGTCGACCTGGGCGGCCAGGGCGGTGTCCTCGCCGGTGATGACCGGGTCGACCTCGCGCTCGGTGAACAGCGAGACCAGGCGGGTCCAGGGGTTCAGCGGCTGGTCGTCGGCGGCGTCGACGGTCGCGTCCACGTCGAGGGTGATGCCGGCGGTGGCGGGGGAGAGGGTGGCCTCGACGTCGTCGGCGACGACGACGTGGTCGGCGGCGACGCGGGGGGCGAGGTCCTGCTCGAGCCGGTCGGCCGCGGCCGCGGGGGACAGGCCGCCGACGTCGACGCCGGCCACCACGGTGTTGCGGGGGACGTCGTCGCCGGCCACCAGCACGTCGACGCCCCAGGCGACGCCGAGGACGGCGAGCAGGCCGACGGGGGCCAGCACGGCGGGACGGCGCCAGCGCGGACGGCGGGCGCCCGCGGGCGGCTCCCCGGGGCCGCCCGCGTCGCCCGGGCCGCCGCCGGAGCCGGGCGGGGGGACGGGAGGAGCGGCGGGGGGCTGCGCGGCCGGCGGGTCGGCCGGGACGGCGGCGCCGCCGAGGACGACGGTGTCCGAGGCGTCCGCGGCGGGGGCGTCGGCGGTGGCGGGCTTCCACAGCTCGACCGGTTCGGTGGTCCGCTGCCCGGTCTGCGGTGCGGCCGGGCCGCCGGTCAGCGCGACGGTGTCGTGGACCGGGTCCGGCCCGGGCGTGTCGCGGGTGTCCGGGCCGGGCTGCTCCGGCGGTCCGGCGGGGGCGGCCGGCGGAGGGGGCGCATCGGGGCCGACGGGCCCGCGGTCGCGGGGGACCGGGCGGGTCTCGTCGGACAGGCCGGCGTGGGGGTCGGCGTCCACCTCGGGGGAGGTGCCGGTCGACGGGGAGGAGGCAGGGTGCTGCGGCATCGGGGGTTCCTCGGGTCGCCGTCGACCGGGGGTCCCCGGGAACGACGGAGCCGCCGGGTCCCCGTCCGCGTCAGGCGGATCGGGGACGCCGGCGGCGGCGTCGGGTGAGGGCATCATCGCGGTGAGCGACGATAGCGCCTCTCTCAGTGTGCGAGGCGCTGCTCGCCGTCGGTCTCGATGATGTCGACGGCGATGTCGCGGAGCTTGGACTCGTACTCGCGGGCGTGGTGCCCGCAGAAGACGAGGTCGCTGCCGCTGGCGAGCACGACACGCACCTTGGCCAGTGCGCCGCACCGGTCGCAGTGGAAGGGCACGACCAGGTCGTCGGCGGCGGGGGTCGTCGTCAGCGTCTGGGTCATCTGGGTCATCACTCGCTCTCTACCGCACGGACCCGCTGCTGCGGATCGGCCTCCTGCACAGCGCCAGGATGGATCCTCCTGTTCCCGTGCCTCCTGTCACTGCGGGCGACTCGCCGGGTGCCGGTGAGCCGGTGACCGCTGGGACCGGTGGGGACGGTGTTCAGCAGGGACCTCTGGGTGGTGCCGGTCTGTTGGTGGTGCTGGGTCGTTCCGGGCGCCGGGCTGGTTTCCGGCTGTGGGTCCGCTGCTGTCTCGACGTCGCCCACGCTACGCCGTCTACCCGGCCGGTGCCGCGGTACACCGCGCCGTCCGCCCCCCGGGGTGAGATCGTGACCATCCCGCAACGCGGCCGACACGCGCCGACGGCCGGCACCCGTGCTGGGTGCCGGCCGTCGCTGGTGCCGTGCTGGAACGGCCTCCTCGCAGGGACCCGGCCCGAGCGCCAGGCGAGGGTCGGGGGGCGAGGAGGTCCTTCGTCAGTCGAGGTAGTCGCGCAGCACCTGGGAGCGGCTGGGGTGGCGCAGCTTCGACATGGTCTTGGACTCGATCTGCCGGATCCGCTCGCGGGTCACCCCGTAGACCTGGCCGATCTCGTCGAGCGTGCGCGGCTGGCCGTCGGTGAGGCCGAACCGCAGCCGGACCACGCCGGCCTCCCGCTCGGACAGCGTCTGCAGCACGCTGGTCAGCTGGTCCTGCATGAGGGTGAAGCTGACCGCGTCGACGGCGACGACCGCCTCGGAGTCCTCGATGAAGTCACCGAGCTGGCTGTCGCCCTCGTCGCCGATGGTCTGGTCGAGGCTGATGGGCTCCCGGGCGTACTGCTGGATCTCCAGCACCTTGTCCGGGGTGATGTCCATCTCCTTGGCCAGCTCCTCCGGGGTGGGCTCGCGGCCCAGGTCCTGGAGCAGCTCGCGCTGGATGCGGCCGAGCTTGTTGATGACCTCGACCATGTGCACCGGGATGCGGATGGTGCGGGCCTGGTCGGCCATCGCGCGGGTGATCGCCTGCCGGATCCACCAGGTGGCGTACGTGGAGAACTTGTAGCCCTTGGTGTAGTCGAACTTCTCGACCGCGCGGATCAGACCGAGGTTGCCCTCCTGGATCAGGTCCAGGAACGCCATGCCGCGGCCGGTGTAGCGCTTGGCGAGGGAGACCACCAGGCGGAGGTTGGCCTCCAGCAGGTGGTTCTTGGCGCGCTCGCCGTCGCGGATGATCCAGTTGAGGTCGCGGCGCATCTGCGGGGAGAGCTTCTGGCCCTCCTCCTCGACCTGGCGCATGCGCTCGGCGGCGTAGAGGCCGGCCTCGATGCGCTTGGCCAGGTCGACCTCCTCCTCGGCGTTGAGGAGGGCGACCTTGCCGATCTGCTTGAGATAGGCGCGGACCGAGTCGGCCGAGGCGGTGAGCTCGGCGTCCTTGCGGGCCTGCCGCAGCGCCTCGGACTCCTCCTCGTCGTCCCACTCGAAGTCGCCGCCCTCGGCGGTCTCCTCGGCGGCGGGCGCCTCGGCCTCGGCGCCGTCCGGGCCGGCGACGACGGTCTCGTCGATCGACAGACCCTCGGCGCCGGCGTCGACCACCGCGACGGCGGAGTCCTCGGAGGCGACGGCGGTCAGCACGGCGCCCTCACCGGTACCGGGGGAGGGGCTGATGCTCGGCTTGGTGGCTCCCTTGGGCGCGGCCGTCTTGGCCGTCTTGCCCGTGGCGGCCCGCTTGCGTGCGGCGGGCTTGGCCTGCGCGTCGTCGGCGACCCCGACGGTGGCGCTGGCCCGGGGAGACCGGGTGCTCGCGGCGACCGTCCTCGAGCGCGTGCTGCTCGCGGCGGCGTCGTCCGGTGCAGGCTTGTCGGCGGGCACTCAGGATCCTTCCCGTGCTGGGTGCGTTCCCCGGGGGCGGTGTGACTCCCGGGCAGCGGCCCCGGCCGTCGGCCGCGGAGCGGGGAGGGCCCCAGAGTCCGGCACGGGTTTCGCCGCTGCTCGGACGGGGGATGACTCCCGGCTGGGTGGTGACGGGCTGGGGCTCTTCCATTGTAGCGACGGGAGCCGGTGTGACCACCGCCTCGAACGGTGCGGGATCGCCCGGAAGGGCGGGCCCGTGCCCCGGTCAGGGCTCCAGTCGCTCCGCGGCGGCCAGCGCGGCCCCGACGATGCCCGCGTCGTTCTGCAGCTGCGCGGGCACCACCGGCGTCCGCGTGCTCAGCAGCGGCACCCACTTGTGCGCCTTCTTGCTCACCCCGCCGCCGACGATGATCAGGTCGACCCAGAGCCCCGCCTCGAGGACGTCGAGGTAGCGGTCCACGCGCTTGGCCCAGTGCGGGTAGCTGAGGTCCTCGCGCTCGCGGGCGGCCGCCGACGCGCGCTTCTCGCCGTCCTCGCCGTCGACCTGGATGTGGCCGAACTCGGTGTTGGGCACCAGCCGTCCGTCGACGAACAGCGCGCTGCCGATGCCGGTGCCGAAGGTGAGCATGAGGACGACGCCGTCCTGGTCCCGGCCGGCGCCGTAGCGCATCTCGGCCAGCCCGGCGGCGTCGGCGTCGTTGAGCGTCTCGACGGTCCCGGGCACCAGCGCGCTCAGCCCGGCGTCGACGTCGGTGCCGATCCAGGCCTTGTCCATGTTGGCGGCGGTGTGCGCGACCCCCCGCTTCATGACCCCGGGGTAGGTGACGCCGATGCGGCCGGTCCAGCCGAAGGACGACACGATGCCGGCGACGACCTCGTAGACCGCCTCCGGGGTGGACGGCTGCGGCGTCTCCACCCGCACCCGCTCGCCCACGAGGGCGCCGGCCTCGAGGTCGACCAGGCACCCCTTGATGCCGCTGCCGCCGATGTCCACGCCGAACCCCTGCACGGCGGTCACCCTAGTGACCGGCACCGCACCCCGGGTGGTGGCTCGGGCAGGATCGCCCGGGTGAGTGCCCCGCCGTCCCCCGCCGAGCTGCTCGACCTGGCCGTCGCGACCGCCCGGGAGGCGGCCGACCTGGTCGCCCGCGAGCGCGGGTCGGCCGCGGCCGCCGTCGACGTCAAGAGCAGCCCCACCGACGTCGTCACCGCCGTCGACACCGCCTCCGAGCGGCTGATCACCGGCCGGCTGCTCGCCGCCCGCCCCGACGACGGCCTGCTCGGCGAGGAGGGCGCCTCCCGCGCGGGCACCAGCGGCGTGCGGTGGGTGGTCGACCCCATCGACGGCACCGTCAACTTCCTCTACGGGCTGCGCGGCTACGCCGTCTCCATCGCCGCCCAGGTCGACGGCGTCACGGTGGCGGGCGCGGTGCTCGACGTCCCCACCGGCGAGCTGTTCACCGCCACCGCCGGCGGCGGGGCGTTCCTCTCCACCCCGGCGCGGCCGGAGCCGGTGCGGCTGGCCGGCAACCGGCCGGCGTCCCTCGGGCAGACGCTGGTGGCCACCGGGTTCGGGTACCGGGTGGAGCAGCGGCGGGCGCAGGGCGCCGTCGTCGCCGAGCTGCTGCCCGAGGTCCGCGACATCCGCCGCCAGGGCTGCGCGTCGCTGGACCTGTGCTCGGTGGCCGCCGGGCGGGTGGACGCCTACTACGAGCTGGACCTCAAGCCCTGGGACCACGCCGCCGGCGCGCTGGTCGCCGCCGAGGCCGGCCTGGTGGTCACCGGCCTGCCCGGCCGGCCGTTCGCCGAGCCGATGGCGGTCGCGGTCCCGGAGACGGTGGCCGGGCCGCTGCTCGCGCTGCTCGACCGGCTCCACTCATGAGGTGCCGGAACGGCCCCGTCCGGAGGCTCACCCCGAGCTCGCGAGGGGTGAGAGGGACGGGCGGAAGGACCCTCCTGCCCCCCACCGCTCGCACGCTCGCAGCGGGACCCTGCAGGAGGGCCGCTAGCAGGCCGCTTCGGCGCTCGCGATCGGGGTGAGGGTGGCCGCCACCTGGTCGGCCGTGGCCAGCCCGGGGAACTGCGGGCCGATCACCAGGTCCACGCGGGCGTCGGCGCGGGTGTCCTGGTAGGAGCCGGCGTCCGGCAGGAAGAGCGTCAGGTACCGGGCGGCGTCGGAGCCGCGCGCGCCGTGCCGGATCTCGCCCGCGCCGGTCACCTCGCGGTCGGTCGGGTCGTTGGCGACCTCCTCGACGACGAAGCCGCGCGCGGTCAGCTCGCCGGCGACCTCCTGCGCCTTGCCGGCGAGGTCCGAGGCGTTGTAGACGCGCACGGTGACCGTGCTGGGGTCCAGCGACGGCGGCGCCGCCTCGGCGGTCTCGCACGCCGCGGCCTGCGCCGCGTCGCGGGCGCCCTCGTCGGAGAAGACCTTCCACCACACCCCGAGCGCGACCAGGGCCAGCAGCAGCAGGAAGACCAGCGGCGGCAGGTAGCGACGGTCCTTGCGGGGACGCACCGGCGGGGTGGCGGTGCTGGTGCTCACGGTCGTCCTCCTCGGCGGCGACCCGGAGGGGTCCGGCGGGCCGCGCCGGGTGGGGCCGCGCGGAGGCCGGGTCGGGTCGCGCGGAGTCTAGGCGGGCCGCCGGACCTCAGAGGGCACCGTCCTCCAGCGCGGCGCGTCCCAGCTCCACGCACGGGTCGATGCGGTCGGCGTAGCCGGAGGTGTCCTTGCCGGCCATCGCGCCGGCGGCCGAGCGGGCCACGATGCCGGCGACGATCGCGGCGAACTTGAAGAAGGCGAACCCGACGTACCAGTGGAGGTCGGAGAGGTCCACGCCGCTGCGCCCGGCGTAGCGCTCGGCGATCTCGCGGCGGGTCGGGAAGCCCGGCAGCGTGGTCACCGGGCTGAGCACCGGGCGGGTCTCCCCGGCCTCGGGCCAGTAGACGAACAGCATCCCGATGTCGGTGAGCGGGTCGCCGAGGGTCGACATCTCCCAGTCGAGGACGGCGCGGATGCCGCCGGGCCGCTCCGGGTCGAGCAGGCAGTTGTCCAGCCGGTAGTCGCCGTGGACGATCCCGGTGCGCTGCGTGGCGGGCACGGTCGCGGCCAGCCGCTCGGCGAGGGCGTCCATGTGCGGACGGTCGCGGTCGCGGGTGGCGTCCCACTGCTTGGTCCACCGGCGCACCTGCCGGGCGAGGAAGCCCTCGGGCCGGCCGAAGTCGCCCAGGCCCACCGCGTCGGCGTCGACGGCGTGCAGGTCGGCCAGGACGTCGATCAGCCCGTCGCCGATCTCCCGCCGCCGCTCCGGGGTGTCGGCGTAGCCGGCCGGGATCTCGTTCACCACGTGCAGGCCGACGACCCGCTCCATCACGTAGAACGGCGCGCCCAGCACCCCGGTGTCGGTGCACAGGTGCAGCGTCCGCGGCACCGGGACCGACGTCGGCCCGAGCGCGGAGATGACCTTGTGCTCGCGGACCATGTCGTGGGCGGTGGCGAGCACGGCGCCCGTCGGGGGGCGCCGGAGGATCACCGCGTCGTCGGCCGAGCCGCCGGCCGGCGTGACGACGTAGGTGAGGTTGGACATGCCCGCCGCGATGAGCTCGACGGTCACCTCCCGCCAGCGCTCGTCACCGAACACGGAGGCGAGATACGGACCGACGACGGCGGGGTCAGCTCCCACGGGACTCGACACGGGCGGCAGGGTAACCTCCGGCACTCCGCCTCCCGACCGCCCGCCCGGGCCGGTTCCCGGCGCCCCGGACGGGCCGTCGTCCGTCCCCGTGTGTCCCCCGCGGACAGGCGGGCACAAACCGGGGTCGCACGGCGTTGGGGGGCTGCCGGTCCCGCACCCGAGCCGACCCCGTGTCGGACGGGAGCAGGCCCGGTCCCGTGACCAGCGGCCGCCCCCGGGCGGCCGGCCAGGCCGACGGCGGACCCCGCCGCCGTCGGACGAGGCGGGCGCCCAGCGCGTCCGCGAACTACCCCGGAGGAGGGGCACACCCCATGGCCACCGACTACGACGCCCCGCGCCGCAACGAGGCCGACGAGCTCGGCGAGGACTCCCTCGAGGAGCTCAAGGCCCGCCGGGCGGAGGCCCAGTCGGCCTCGGTCGACGTCGACGAGACCGACTTCAACGAGAGCCTCGAGCTGCCCGGTGCGGACCTGTCCAACGAGGAGCTGACCGTCCGCGTGCTGCCCAAGCAGGAGGACGAGTTCACCTGCTCGCGCTGCTTCCTCGTGCAGCACCGCAGCCGGCTCGCCGCCACCCGTGGCGACCAGATGTACTGCCGCGACTGCGCCGCATAGGCAGCATCACCGCGATGGCCGGACACGGGGGGAGCAGCCGATGACCGATCCCAGGGAGCGCATCGGCGCGCCCCGCGACGTCCCCCCGCCCCGGCCCGTGCAGGCCCCGGCGCCGCCGGGGCCGGACCGGTCGGGGGACGGTCCGGCCTGGCTGTCCGAGGACACCGGGCTGGGCCGGGCCGCCCGCACGGTCGCCGACGCCGTGTCCCGACTGCTCGGCGGGGGCGCCGACGAGGCGTCCGCCCCCGGGCAGCCGGACGCCCGCCGGTCCACCGCCGGCGTCGTCCGCGACGTCATCACCGCCCTGGGCGCCGCCGCGGCCGGCGCCGCCCGCCGTCCGGGGCCGCCGGCCGGGGACGGGGCCGACGACGAGGACCCGGCCCGGGGCCCGATCGGGGTGCTCGGCGAGCTGCTCGCCGCCGCGGCGCCGCGGCTGCCCGTCCGCGACGCCGCCCGGCTGCGCGCCGCGTACCCCGGGAGGTCGGACGAGGAGATCGCCGACGCCCTCGTCACCCGCTCGGCGCGGCTCACCGCCGCGGTCGGCGCGGCCACCGGCGGGCTCTCGGCGGCCCACTGGTTCATGCCGGGGTCGCTGGTGGCGCTGCCGCTGGAGCTCGCCGCCGAGACGCTGCTCACCGCCGGCGTCGAGGTCGTCCTCCTC
This sequence comes from Geodermatophilus sp. SYSU D01045, assembly GCF_054050295.1. Taxonomy (NCBI): domain Bacteria; kingdom Bacillati; phylum Actinomycetota; class Actinomycetes; order Geodermatophilales; family Geodermatophilaceae; genus Geodermatophilus; species Geodermatophilus sp. SYSU D01045. The sequence continues at coordinate 220,681 of NZ_JBJGZB010000002.1, forward strand.
GGGGAGCTGCACGAGCTCGCCGGACGGCCGGCCGGCGGCACCCACGCCGAGCGCGCCGCCGCCTACCTCTCCAGCTGGACCCAGCAGCGCGCCGTCGAGAGCGGCGCCCGGGAGGGGCTGGGCGTCGTCCTCGGCACCGCCGGGTTCCGCGCCCTGCGCCGCCGGCTGTCGCGCCGGATGGCCCGCGGCCTCGGCTCGGCCGCGCCGCTGTTCGTCGGTGCGGCGCTCGGCGGCCGCGGCAACCTCAAGGCCACCGAGACCCTCGCCCGCCGGGTCCGCGCCGACCTGCGCCGCGGTCCGGCCTGAGGTCCCGGCCGGTCCGCCGACCCCGCTCCGGCGCGGTTAGGGTCGCCGTCGTGGCCGACCCCCTCGAGGTCCCCGTCCGGCTGACCGCGGCGGGGGCGATCCCCCCGCGCTACGCGCTGCCCGGCGACGCGGGCGCCGACCTCACCATCACCGAGGACGTGCACCTGGCGCCGTTCGAGCGGGCGCTCGTGGGCACCGGCGTGGCCGTGGCCATCCCCGAGGGCTACGCGGGGTTCGTGCACCCCCGCTCGGGCCTCGCCGCCCGGCACGGCCTGAGCCTGGTCAACGCCCCCGGCACCATCGACGCCGGCTACCGCGGCGAGATCAAGGTGAACCTGGTGAACCTCGACCCGGCCACCCCGCTGACGCTGCGCGCCGGCGACCGGGTCGCGCAGCTGGTGGTGCAGCCGGTCGTCCCCGCCCGCTTCGTGCCGGTCGACGTGCTGCCGGAGAGCGTCCGCGGCGAGGGCGGCCACGGGTCCACCGGCGCGGGACAGGAGGCCTGAGATGCCCTTCGGACGACGGCGCAACCGGATCGAGCGCAGCCTGCGCGAGCGCGGCGTCCCGCCCGAGCCGCAGCACCGCGAGCGCGACGTCGAGGAGACCACCGGCCCCTACGACGAGGCCGACGCCCCCGACGACGGCACGCCCCGCGTCGACCTGGGCGCGCTGCGGCTGCCCGCCGTCCCCGGGACCGAGCTGCGGGTGGACCTCAACCAGCAGCAGAAGGTGATCGGCGCGACCCTGCGCTACGGGGACTCGCTGCTGCAGGTGTCCGCCTTCGCCGCGCCGCGCGCCGCCGGCATCTGGGACGACGTCCGCGCCGAGCTGGCGCGCAGCGCCTCCGGCCAGGGCGGGCGGCTGCAGGAGACCGAGGGCCCGTTCGGCCCCGAGCTGGCCGGCACCGTCGTCGTGACCCCGCCGGCGCAGCCCGGGGGCCCGCCGCCGAAGCCGGTGCGCCGGGCCGCGCGGTTCCTCGGCGTCGACGGTCCGCGCTGGTTCCTCCGCGGGATGATCAGCGGCCCGGCGGCCGAGTCGCCCGAGGCGGCCGCGGTGCTGGAGGACGTGTTCCGCAAGGTGGTCGTCGTCCGGGGCACCTCGCCGATGCCGGTGCGCGAGCAGCTGCCGCTCACCCTCCCGCCCCAGGCCGCCGCGCAGCTGGCCCGCCAGCAGCAGGCCGGGCAGCAGCAGGTCGGGCAGCAGCCGGGCCGCCCGGCCGCCCCGCCGCGGCCCCCCGCGTGACCCCCGCCGTCGTCGCCTACGGCCCGCACCCCGACCAGTTCCTCGAGCTGACCCTGCCCGTCGCGCAGGACCCGGCGCCGATGGTCGTCGCGCAGGACCCGGCGCCGATGGTCGTCGCGCAGGACCCCGCGCCCGTGGTCGTCGTGCTGCACGGCGGGTTCTGGCGGGCCGCGTACGGCGTCGAGCTGGCCCGCCCGCTGGCCGCCGACCTCGCCGCGGCCGGGTACGCCGCCGTCGCCGTGGAGTACCGGCGGGTCGGCAGCGGCGGCGGCTGGCCGGCCACCCTGGAGGACGTCGCCGCCGCGCTCGACGCGCTCCCGGACCTCCCGGACGCGGGCCGGTTGGACCTCGGCTCCCTCGCCGTCGTCGGGCACTCCGCCGGCGGGCACCTGGCCGCGTGGGCCGCCGGGCGGGCGCGGCTGCCCGACGGCGCCCCCGGCGCCGGGCCGCGCGTGCGGGTGACCGCGGCGGTCCTGCAGGCCGGCGTCGTGGACCTGGCGCGGGCGGCGGAGCAGCGCCTGGGCCGCAGCGCCGTCCAGGAGTTCCTCGGCGGGGAGCCGGGGGAGGTGCCCGGCCGCTACGCGGTCGCCGATCCGGCCGGGCTGCTGCCCACCGGTGCCGACGTGCTGTGCGTGCACGGCACCGACGACGACGTCGTGCCGCCCGAGCAGTCACAGCGGTACGCGGCGGTGGCCGCGGGCGCCGGCGACCGGGTGACGGTGCGCACCGTCCCGGGCGGTCACCGGGTGCCCATCGACCCGGCGGGGGAGGCGTGGGCGGTGGTCCGCGCGTGGCTGGGGGAACACGCCGCCGGCCGGGTCCGCCGCACTACCCTGGAACCGTGACACAGACCCGTCCCGGCGGCTGGCTCGCACGCACGCTGCAGCGGCTGACCGCCGACGACTCCGCCATCGACGCGCAGGAGCTGCGCGAGGAGTCCGACCGCGCCGGCTGCGAGCCGGTGAGCGCCTGCCGCAAGGGGGAAGTGGTGACCGTGACCGGCCGGCTCAAGTCGGTCGTCTACACCCCGCGCGAGACGGTCCCCACCCTGGAGGCGGAGCTGTTCGACGGCTCCGGCTCGGTCACCCTGGTCTGGCTGGGCCGCCGGCGCATCCCGGGCATCGAGCCCGGCCGGACGCTGACCGCCCGCGGCCGGTTCGCCAGCTTCGACGGCCGCAAGGTCATCTACAACCCCTGGTACGAGCTGAGCGCGGGGTGATCCCGGCGGCCGACGACGACGGCCGGCGCGATCCCGGGGGAGCAGCACCGCACCAGGAGCCCACGCACGCGGACGGCACCACGACCGAGGACACGGGCCGAGGGGTCACCTTCGACCGGCACATGGTGCTGGAGCAGCTCGGCGGCTGGCGCGGCATGGTCGACGCGACCCTGCCCACGCTGGCCTTCATCGTCGCCAACGCGATCGGCGACCTGCGCACCGGGATCTGGGCCGCGATCGGCGCCGCCGTCCTGATCCTGCTCGTCCGGCTGGTCCGCCGGGAGAGCGTGCAGCAGGCGTTCAGCGGCCTGTTCGGCGTCGCGGTGGCGGTCGCCATCGCCGCCGCCTCGGGGCAGGCGCGCAACTACTTCGTGCCGGGCATCATCCGCAACGCCGTCATCGGCGTGGTGCTGCTGGGCTCGGTGCCGCTGCGCTGGCCGCTGGTCGGCGTGGTCGCCGAGTGGCTCGCGCCGAGCCACCTGGGGTCGATGGCCGCGCACTCGCTGCCCGGCCTGCGCCGCCGCGTCGACAGCGCCCGCGCCCGGCTGCACCACCAGCCGCCCCCGCCGGAGCCCGCGCCCGAGCAGTCGGGGCGCCCGGTGGACCCGGAGCCCGAGCGGCACTGGCGCGACGACCCGCGGATGGTGCGCGCCTACGGCTGGCTGACCGTCGTCTGGGCGCTGACGTTCCTGCTGCGCGTCGCCGTGCAGACGCCGCTCTACCTCGCCGACGAGGAGGACCTGCTCGGCGTCGCCTCGCTCGTCCTCGGCCTGCCGGTGACCGCCGCCGCCCTCGCGCTCACCCTATGGGTCGTCGCCCGCCTGCACCGCCACCGCGTGGAGACGGACGCCGGCAGCTCCTAGCCGGCGGCGCCTAGAGAGCAGTCGGGGAGAGGACCTGCTGCAGCTGCTCCTCGACGTCGGCGTGCGTGACGAACAGCAGCTCGTCGCCCACCTCGAGCGGCTCGTCCGGGGTGGGCGTGATGACCCGGTCGCCGCGCAGCATCGCCGTCAGCACCGTCTCGCGCGGCAGCGGCACCTCGCGCAGCGGCCGGCCGGCCCACGGGGTGTTCTCGGCGAGGGTGATCTCGACCAGGTTGGCCGCGCCCTTGCGGAAGCTCATCAGCCGGACGACGTCGCCGACGGTCACCGCCTCCTCGACCAGCGCGGCGAGCACCCGCGGGGTGGAGACGGCGACGTCGACGCCCCAGGCCTCCGTGTAGAGCCACTCGTTGCGCGGGTCCTTGACCCGGGCGACGACGCGGTTGACCGCGAACTCGGTCTTGGCCAGCAGCGAGACGACGAGGTTGGCCTTGTCGTCGCCGGTGGCCGCGACGACGACGTCGCAGGTGGCCAGCTGGGCCTCCTCGAGCGAGGAGACCTCGCAGGCGTCGGCCTGGACCCACTCCGCGCCCGGCACCGCGCGGGTGCGGACCTTGCGGCCGTCCTTCTCGATGAGCATCACGGTGTGCCCGTTGTTGAGCAGCTCCCCGGCGATGGAGCGGCCGACCGCCCCGGCGCCCACGATGGCCACGCGCATCAGGCCCTGCTCCCCTCGGGGTGCTCGACCGTCTGGTGCACGCGGTCGGAGATCTCGTCGGTGGCCGCGACGACGAGCTGGTCGCCGTCCTGCAGCACGGTGGAGGAGGTGGGCAGCTGCGCCTCCCCGAAGCGGACCAGCCAGGCGGCCCGGGCGCCGGAGGCGGCCTCGAGCTCGGAGAGCTTGCGGCCCACCCAGCCGTCGGTGACGGTCACCCGCATCAGCAGCACCCGGCCGGTGGGCTCCCGCCAGATCTCGCTGACCTTCACCGACAGCAGCTCGCGCAGCAGCCGGTTCACCGTCCACGGCACGGTGGCGACGCTCGGGATGCCCATCCGCTCGAACACCTCGGCGCGCTTGGAGTCGTAGATCCGGGCGACGACGTGCTGGACGCCGAAGGTCTCCCGCGCCACGCGCGCGCTGATGATGTTCGAGTTGTCGCCGCTGCTGACCGCGGCGAAGGCGCCGGCGGAGTCGATGCCGGCGTCGAGGAGCACCTGCCGGTCGAAGCCCAGGCCGGTCACCTGCCGGCCGGTGAACTCGGGCCCGAGCCGGCGGAAGGCCTCCGGGTCCTGGTCGATCACCGCGACGCTGTGGCCGATCTGCTCCAGCCGTCGCGCGATGGCCGAGCCGACACGGCCGCAGCCCATGACGACCACGTGCACGTGTCGCTCCCGGATGCCTCGCACGGGCGCCGTCCGCCCGCGGTCCAGGGCGCGAAGCTACACCCGTGCGCGGGCGGTCCGGGGGTGCGCCCGGACGGCGTGCCCCCTCCGGGCGGGGCGCCCGACGCGGGACGGCACCGGGTGCCCCCGCGTCCGTACCATCGCCGCCGTGCCCAAGCTGTCCGACCTCGGACAACTCCCCAAACGGCTCGTCGTCGGCCGGCCGGTCCGCAGCGACCGTGCGGGGGAGTCCCTGCTCCCGAAGTCCCTGGCCCTGCCGATCTTCGCCAGCGACCCGCTCTCCTCCGTGGCCTACGCCACCCAGGAGATCCTGATCGTCCTGACGCTGGCCGGCACCGCGTTCCTGTTCCTCGCGCCGTGGCTGGCCGTCGTCGTCGTGCTGCTGCTGGTGACCGTCGTGCTGTCCTACCGCCAGGTGGTGCACGCCTATCCCTCGGGCGGCGGCGACTACGAGGTCGCGATGAAGAACCACGGCCAGTTCGCCGGGCTGACCGTCGCCAGCGCGCTGCTGGTCGACTACGTGCTCACCGTGGCCGTGTCCGTGTCGGCGGGCACCGACAACATCATCTCGGCGTTCCCCGCGCTCAACGAGCACCGCGTGCTCATCGCCGTCGGGCTGGTCGCGCTGCTGGCGGCGACCAACCTGCGCGGGGTGCGGGAGTCGGGCAAGACCTTCGCCGTCCCGACGTACCTGTTCGTCGCCGGGATCATGGTCATGATCGTCACCGGGCTGATCCGGGACTTCTTCACCGACTCCCCGGTCATCGCCGAGAGCGCCGGCTGGTCGGTGCTGCCCGAGGCGGGCTACGACGACCTCGGCGGCGTCGCGCTGGTGTTCTTCGCGCTGCGCGCCTTCGCCTCCGGGTGCACCGCGCTGACCGGCGTCGAGGCCATCGCCAACGGCGTCCCGGCGTTCCGCCCGCCGAAGTCGAGGAACGCCGCGACGACGCTCGCGCTCATGGGCGGGATCGCCGCGACCATGTTCGCCGGCGTCACCGCGCTCGCCCTGTTCGGCGACGTCCGCTACGCCGAGAACACCTGCGACCTCATCGGCTTCCCGGGCGACTGCGAGACCGACCCCCAGCGCACGGTCATCGCCCAGCTCGCCGCGGCCACCTTCGGCGGCGACCAGTCGGTCGGCTTCTTCTACATCCAGGCGGCCACCGCGCTGGTGCTCGTCCTCGCCGCCAACACCGCCTTCAACGGCTTCCCGCTGCTGGGCTCGGTGCTCGCGCAGGACCGGTTCCTGCCCCGCCAGCTGCACACCCGCGGCGACAAGCTCGTCTACAGCAACGGCATCCTGCTGCTGGCCGGCTTCGCGGCGCTGCTGATCCTCGCCTTCGAGGCCGACCCGAACCGGCTGATCCAGATGTACATCGTCGGGGTCTTCACCAGCTTCTCGATCGGCCAGTGGGGCATGGTCCGGCACTGGAACCGGGAGATCCGGCTGTCGGGCGACGCGGCCGAGAAGCGGCGGATGCGCCGCTCCCAGGTGATCAACACCATCGGCGGCAGCCTCACTACCGTCGTCCTGCTGATCATCGTGGTCACGAAGTTCACCCGCGGCGCGTACCTGGTCATCCTCGTGATGCCGGTGCTGTTCCTGCTCATGAAGGCGATCAACCGGCACTACTCGCACGTCGCCGAGCAGCTGGTCCCCGACACCGACGCCCGCCTGCTGCCCAGCAAGGTGCACGCGATCGTGCTGGTGTCCAAGGTGCACAAGCCGACGCTGCGGGCGCTGGCCTTCGCCCGCGCCACCCGCCCCGACGAGCTCACCGCGCTGACGGTCAACGTCGACCCGGGCGACACCCGCTCGCTGCAGGCGGACTGGGAGCGCTACGACGTCCCGGTGCCGCTGACGGTGCTCGAGTCGCCGTACCGGGAGATCACCCGGCCGGTCGTCGACTACGTCAAGGGCATCCGCCGGGACAGCCCGCGCGAGCTGGTCATCGTGTTCGTGCCGCAGTACGTCGTCGGCCACTGGTGGGAGAACGTGCTGCACAACCAGAGCGCACTGCGGCTGCGCGCCCGGCTGCAGTTCCAGCCCGGCGTCATGATCACGACGGTGCCGTGGCAGCTGGAGAGCTCCATCGGCCGCGGCGACGAGGACGACCGCCGCGCCGGCCCCATGCCCGGCGACCTGCGCCGCGGCCTCACCGACGACCAGGTCGAGGCCACGCCGTATGGATAGGCGGCGCACTCCCCGGCGGGCGGCCCCGCCGCCCCGGCCCGACCGGGGCGCCGGCTGGACCGGCCGGGAGTTCGAGGTGACCGTCGGCCCGGTCGCGCACGGCGGGCACTGCGTGGCCCGGCACGAGGGCCGGGTGGTGTTCGTCCGGCACGCGCTGCCCGGAGAGCGGGTGGTCGTCCGGGTCACCGAGGACCGCCAGCCCGGGTACTGCCGCGCCGACGCCGTCGAGGTGCTCGAGGCCGCGCCCGACCGGGTGGAGCGGCCCTGCCCGCACAGCGGCCCGGGGCGCTGCGGCGGCTGCGACTGGCAGCACGTCTCCTGGGAGGGTCAGCGGCGGCTCAAGGCCGACGTCGTCCGCGAGCAGCTCACCCGGCTCGGTGGGCTGGACGCCGCCGACCCGGTGCTGGCCGGGCTCACCGTCGAGGCGTTGCCCGGCGGGCCGCTGCGCTGGCGGTCGCGGGCGCGGTTCGCCGTCGGCCGGGACGGGGCGCCCGGGCTGCGCCGGCACCGCTCGCACGACGTGCACGTCCTCGACGACTGCCCGATCACCGTCGAGCCGGCCGCGCGGGCGGTGCTGTCGCGGCGCTGGCCGGGCGCCGGGGCGGTGGACGTCGCCGTCGACTCGGCGGGCACGGTGACCACCACGCGGCTGGACCGCCGCGGCGTGCCGACGTCGACCCGCGTCCTGCGGCCGGGCGACGACGTCCCCGCCGAGCCGGCCGGGCGGGCCGGGCGGCACGCCGCCGGACGGGACTGGGAGGTCGAGGGCACCGGCTTCTGGCAGGTGCACGAGTCGGCCGCCGACGCGCTCGTGGGCGCGGTGTCCGCGCTGGCCGGCGTGCGGCCGGGGGAGACCGTGCTCGACCTGTACGCCGGCGCCGGCCTGTTCGGCGGCGCCCTGGCGCCCGGGGTGGGGGAGTCCGGCCGGGTGGTGTGCGTGGAGGCCGACGCCGACGCGTGCGCCGCGGCGGAGGTCAACCTGGGCGACCTGCCGCAGGCCGAGGTGTGGCAGGGCGAGGTGGACGCCGACGGGCTCACCGGGCTGCTCGACGAGCTCGGCGGCGTCCCCGACGTCGTGGTGCTCGACCCGCCGCGTGCCGGGGCCGGCGCCGCGGTGAGCCGGGTGCTGGCCGGCACCGGGGCGCGCGCCGTCGTCTACGTCGCCTGCGACCCGGCGTCGCTGGGCCGCGACGTCGCCGCCTTCGCCGGCGCGGGGTACCGCCCGGCCGCCCTGCGCGCCTTCGACGCCTTCCCGATGACCGCGCACGTGGAGTGCGTCGCCCTGCTGGTGCCGGGCGACTGATCCGGGGCCTTCGTTACGGTGCTCTCCGTGACCACCTGGGAGTACGCCTCGGTCATCACGGCCAACGACACCGAGTCGCAGCGCGCAGGGGTGAGCGTCAAGCTGCCCGGCGGCTCACTGGAGCGGCAGCAGGGGGACACCAGCTCGGTGCTCAACCGGCTCGGCGGCGAGGGCTGGGAGCTGGTCAGCTACCACTCCAGCGGCGCGGGCACCTGGGGCTTCGAGCAGTTCTGGCTGAAGCGCCAGAAGGACTGAGAGGGACCCCCTGCCCCCCGCCACTCACGGGCTCGCGGCGGGACCCTGCAGGGGGCCGGGGGCGTCGGTGATCACGACCGGGTGACGACGGCGCGCCCCCGGTCGAACACGTGTTCGACCTGCGGCAGGATGCCGGTCGTGGGTGCGAGCGTCCCTCCGGGCTGGCCGGAGCAGGTGCGGCCCCCGGGCGCGCCCGACTGGGAGCGCTCCGCGGTGGCCTGGCTGTTCGACCTCGTCCCGCCCGACTACCGCGCCCACGCGGTGCTGCGCCGCTACCCGCTGCTGCTCGCGCGGTTCGCCGGCGACCACGTCGCGGCCGGCCTGGAGGCGGCGCGGGCGGGCTGGCGCACGGTGCGCGTCGAGCTGGCCGACCACCTGCCGCCGGACGCCATCGAGGCCGCCGTCGCCGCCTACGAGCGGGAGGGCGCGCGGCTGGCCGCGGCGGCGCGCGGCGTCGAGGTGGTCGCCGGGGCGCTGCGCGGCGAAGTCTGGGTCCCCCGCCTGTAGAGCGGCACCCGGGGGCCCGGTCGTCGTCCGCGGGCCCCCGGGGCCCTAGCCGGTCAGCCGGTCGGCCTCCCGGAGCGCGACCGCCAGCGCGCCGAGCACCTCCGCGCGGGCCCCGAGGGAGCCGGGGACCACGGTCAGCTGCTCGGCCGCGGCGGGGATGGCGGACTGCTCGAGCGCCCGCCGCAGCGGGTCGACGAGCAGGTCGCCGGCCGTGCCCAGCTCGCCGCCGACGACGATGCGGTCGGGGTTGAGCACGTTGACCAGGCCGCCGAGCACGAAGCCGACCGAGGACCCGGCGTCGGCGATCAGCCGCCGGCAGGCCTGGTCGCCGTCCTGGGCGCCGGCCACCAGCGACCGCAGGTCGGTGTAGTGGGGGGCGGCGGTCTGGACGGCCCGCAGCAGGGCGGTGCCGCCGGCGGTGAGCTCCAGGCAGCCGCGGTTGCCGCAGCGGCACAGCGGGCCGGTCGGGTCCAGGCTCACGTGGCCCATCTCGCCGGCGGTGCCGGTGACGCCGCGCAGCAGGTCGCCGTCGATGACCAGCGCGCCGCCGACGCCGGTGGCCATCTTCAGGTAGAGGGTGGCGCGCGAGCCGCGGCCGGCGCCCCAGCGGACCTCGGCGACGGCGCCCAGGTTGGCGTCGTTCTCCACGATGACCGGGACGCCGAGCCGCTCCTGCAGCGCCGGCGCCGGCGTCCGGCCCGACCAGGTCGGCAGGATGTTCGACCGCGCCACGGTGCCGCGCGCGCTCGCCGCCCGGCCGACCACCGGCGTCGGCAGGCCGACCACCGCGCCGGCGACGTCCTCGGTGCACGCGCCGGCCCGCCGCAGCTCGGCCCGCACCTGTCCCGCCACGGTGTCGAGGACCGCGTCGGAGTCCAGGTCGGCGACCGGCAGCGTGGTGGTCTCCTCGCCGACGATCTCGTGCGAGAGGTCGGCCACCGCGACCCGGACGTGGGTGCGCCCGATGTCGACCCCGACGACGACACCGGCCCGCCGGGTCAGGTGCACCAGCCGCGCGGGCCGGCCGCCGGTCTCGACCGCCCCCGCGTCGTCGGCGGGAGCCACCAGGCCGCGGTCGACGAGGTCGGCCACGTAGCCGGACACCGTGGCGCGGGAGAGCCCGGTCCGCTCCACCAGCTGCGCCCGCGTCGAGGGGCCGCTCACCCGCAGCGCCTCGACCAGCCGCCGCGAGGGGCCCGTGACATCGGGCAGCCACGGGCGGGGGTCCATGCCGGGCATCGTGCGAGCGCGCCCGCGTTCTGTCAATCACCGACGGAAGGGAGCCGCATCGGCCGGGTGAGCGGGGTGCGGCGTGTCGAGGGTGACGGAACCGTCCCGTCTCGGGTCCGGCTCGACAGGAGGTCCGCGCCGCCGCGCGACTACAGTGGGTCGGCGGCCGTCGGAGGGCCGTGCCCCGCCGCCGACAGAGAGGACACCGCCGCCCCGTGTCGCTCCTGCGCTCGCTCCGCGACCCCGCAGACCTCCGGGCCCTGCCCCCCGAGCAGCTGCCCGCGCTGGCCGCGGAGATCCGTGACGCACTGGTCACCAGCGTCGCCCGCACCGGCGGCCACCTCGGGCCGAACCTCGGCACCGTCGAGCTCACCATCGCGCTGCACCGGGTCTTCGAGTCCCCGCACGAGCCGATCGTGTTCGACACGGGTCACCAGGCCTACGTGCACAAGATGCTGACCGGCCGGGTCGAGGGCTTCGACCGGCTGCGCCAGCGCGGCGGGCTGTCGGGCTACCCGAGCCGCACCGAGAGCGAGCACGACTGGGTCGAGAACAGCCACGCCTCGACCGCGCTGTCCTACGCCGACGGGCTGGCCAAGGCCTTCGCCGTCCGCGGTGACAAGCGCCCCGTCGTCGCCGTGGTCGGCGACGGCGCGCTGACCGGCGGTATGGCCTGGGAGGCGCTCAACAACATCGCCGCCGCCCAGGACCGGCCGGTGGTCATCGTCGTCAACGACAACGGCCGCTCCTACTCGCCGACCATCGGCGGCGTCGCCGACGCGCTGGCGGGCCTGCGGCTGCGGCCGGGCTACGAGCAGGCGCTGCTGGCCATCCGTCAGGCCCTGCACAAGGCCCCGGTCGTCGGCTCCGCGCTCTACGACGCGCTGCACGGCCTCAAGAAGGGCGTCAAGGACGTCCTGGCGCCGCAGGGCATGTTCGAGGACCTCGGCCTCAAGTACGTCGGCCCGGTCGACGGGCACGACGTCGAGGTCCTGGAGTCCGCGCTGCGCCGGGCGCGGTCGTTCGGCCGCCCGGTGATCGTGCACGCGGTCACCACCAAGGGCTTCGGCTACCCGCCGGCCGAGACCGACCAGATCGACGCCTGGCACGCCACCGGCGTCTTCGACCCCGACAGCGGCGCCAGCCCGGCGGTCGCCCGCGACTGGACGACGGCGTTCTCCGACGAGCTGGTGCGCATCGGCGCCGAGCGGGCCGACGTCGTCGCGGTGACCGCGGCGATGCTGCACCCGACCGGTCTGGCCGCCTTCGCCGAGCGCTTCCCCGAGCGGACCTACGACGTCGGGATCGCCGAGCAGCACGCGCTCACCAGCGCGGCCGGCATGGCGATGGGCGGGCTGCACCCGGTCGTGGCGGTCTACGCGACCTTCCTCAACCGGGCCTTCGACCAGCTGCTCATGGACGTCGCGCTGCACCGCCAGCCGGTCACCGTCGTCCTCGACCGGGCCGGGGTCACCGGCACCGACGGCGCCTCGCACAACGGCATGTGGGACATGTCGATCTGCTCGGTCGTGCCGGGGCTGCACATGGCCGCGCCGCGCGACGAGCCGACCCTGCGCGAGGCGCTGCGCGAGGCGGTCGCCGTCACCGACGCGCCGACCGTCGTCCGCTTCCCCAAGGGGCCGCCGCCGCTGGACATCCCGGCCCTGGAGCGGCGCGGCCCGGTCGACGTGCTGCGGCGCGGGGAACGCGAGGTGCTGCTGGTCGCCGTCGGCGCGATGGTGCCGATGTGCCTGGCCGCCGCGGAGCGGGCCGCCGACCACGGCATCGAGGTGACGGTGGTCGACCCGCGCTGGGTGCTCCCGGTCTCCGACGAGCTCGTCGAGATGGCCGCCGCGCACCGGCTGGTCGTCACCGTGGAGGACGGCGGCCGGGCCGGCGGCGTCGGCACGACGCTGTCGCAGGCGCTGCAGGACCGGCAGCACGACGTCCCGGTGCGCGCGCTGGGCCTGCCGCAGGCGTTCCTCGAGCACGGCAGCCGGGGCCAGGTGCTGGCCGACTGCGGCCTGACCGAGCAGGACGTCGCCCGCCGGATCGCCGAGTGGACCGCGGTGCTCACCGAGCGGGCCGAGCAGCAGCTGACCGCCGAGCCCGTGGACGGCGCCCAGCAGTAGCCGGAGGAGACCCGTCCTCACCAGCGGCACCTCGCACGTCGAGGTCGCCTCGGTCGACCGCACCATCGAGAGCCTCACCCGCGAGTTCCGCTGACCCGTCGGGCACCACGGCGCGAGGTCCGGGCGCCGCACCGGAGACGACAGACGGCCCGGGCCCCGTGCGGGGGCCCGGGCCGTCTGTCGTCAGCGCCCTCAGGCGGGGAGGCCGGCCACCCCGCGCGGCAGGAACCGCTGGCCGGTCACCTTCTCCGAGACGCCGGTGCGGTCGAGGTACGCGGAGATCCCACCGAGCCAGAACGGCCAGCCGGCGCCCAGCACCATGCACAGGTCGATGTCCTGCACGGCCTGGACGACGCCCTCGTCGAGCATCAGCCGGATCTCCTGGGCCAGCGCCCGCACGGCGCGGTCGCGGACCTCGTCCTCGGTCAGCGGCGCGTCGCCCGCGTCGATGCCGGCGAGGTCGGGGTCGACGACGCCGGGCTCGGACCAGACGCTGGTCTTGCCCAGCTCGACCATCCTCCGCAGCCCCTCGCCGACGGCGAACCGGTCGGGGAAGGCCTCGTGCATCCGCTCGGCCACGTGCAGGGCGACCGGCGGGCCGACCAGCGTGAGCAGCTCGAACGGCGTCATCGGCAGGCCCAGCGGGTCCAGCGCCCGGTCGGCGACGGCCACCGGCGTGCCCTGCTCGACGGCCGCGGTGACCTCGCCGAGGAAGCGGGTGAGCAACCGGTTGACGACGAACGCCGGGGCGTCGGCGACCAGCACGCAGGACTTCTTCAGCGCCTTGCCGACGGCGAAGGCGGTGGCGAGGGTCGCGTCGTCGGTCTGCTCGGCGCGCACGACCTCCAGCAGCGGCAGGACCGCCACCGGGTTGAAGAAGTGCAGGCCGACCACGCGCTCGGGGTGCTCGAGCTTGGAGGCCATCTCCGTCACCGACAGCGCCGAGGTGTTGGTGGCGAGCACGCACTCGGGGGAGACGACGGCCTCCACCTCGGCGAACACCTGCTGCTTGACCGACATCTCCTCGAACACGGCCTCGACGACGAGGTCGGCGTCGGCGAAGACGGCCTTGTCCAGCGCGCCGGTGACCAGGCCCGTGAGCCGGTTCAGCTCGTCGGGGGAGAGCCGGCCGCGGGCGGCGAGCTTCTCCAGCTCGCCGTGCACGTAGCCGACGCCCTTGTCCACGCGGGCCTGGTCGACGTCGGTGAGGACGACGGGCACCTCGAGCCGGCGCACGAACAGCAGCGCCAGCTGCGAGGCCATGAGCCCCGCACCGACGACGCCGACCTTGGTGACCTTCCGCGCCAGGCCCTTGTCCGGCGCGCCGGCCGGCCGCTTGGCGCGCTTGTTGACCAGGTCGAACGAGTAGAGCGAGGCGCGCAGCTCGTCGCTCATGAGCAGGTCGGTGAGCGCCTGGTCCTCGGCGGCGGTGCCGGCGGTGAACGCCTCGCCCTCGACGCCGTTGCGGGCCAGGTCGAGGAGCTCGACGGCGCGCAGCGCGCCGGGGGAGGCGTTGCGGGTGCGCGCGGCCACGATGCCGCGGGCCCGCTCGATCGCGGCGTCCCAGCCGGACCGGTCGACCTCGGGCCGGGACACCGTGACGTCGCCGGTGAGGACGGCGGCGGCCCACTCCAGCGACCGCTCGAGGAAGTCGGCGGGCTCGAACAGCGCGTCGGCGATCCCCAGTTTCGCCGCCCGCGGGCCGGAGGTGACCTTGTTCTGCGCCAGCGCGTTCTCGACGATCACGGTGACCGCCGGGTCGATGCCGATCAGGTCCGGCAGCAGCTGCGTGCCGCCCCAGCCGGGCACCAGCCCGAGGAAGACCTCGGGGAAGGCGACGACGGCGGTGCTCGCGATCGTCCGGTAGGTGCAGTGCAGCGCCAGCTCCAGGCCGCCGCCGAGCGCCGCGCCGTTGACGAACGCGAACGTCGGGACGCCGGCGTCCTTGAGCCGCCGGAACACCCGGTGGCCGGTCTCGGCGATCTCGCGCGCGGCCTCGGCGGAGGTCACCGACGGGACTCCGGACAGGTCCGCGCCCACGGCGAAGACGAACGGCTTGCCGGTCACGCCGATCGCCACGGGGGCGGGGGAGTGGGCGGCGATCTCGTCCAGCGCCGCGTCCAGGGACGCGAGCCCGCCGGGACCGAAGGTGGACGGCCGGGTGTGGTCGTGCCCGTTGTCGATCGTGATCAGAGCGACCTCGCCGGCCAGGCCCGGCACCCGCACGTACCGCACCCTGGCGGTGGTCACGACCTCGTTCTCGAAGACGGCGGTCACTTGCACTCCTCGCTGGCGCTCGTCGGCTGCGTGACCGCAGGTGCTGTGCTCATCGGTTCGCTCGCGAGCTCGCTCACTTGGCCGCACCCTCCCAGTCGGTGTTCTCCCAGATGACGGTGGCGCCCATGCCCAGGCCCACGCACATGGCGGTCAGGCCGTACCGGACGTCGGGGCGCTCGGCGAACTGCCGCGACAGCTGGGTCATCAGGCGGACGCCGGAGGAGGCCAGCGGGTGGCCGACGGCGATGGCACCGCCCCAGGGGTTGACCCGCTCGTCGTCGTCGGCGATGCCGAAGTGGTCGAGGAAGGCCAGCACCTGGACGGCGAAGGCCTCGTTGAGCTCGAACAGCCCGATGTCCCCGATGGTCAGGCCGGTGCGGGCCAGTGCGCGCTCGGTCGAGGGGACCGGCCCGACGCCCATCACCTCGGGCTCGACGCCGGCGAAGCCGTAGCCGACCAGCCGCATGCCGGCGGTCAGGCCCAGCTCCGCGGCGACGTCCTCGGCGGCGAGGATGCAGCCGGTGGCGCCGTCGTTGAGGCCCGCGGCGTTGCCGGCGGTCACGTGCCCGTGCGAGCGGAACGGCGTCTTGAGCGTCGCCAGGCCCTCGAGGGTGGTGTTCGGCCGCGGGGGCTCGTCGGCGGTGGCCAGGCCCCAGCCGTGCTCGGCCGAGCGGGTCGCGACCGGCACCAGCTCCGGGCCGATCTGCCCGTTGGCGACGGCCTTGGCGTACTTCTGCTGGCTGGCCAGGGCGAACGCGTCGGCGCGCTCCTTCGTCAGGTGCGGGAAGCGGTCGTGCAGGTTCTCCGCGGTGGAGCCCATGACCAGCGCCGAGCTGTCGACGAGCTTCTCGCTGAAGAACCGCGGGTTCGGGTCGGCGCCCTCGCCCATCGGGTGGCGGCCCATGTGCTCGACCCCGCCGGCGATGGCGACGTCGTAGGCGCCGAAGGCGATGCCCGAGGCGGTGGTGGTGACGGCGGTCATCGCGCCGGCGCACATCCGGTCGATCGCGTAGCCGGGGACCGACTTCGGCAGCCCGGCGAGCAGCGCGGCGGTGCGGCCGATGGTCAGGCCCTGGTCGCCGATCTGGGTGGTGGCGGCGATGGCCACCTCGTCGACCCGGTCGGCCGGCAGCGCCGGGTTGCGGCGCAGGAGCTCGCGGATCACGCGCACGACCAGGTCGTCGGCGCGCGTCTCCGCGTAGACGCCCTTCGGGCCGGCCTTGCCGAAGGGGGTGCGCACGCCGTCGACGAAGACGACCTCACGCAGCGAGCGGGACATGGGACCTCCGCAGCAGGGGGAGCCGGCCCGGGCACGGGGACGGCGCAGGTGAAGTTACCGGTCGGTAACCGCTGCTGCGACGGCGACCCGCTCCCCGGAGGGCACCGGGGTGCGGGAGGCTCACCCGCACGGAGGTCACGGTCCGGCAACGCCACCGACCCGGGCTTGCCACCCGTGTGACCCGGGGCGCATATTGGCCGCCGCACTTCTGCAGATTCCCGACGGAACGGTGGACCCATCCATGGCGCGACGGCGCACCACGATGACGGCCCTGGCGGCCGCCCTGGTCTTCAGCCTCGCTGCGTGTGGCAGCGACAGCGGTGACAGCGGCGACAGCGGCAGCGGCGGCGGCGGTGGCGGCGAGGCCGCCGGCAAGGTCGGCGTGATCCTCCCCGACACCGAGTCCTCGGTGCGGTGGGAGAACTTCGACCGCCCCTACCTCGAGGCGGCCTTCGAGGAGGCCGGCGTCGAGTACGACATCCAGAACGCCGAGGGCGACGCCCAGCGGCAGGCGACCATCGCCGAGCAGATGATCACCGAGGGCGCCACCGTCCTCGCGATCGTCAACCTCGACTCGGCCTCCGGTGCGCAGATCCAGGAGCAGGCGGCCGCCGAGGGCGTCCAGACGATCGACTACGACCGGCTCACCCTCGGTGGCTCGGCGGAGTACTACGTCTCCTTCGACAACACCGAGGTCGGGCGTCTGCAGGGCCAGGGCCTGCAGCAGTGCCTCGAGGCCAACGGCGTCGCGCAGGGCAACATCGCGTTCCTCAACGGCTCGCCGGACGACAACAACGCGACGCTGTTCTCGGCGGGCGCCCACGAGGTGCTCGACCCGCTGACGCAGTACACGCAGGTCGCCGAGCAGGCCGTGCCCGACTGGGACAACCAGGAGGCCGCGACGATCTTCGAGCAGATGTACACCCAGGCCGGCGGCAACATCCAGGGCGTGGTCGCGGCCAACGACGGTCTCGCCAACTCGGTGATCCAGATCCTCGGCCGCAACAACGCCGCGGGCGCGTCCAACGTCACCGGCCAGGACGCCTCCGTCGAGGGTCTCCAGAACATCCTCGCCGGCGACCAGTGCATGACCGTCTACAAGTCGGTCCGCGAGGAGGCCAACGCGCTGGCCGAGCTGGCCGTCTCGCTGCTCAACGGCGAGGAGGGCGAGACCACCGGCACCGTCGAGGACACCGAGGGCGGCCGCGAGGTCCCGTCGGTCCTGCTGACCCCGGTCTCGATCTTCCGCGACAACGTCAAGGACGTCGTGGACGACGAGTTCGTCAGCGCCGAGGAGCTGTGCACCGGCGACTTCGCCGCCGCGTGCCAGGAGCTCGGCATCTCGTAGTGGTCACCGGCCGCCGGGGCGCCCATGATGGGACGCCCCGGCGGCTGCTGCCTCAGCCCCACCAGCGCGACGAGAGGCCCGGTGTGTCCGCTCCCACCGACCGTCCCCAGGACGGCACCCCCACCCTGGAACTCCGCGGCGTCAACAAGAGCTTCGGTGCCATCCAGGTCCTGCACGACGTGCACATGAAGGTCTACCCCGGACAGGTCACCGCGCTCGTCGGCGACAACGGGGCGGGCAAGAGCACGCTCATCAAGTCCATCGCCGGCATCCACGCCATCGACTCCGGCGAGTTCCTCTTCGAGGGCCGGCCGGTCACGGTCAGCGGGCCGCGCGAGGCCGCCGCCCTCGGCATCGAGGTCGTCTACCAGGACCTCGCCCTGGCCGACAACCTCGACGTCGTCCAGAACATGTTCCTCGGGCGCGAGCGCAAGAGCGGCATGCTCCTCGACGAGACGTCCATGGAGGTCGCCGCCCGGGAGACCCTCAGCAAGCTCTCCGTCCGGACCCTCAAGTCCGTGCGCCAACTGGTCTCCAGCCTCTCCGGCGGTCAGCGCCAGACGGTCGCCATCGCCAAGGCCGTGCTCTGGGAGTCCAAGCTCGTCATCCTCGACGAGCCGACCGCCGCCCTCGGCGTCGCGCAGACCCGGCAGGTGCTCGACCTGGTCCGGCGGCTGGCCGACACCGGCCACGCCGTGGTCTTCATCAGCCACAACATGGTCGACGTCTTCGAGGTGGCCGACCGCGTCGCCGCCCTGTACCTGGGCCGGATGGCGGCCGACGTGCCGATCTCGCAGGTCGACCGCCCCCAGGTGATCGAGCTCATCACGGCGGGCCGGTCGGGCAACCTGGGCATCGCACCCGCCGACGCCGCGGCCGTGGAGGTCTGACCCGTGTCCAGCACCATCTCCAAGCCGACCAGCTCGCAGGAGCCGGGCGGGGCCCCGTCGGGCTTCGAGGCCGACCGCGGCGCGGACACCCTCGGCGCGACCGTCCGGGCCTACCTCGACCGCGTCCGCGGCGGTGACCTCGGGGCGCTGCCGGCCGTCCTCGGCATCGTCGTCCTCGGGCTGCTGTTCTTCGCGCTGCGGCCGGAGACGTTCCTGACCCCGCGGAACATGGCCAACCTGGCCGACCAGGCCGCGCCGATCATCATCCTGGCGATGGGCCTGGTCTTCATCCTGCTGCTGGGTGAGATCGACCTGTCCGCCGGTGTGGTCAGCGGCGTCTGCGCCGCGGTCATGGCCAAGCTGCTCGCCGACGCCGGGTCGCCGTGGTGGGTCGCGGTCCTGGCGGCGATCGCCACCGGCGTGGTCATCGGCCTGTTCACCGGCAGCCTCGTCGGGCTGGTCGGCATCCCGTCGTTCGTCGTCACCCTCGCGCTGTTCCTGGGCTGGCAGGGCTTCACCCTGCGGCTCATCGGCGAGGGCGGCACGGTGCCGGTGCGCGACCCGGTGATCTCGGCGATCAGCGACAAGAACGTGCCGGTCGTGCTCGGCTGGGTCCTCGCCCTGCTGACCATCGCCGTGTACGCCGCGCTGCAGCTCAACCGGTTCCGCGTCCAGCGGGCCAGGAACCTGGCGCACGCCCCGCTGGCGGTGGTGCTCGTCCGGATCGGCGTGATCGCCGCGGTCGTCGTCCTGGTGACGGCGGTGCTGAGCGTCGACCGCGCCCCGGCTCCCGGTGTGGTGCTGGCCGGCATCCCGTACGCCATCCCGCTCGTGGTCATCCTGCTGCTGGTCCTGACCTTCGTGCTCGGCCGGACGGGCTTCGGCCGGCACGTCTACGCGGTCGGCGGCAACGCGGAGGCGTCCCGGCGCGCCGGCATCAACGTCACGAAGATCCGCGTGAGCGTCTTCGTGATCGGCTCCACGCTGGCCGCGATCAGCGGCATCGTCGCGGCCGCCCGCCTCGGCTCCGTGGCGCCGGGCTCCGGCGGCGGCAACACGCTGCTCTACGCCGTCGGCGCCGCGGTCATCGGTGGCACCAGCCTCTTCGGTGGCCGGGGGCGGGTGCGCGACGCCGTCCTCGGTGGCCTGGTCGTGGCGATCATCGCCAACGGCCTGGGCCTGCTGGGCACCGAGGCCTACCTGAACTTCATCATCACCGGTGGAGTCCTCCTGCTGGCCGCCAGCGTCGACGCGCTGGCCCGCCGGCGGGCCGCGGCCACGGGGCACTAGCCTCGCGAACGCACGCGGAGGGGCGGTCCCGGCTCACGCCGGGGCCGCCCCTCCGTCGTCACAGGGGTTCAGGCGCGGGAGAGCGCGTCGGTGAGCAGGTCGCGGGTGAGCCCGACCTGCCACTCGCGGGCGCCGCCGGCGCGCAGGGCCGCGGCCACCGTCTCGGCGTCGCGCGGCTCGGGCGGGGTCCACATGAGCCGGCGCACCAGGTCGGGGGAGAGGAGGTTCTCCACCGGCACGCTGAGCTCCTCCGACAGGGCGGCGAGGGCCTTGCGCGCGGTCTGCAGCCGGGTGGCCGCAGCGGGGTCGCGGTCGGCCCAGCGGTTGACCGGGGGCGGCCCGTCACCGGGACGGCTGTGCGGCGGGAGCTCGGCCTCGGGCAGCGCCCGGCCGCGGGCCAGCGCCCCGAACCAGGTGCCCACCAGCCGGCGGTTGGCCCGGCCGCGGAAGACCGGCAGCTCCAGCAGCGCGGCCTCGCTCCCCGGATCGGCCTGGACGGCGGCGACCATCGCGGCGTCGGGCAGCACCCGGCCGGGGGCGACGTCGCGCCGGCGGGCCAGGTCGTCGCGGGCCTCCCACAGCGAGCGGAGCATGCCGAGCTGACGGCGGTTGCGCAGTCCGTGCACGCCGGAGGTGCGCCGCCACGGGTCCTGCCGCGGCGCCGGCGGCCCGGCGGCGAGGACGGCGGCGAACTCCTGCCGCGCCCACTCGGTCTTGCCCTGCTCCTCGAGCAGCGCGGCGAGCGCGTCGCGGAGGTCGACGAGCACCTCGACGTCGAGCGCGGCGTAGACCAGCCACTCCTCGGGCAGCGGGCGGGTGCTCCAGTCGGCGGCCGAGTGGCCCTTGACCAGCGAGTACCCGAGCAGCGACTCGACGACGGCGGCCAGCCCCACCCGCGGCAGCCCGGCGAGGCGGGCGGCCAGCTCGGTGTCGAACACCCGGCTCGGGACCATGCCGATCTCGGCCAGGCACGGCAGGTCCTGGTTCGCGGCGTGCAGCACCCACTCAGCGTCGGCGATCGCGTCCTGGATCGCGGACAGGTCCCCGAGCGGGACGGGGTCGACCAGCCCGGTGCCGGCGCCGGCGCGGCGCAGCTGGACCAGGTAGGCGCGCTGCCCGTAGCGGTAGCCGGAGGCCCGCTCGGCGTCGACGGCGACCGGGCCGGTGCCCGCGTGCAGGGCGTCGGCGTAACGGGCGAGCGCGTCGGGGGTGTCGATGACCGGCGGGAGCCCGTCGCGCGGGGCCAGCAGGGGCACCGGGGCGGGCGCCTCCGGAGCGGACTCCGGGGCGGTCTCCAGGCCGTCGAGGGGGAGGGGCTCGGTGCTCAGTTGCCGTCCACCTACCCGCCGTCCCGTCCGTGCGCGCCACCGGTCCCGCCGGCTCCCGGGCGTGCAGGCCGAGCGGCGCGGACCCGGGGGAGTGCGTCCCGTCGGTTCCGATGGTAGAGACCGCGGGAGACCCGCCGGTCAGGGGGCGGGCGGTCAGGGCGTCCCGGGGACCGGACCGGACGGACCGAGCAGGGCGACGCCCGGCGGCGGGAGCCCGGCCGCGTTGGCGAGCACCTGCAGCCAGGCGTCGAGGTGGCGGCCCATCGCGGTGTCCTCGGCGGTCCACGAGGCGCGGAGCTCGACGTCGACCGTGTGCTCGGGACCGGCGAGGTCACCGAAGCGGGTCGAGGCGGTGCGGGTGACGGTGCCGCCGAGCGCGTGCGAGGCCGCGCCGGACTCCTGGAGGGCGTCGGTCAGCCAGCTCCAGGCGACCTCGGAGAACATCGCGTCGTCGACCATGTGCTCGTCGGTGCTCGCCGACAGGTACCCGACGCAGCGCGTGGTGCCGTCCCAGGCCTCGTGGCCCTCGGGGTCGTACAGCACGATGAACCGGGCGACGGCGACCTCGACCTCGTCGTCGCCCTCGCCCTCGACGACCCGCGCGGCCAGCGCGTGCGCGTACGGCGCGAGGCGCTGCGGCGGCGGGATCGTCTCGAGGACGACCTCGGGGCGCACCCGCACCGCCGCCAGGGACTCCAGCCCCGCGACGAAGGCGGCCGGCCGGTCGTCGCCGGAGCCCGCACGCGCACCGGCCCCGTCCCCGGGCAGGCTGTGTGGCTCCACGCTCGCAGGGTAGGGGCCACGGGCCCGGTCTGTCTCGGACGCGCCGCCGCTGCGGGGTCTGGGAGGATCGGGCGTCGTGAGCACCGCAGCCGCCGTCCCGCCGTCCCCCGCCGACTCGGACCTCGTGCGGGCCGCCCGCGGCCTCCCCGTCGGCCGGACGCCGGTGTGGTTCATGCGGCAGGCCGGCCGGTCGCTGCCGGAGTACCGGGCGCTGCGCGCCGGGACCGCGATGCTCGAGGCCTGCCAGGACCCCGACCTGGTCACCGAGATCACCCTGCAGCCGGTCCGCCGGCACGGCGTGGACGCCGCGATCCTCTTCTCCGACATCGTGCTGCCGCTGGTGGTGGCCGGGGTGGACGTCGAGATCAAGCCCGGCGTCGGGCCGGTGGTGGCCAGCCCGGTGCGCACCGTCGCCGACGTCGACGCGCTGCCCGACCTCGAGCCCGACCGGCTGGAGTTCCTCGCGACGGCGGTGCGCCGGCTGGTCGCCGAGCTCGGCCCGACGCCGCTGATCGGCTTCGCCGGGGCGCCGTTCACGCTGGCGACCTACCTGATCGAGGGCGGCCCGTCGAAGGAGCACGCCCGCACCAAGGCCTTCATGTACGCCGAGCCGGAGGCGTGGACCCGGCTGCTGGACCGGCTGGCGGTCTCGGCGGCCACGTTCCTGCGGGTGCAGGTCGACAACGGCGCGTCCGCGGTGCAGCTGTTCGACTCCTGGGCCGGCGTGCTGTCCGCCGCCGACTACGGCACCCGGGTCCTGCCGCACTCGCGCGCGGTCTTCGACGGGCTCGGCGACCGGGACGTGCCGCGCGTCCACTTCGGCGTCGGCACCGGCGAGCTCCTCGCGCTCATCGGCGACGCCGGGGCCGACGTGGTCGGCGTCGACTGGCGGGTGCCGCTGGACGAGGCCGCCCGCCGGGTCGGGCCGCAGCGCTCCCTGCAGGGCAACCTCGACCCGGCCGTGCTGCTGGCCGACCGGGAGACCGTCGACCGCGAGGTCCGCCGCGTCGTCGAGCAGGGCCGCGCCGCCCGCGGGCACGTGTTCAACCTCGGCCACGGCGTGCTGCCCGAGACCGACCCCGGCGTGCTCACCCACGTCGTCGAGCTGGTGCACGAGCTCACGGCGCGGTGATGTCGTCCCGCCCCGCCACCCCGGCAGCCCGCGTCGTCGTCGTCGGGGCCGGCATCGCCGGGCTCACCGCGGCGTTCGAGTGGCGCCGGCGGCGGCCCGGCGACGAGGTCGTCGTCGTGGAGGCCGGCGGGCGGATCGGCGGCAAGCTCGACCGGGTCGAGCTCGCCGGCGTCTGGTACGACACCGGGCCCGAGGCGGTGCTGGCGCGCGTGCCGGAGGCGGTCGAACTGGTCGGGGACCTGGGCCTGGCCGACCGGCTGGTCGCGCCGCGCACCACGCAGGCGTCGATCGTGCTCCCCGACGGCCGCCACCCGCTGCCGGCGGGCACCGTGCAGGGTGTGCCCACGTCGGCCGACGGGCTGGCCGGCGTGCTCACCCCCGACGGCGTCGCCCGGGTGCGCGCGGAGGCCGAGCTGCCGCCGCTGCGCCTGGAGGGCGACGTCTCCGTCGGCGGGCTGCTGCGCGCGCGGCTGGGCGACGAGGTGGTCGACCGGCTGGTCGAGCCGCTGCTCGGCGGCGTCTACGCCGGCCGCCCCGACGACCTCTCGCTGGCCGCGACCATGCCGGCGCTGGCCGCGCAGCTCGCCCGCGCCGACTCGGTCCTGGCCGCGGCCGTCGCCGCCCGGGACGCCGGCGCCCGCAGCCGCGGCGACGCCGACGGGCCGGTCTTCGTCACCGTCGCCGACGGGATCGGGGCGCTGCCCGCCGCACTGGTGGCGGCGTCGGGCGCGCAGGTGCGGCTGCGGACGCCGGCGCACGCGATCCGCCGCGCCGGCGGCCGGCTGGAGGTGGCGGTCGGGCCCACCGCCGCGCCCGAGGTGCTGGCGGCCGACGCCGTGATCGTCACCGCGCCGGCCGGGAAGTCCGCGCGGCTGCTGGCCGGGGTGGCGCCGGACGCCGTCGAGCCGCTGCGCGGCATCCCGTACGCCTCGATGGCCGTGGTCGCGATGGCGTTCCCCGCCCAGCCGGTCGACGCCGGGTCGGGACTGCTCGTCCCGCCGGTGACCGGGCGGCTGGTCAAGGGCGTGACGGTGTCGTCGTCGAAGTGGCCGCACCTGTCCGGCGACGGGCTGCTGCGGGTGCGCGCGTCGGTGGGCCGCTACGGCGACGAGGTGCAGCTGCAGCGCGACGACGACGACCTGACCGCCGCCGTGGTCGCCGACGTCGCCGACCTGCTCGGCCTCGAGCGCCGGGAGCCGGTGGAGGCGCGGCTGGTGCGCTGGGGCGGCGGGCTGCCGCAGTACCTGGTCGGCCACCCGCAGCGGGTGGTGGCGGTGCGCGACGCCGTCGCCGCAGTGCCGGGGCTGGCGGTCGCGGGCGCGGCCTACGACGGCGTCGGCGTGCCGGCCTGCATCCGCGGCGCGCGCCGGGCCGTCGAGGCACTGGTGTGAGTGCCGTCGCGGCCGGCTCCTGACCGGCCGCGCGACAATGGGGGCATGAGCGAGCAGACGGAGACCAAGAGCGTCGGCAAGCGGGCCAACGAGCTCAACGCCCTCATCCGCTACACGATGTGGTCGGTGTTCCGGCTCGCCCGGCCGCTGGCCGACGACCGGCGCACCGCCGCCGCCGACGAGGTCACCGGGCTGTTCGAGGAGCTGGCGGGCAAGGGCGTCGTCGTCCGCGGCACCTACGACCTCGCGGGCCTGCGCGCCGACGCCGACCTCATGGTCTGGTGGCACGCCGAGACCCCGGAGGCGCTGCAGGAGGCCTACACCCGGCTCCGCCGCACCGAGCTCGGCCGCTCGCTGGAGCCGGTGTGGTCCCAGATGGCGCTGCACCGCCCGGCGGAGTTCAACCGCAGCCACATCCCGGCGTTCCTGGCCGACGAGGAGCCGCGGCGCTACGTCTGCGTCTACCCGTTCGTGCGGTCCTACGAGTGGTACCTGCTGCCCGACGAGGAGCGGCGGGACATGCTCAAGGAGCACGGCATGCAGGCCCGGCCCTACCCGGACGTGCGGGCCAACACCGTCGCCTCGTTCGGCCTGGGCGACTACGAGTGGATGCTCGCCTTCGAGGCCGACGAGCTGCACCGCATCGTCGACCTCATGCGCGACCTGCGCGCCAGCCGCGCCCGCCGGCACGTGCGCGAGGAGGTGCCGTTCTACACCGGCATGCGCAAGCCGGTCGCCGAGCTGGTCCGCGACCTGGCCTGACGCCGGGATGCGCCTGAGGGCGGGCACCCGGGCCCCCGGGACCGCCCTCACGCGGGTGTCGGGGGGCTCAGCCCACGGCGGGGCCCCGCCGGGTGGAGAAGGAGTTGATGCAGTACCGGTCGCCGGTCGGCGTCTGCGGGGCGTCGTCGAACACGTGGCCCAGGTGGCTGTGGCAGGTGCCGCAGAGGACCTCCGTGCGGACCATCCCGTGGGTGCGGTCCTCGCGGAGCACCACGTCGTCCGCCGACGACGGCTCGTAGAACGACGGCCAGCCGCAGTGCGAGTCGAACTTGGTCTGCGAGCGGAACAGCTCGGCGCCGCAGGCCCGGCAGGTGTAGACGCCGACGGTCTTCGTGTCGACGTACTCCCCGGTCCACGGCCGCTCGGTGCCGGCCTGGCGCAGCACCGCGTACTCCTGCGGGGACAGCTGGGCGCGCCACTGCTCGTCGGTCCTGGTCACCTTCGGCTGCGAAGCGGACGTCGTCATGCCCAGGGGAACGACCCGGGCCGCGGGCCGATTCCCCGCCTCACCGGCCCAGGCCCGCCTCCCGCGCCCGCACGATCGCCTGCGCGCGGTCGGTGACCTGCAGCTTGGTCAGCACGTTGGAGACGACGTTGCGCACCGTCTTCGGCGACAGGTACAGCACCGCGGCGATCTGCGCGTTCGACCGCCCGGCGGCCACCAGCTCCAGCACCTCGCGCTCGCGGGCGGTCAGCTGCGGGAACGCCGTCTCCGGCCCGGCGGGTCCGGCGGTGAAGAACTCGGCGATCCGCCGGGCCAGCGCCGCGCCGAACACCGCCCCGCCCGAGGCGACGGTGGTGATCGCGCGGACCACCTCCTCCTGGTCGGCGCCCTTGAGCAGGTAGCCGCGGGCGCCGGCGCGGACGGCGGCGAACACCGTCCCGTCGTCCTCGCTCATGGTCAGCACCACCACGCCCACCGACGGCGCCTCGGCCGTGATCCGCCGGGTGGCCTCGATGCCGTCGAGCACCGGCATCTGCACGTCCATCACGACGTCGTCGGGCAGCTGCTCGCGCACCACCTCGACCGCCGCCGCGCCGTCGGCCGCGGTGCCGACCACCTCCAGGCCCGGCACCGAGCCCAGCAGCAGGGCCAGCCCGTCCCGGTAGACCGGGTGGTCGTCGGCGACGACGACCCGCAGCGGCTCATCGGGCTCGGTCACCGGTCGCTCCTCCCTCCACGGGCAGCACCGCCCGCACCTCGGTCCCGCCGTCGGGCGGGCAGCTCACCGTGCAGCGGCCACCGAGCTCGGCGGCCCGCTCCCGGAGCGACACCAGCCCGACGCCGGCGGCGCGGTCCGGCGCGATCCCGACGCCGTCGTCGGCCACCGCGACGACGAGGTCGCCGTCCGCGCGGGCCAGCGTGACCCGCACGCGGGAGGCGGCGGCGTGCCGCGCCGCGTTGGCCAGCGCCTCTGACGCGATCCGGTAGGCGGCCACCTCGACGGCGGCGGGCAGGTCGGCCAGGCCGCCGGCGTCCACGGTCACCGTGACCGGCGGGGGGAGCAGCCGCTCGGCCTGCTGGCGCACCGCCCCGGCCAGGCCGAGGTCGTCGAGCGCGGGCGGGCGCAGGTCGTGCACGAGCCGGCGGACGTCGGCCAGCGCGGCGGAGACGTCGTCGCGGGCCTGGCGCAGCAGCCGGTCGGCGTCCCCGGGGCGCGCGGCGGCGAGGTTGCGGGCGGTGTCGATGCGCAGCACCACGGCGCCGAGCGAGGGACCCAGCCCGTCGTGCAGGTCCCGGCGCAGCCGGCGGCGCTCCTCCTCGCGGGCGGCGACCAGCTGCTCGCGGCCGGCCTGCAGCTGCGCGGCCAGCGAGCCCGCGCGGGCGGCCGCGGCGGCCTGCCGGACGACGTCGGCGAGCAGCCGCTCGTCGCGGGTGACCAGCCGCGCGCGGACGCCGTCCCGGGGCAGCAGCAGCCGGCCGACCTGCTCGCCGCGGTAGGCGATCGGCAGCGACTGCACCGCGGCGGGGCGGGTGCCGTGCTCGGCGACCAGCCGGCCGCCGTCGGGGGAGTCCACCTCGACGCCGACGTAGCGGGTGCGGAACGCCTCGGCGATGCCGGCGGCGACCGTCATGAGCTGTTCCTCGGCACCGTCCGAGCGCTCCAGCCGCTCGGCCAGCCCGGACACGACGCGGTAGGGGTCCTCGCGCTCGCCGAGCACCCAGCGGCGGACCAGCCGCCACAGCGGCGCGCGCAGCGGCACGTAGACGCCGGCGACGAGCAGCAGGGTGAGCAGCGTGGCGTCGCGCTGGCCGAGGGCGTCGCCGAACAGGGCGCCGGCGGCGGCGAGCACCAGCAGGTCGAGCAGCACCACGCCGACGGCGAGGCCGCCGTGGACGAGCGTGCCGCCGAGCAGCCGGTCGACGTCGACCGCGCGGGGCCGCAGGATGCCGACGGCGACCGCCGCGCCGGTGAGCGTGACCGAGACGGACAGGGCGAGGGACGCCTCGTCCCCGGGCACGAAGACCGTCGTCGCCACGACCAGCAGGTCGACCACGGCCGCCCACAGCAGCCAGCGCATCCGCCGCCGGTCCTCCCCGCCGGCCCGCCGGTACCGGGCGACGACCGCCGCGACGGCGATCGCCACGCCCAGCAGCGCCGCGGGGAAGGCCAGCCGCAGCAACGGGAGGGCGACCGATCCGGGCAGCGGCAGGCTCGTCGGGTCCAGGTCGAGCGAGCGGTACACGTCCGGGGTCCGGGTGCCGGCCCGCTCGTCGGCGATCTCCGACGGCATCACGAGCAGCAGCGTCGGGAGGAGGGCGGTCGCCGCCAGGCTGAGCGCGGCGGCCGGCCGCCACCGGCCCGAGGGCTAGCGCCCGTCGGGATAGAGCAGCAGCAGGAGGGGCAGCCCGAGCAGCAGCCAGGCACCGAACCGGTTGAGGAACCAGAACGACAGCGTGGCGCCCGGCAGTGCGGGGTCCGCACGGACGGCGAGGGTCAGCCACGACGACGCCAGGCCGTCGACGGCCCACAGCAGTCCGGTCCCGCCGAGCACCCACGACACGGCGTTGCGCGGGGCGCGGCGCAGCAGCAGGGCGGCGGGGACCGCGAGCCCGACGCCGGGCAGGCCGTCGATCCAGCCCGGCGTCGTCCCGGCGGCCGCGTGGGCGGCGGCCGGGGTGAGGACGTCGAGCACGGCGGCCCCCAGGGCGGAGACCACGGTGACGGCGACCAGCGACCACCCGGCCACCCGCAGCGCGGAGGGAGCGCCCGGGGCGGGCTCGGGGAGGGGAGCCGGGGGAGCCGGCGCCCCCGCCGGGGGCCCGGTCACCGGGGCCTGCGCGTGCACGCGGGGGATCCTCCACCGCCGGTGTCCCGCCGGGCACGAGGCAGGTGTCCCGTGTCGCCCGGGACGGCGACGGGGACGCGATGGAGGGCGGCGCGCCCTGGTGGCCCGGGACGGCGCCCCGAGACGGTTCTCCCAGGCGGTGCACAGGGCACCGCGACACCCGACCCGGGAGACGAGATGTCCCTCAGCACCACCCCCGCCCCCGCCCGCACCGACGCCGCGGCGCCGCGGTCGGCCGCCCCGGCAGCCCGCCCGGTCGCGTCCGTCCGCTCGGTCCGCCGGGCCGGGATCGCCGTCGCCACCGGCTCGGCCGCATGGGCGGCCGGCATCCTGGCCTTCGGCATCGACCCCACCGTCGGCTCGCAGGCCCTCGCCTACGAGATGACCGCGCTGCTCTTCCAGCTGGGGCTCGTCGCCCTGGTCACCGTCCAGCTGTGGACCGGCGCCATCGGCACCGGCCGCCTGGCCCGCGCGGCCCTCCACCTCGAGCACGTGCTGCTGAGCCTGGCGATCCTCTCCACGCTGAGCGCGGCGTTCCTGCCCGGGCACGCCGAGGAGGCCTGGTACCTGGCCCTGGACGCCTTCTGGCCGCTGTCGATGGTCGGCATGTTCCTGATCGGCATCCGCATCGCGATCGCGGGCCGCTGGAGCGGGGCCGCGCGCTGGTGGCCGCTGGGCGCCAAGAGCTGGGCGCCGGTCAACATCCCCGTCGCGCAGATCGCTCCGTCCGTCGTCGCGTACACCGCCGCCGGTCACCTGCTGGTCGGGTACGTCGCGCTGGGGATCGTCCTGGCCACCCGCCCGGAGCTGACCGGCGCGCGCTGAACCCCGACCGCCGAGCCCCGCCACTCCGGAACCCGGGTGGCGGGGCGCCGTCGCGTGCGGCGGAGACTTCCCGGGTGACCTCGCTCGACCGGCCCCTGCCCGACACCTGGTTCCGCCGCGACCTGCCCGTGCTGCGGGCCGTCGCCCGGCTGGTCGACGAGCCCAGGCACGGCGGCGCGCCGTACCTGCTCGGCTCGGTCGTCCCGGGCAGCGGGCTGCCGAAGGCCGACGTCGTCGCGGCGGCCAAGGCGCTGGCGGCCGCCGGCTACATCGAGCCGCTGACCAACCACGCCGGCGACATCGTCCGGATCACCGGGATCTCCGCCGAGGCGCGGCGGCTGGCGGGGCTGTGGCCGACGCCGCAGGGAGAGTGGGAGCGGCTGCTCGAGCAGGCGGCGCTGCGGGCGCAGAACGCGCCGACCGACGTCGAGCGGGACCGCTGGCGGGCCTTCGCCGACGCGGCGCAGGCGGTGGGCCCGGACGCCGGGGCGCTGTTCATGCAGGCGCTCGTCGGCGGCTACGTGCCCCGGGCCCGCTGACCCGGTCCCGGACGCGACAGCGCCCCCGCCCGGCGGACCGGACGGGGGCGCTGGCGGAGGCTCAGGCGATCAGAGCGGGGTGACGTTCGCCGCCTGCGGGCCCTTCTGACCCTGCTCGACGTCGAACGAGATGCGCTGCCCCTCGTCGAGCGTGCGGTAACCGCTGGTCTGGATGGCCGAGTAGTGGACGAAGACGTCCGGTCCGCCACCGTCAGGGGTGGCGAAGCCGAACCCCTTCTCCGCGTTGAACCACTTGACAGTTCCTTCGGGCATTGCGCTCGCTCCTAGCTGCGATGGTGCATCGGGGTCCTGCCAGTGCGCAGGGCCTTCCCGACGCGACGAACCCTAGCCGGCACGGAGCGTCCTTGGGAGCCCCGGCCCCCGCGTGGCGGGTCGCGGACCTGCCGGGACCGGTCTTGCGGGAATCGTGCGGTTCCGCGGAGGGAGGGCTGCGGCGGGCCGGTCAGGGTCGGGAGGTGCCGGGACGGAGCCCGGCCCGCCGACCCGAGGAGCCCGTCATGGAGACCGCCGCGCGTCCCGCCGAGCCGCTGGTGCTCGTCGAGCTCGCCGACCTCGACACGGCCGACCTCGACGCCCTGCTGGACGGGGAGCTGCCGGAGCGCCCGGTCGAGCTGGCCGAGCTGCTCGCCGACGTCCTGCGCTCCACCGGCGCCGCCGCGGCCCTGGCGCACCGCCTGGGCGCGCACGCCGCGCTGCTCGCCGACTGAGCGGCCGAGCGGCCCACCGTCACGCCGGACCGACCCCCGCCACGGGGGAGGGGGTCGGTCCGGCGATCACGACCGGGTGGTCAGGACTCGCAGCCGACGCCGTCGTCGTCGCGGTCGAACCTCGGGTCCCATCCGGGGTCGCCGGGGTGGATCGGTGCCGCGCCGGCGGCCTTGACCTCCGTGCAGTTCGCGTAGCTGGTCCCCACGGGCGCCGGTGCAGGGGCCGGAGCGGGGGCCGGTGCCGGCGCGGGAGCCGGAGCGGGTGCGGGGACCGGGACGGGCGCGGGGCGCGGCGCCGTCGTCGGCACCGGGGCCGGCGTGGTCGGCCGGGGGGGCGTGGGCGCCGCGGTGGTCGGCGCCGCCGTCTGCGGCACGGCGGCGACCACGCCGCCGGGCAGCGGCTCGGCCGGGCAGGTGCTCAGGACCGTGGCGACCGCGTTGCGCTCGGCCTGCGTCATCCACAGCCCGTAGCTGACCTTCACCGCCACCTGCCGGGCCACGTAGGCGCAGCGGTAGGAGCGGTCCGGCGGCAACCAGGTCGCGGCGTCGCCGTCGCCCTTCTGCATGTTCAGCGGCCCGTCGACGGCGAGCAGGTTGAGCGGGTCGTTGGCGAACCGCGTGCGGCGGGCGGCGTCCCACTGCTGGGCGCCCTTCTGCCACGCGTCCGAGAGCGCGACGACGTGGTCGATCTGGACGTCGTCGCTGGTGGACTGCCCGCGCTGGAAGGCGATGGTCCGGCCGGAGTAGGGGTCGTCGAGGGTCCCGGTCATGACGACGCAGTCCCGGGTGCCGGGCTTGAGCGTCTCGCCGGTCAGGTCCCGGGCGAGGACGTCGTTGCGGGTGTCGCAGCCGTTGCGGTCGGTGTCCACCCAGCCGTTGCCGAACAGGTCGCGGTCGTAGCCGGTGCGCGGCGCCCGGCCCTGCACCGGGACGGCGGCGAGGGCGGCCAGCGCGGTGGTGGGGGCGGCGGTCCCGACGGCGGCGTCGGTGGCGTCGTCGGAGAGCAGCCCGGTGGCGGAGTCGACCGCGGGGACGGCGGTCTCCGCGGTCTCGGCCTCCGCCAGCGCGTCCTCGGCGGCCTCGGTGGCGGCCTCCGTGGCGGCGCTCTCCTCTGCTGGGGAGGTGGTGGGCGCGGCCGGCGAGGTGCTCGCCGGGGCCGAGGCGGCGGTCGGCGCGGCGCGCGGCGCCGCCGCCCCGCCGACGACGACGGCCGCGAGGCCCGCCGCGACCACGGCGCCGCCGACCCGGCGGGAGGCGATGAACGCCCACCGCGCCCGGCCGGCGACGACCGCGCCGAGGCCGACGAGCAGTGCCACCAGGCCCAGCGCGAGCAGCCCGCCGGGCACGCCCGAGGTGGCGATCCCGGCGACGACGAGCAGCACGGCGACCGCGGCGACGACGCCGAGCACCGCCCGCTGCCGGGTGTTCCCGGCGGGGACCGGCCCGGGGAGCGGCACCGGCGGGAGGACCGGCGCGGGCGCGGGTGTGCGGTCCGCCTCGTCGGAGAAGGCCACCAGCACCTCGAACGGGTCGCTGCCGGCGAAGGGGAACCGGACGTCCGCCCGGGTCGCGTCGGCCCCGGGCAGCGCCGCGGCGAAGGCCCGCTCCGCAGGGGAGGGCGAGGTGAGCTGCCGGCCGTCCACCAGGAGGGTGACGCTGCGCCCCGACGGCGCCCGCCGCACCAGGCGCAGCGTGGGCTCGTCCCCCCACGGCTCGGGCGCGAGGTCGTAGCCGAGGGCGGCGGCCTTGGACACGACCGCGCGCATCGGCGTCCCCGGGGACCGGCCGGTGTGGTGCCGCAGGACGGCCTGGACGGCAGGGTCGGACAACGACGCCATGTGCTCTCCCCGTGTGTGCGCTGGTGCACCGGCCCGTCATCCTGCGACGGGCGGACCTGCGCGTACAGGAACCCCGGCGTCCGTGGGACGCGTGGGGCCGGAGCGACGGGCCGTGACCTCCGCGCGCCGTCCCCTCCCGCGCCCCGCCCCCGGGCGCGAACCCGTCGACCGCGCCGCCGCCCGGTCGTAGCGTTCGAGGTCCCACGGGGGCCGGAGAGACGCCGTCGGCGGGAGGTCAGCCATGTTCGTCCAGGTCATCCAGGGCAGGACGACGGACACGGACGCCGTGTACACGGCCATCGAGGAGTGGGTGACGCAGCTGTCGCCCGGCGCGGACGGGTGGCTCGGCAGCACCACCGGGGTCACCGACGACGGGTGGCTGGTGGCCGTGGCCCGGTTCGAGTCGGCCGAGGCCGCCCGCCGCAACTCCGACCGCCCCGAGCAGGGCCGGTGGTGGGACGGGGTCCGGCGGCTGTTCGACGGCGAGCCGACCTTCCTCGACAGCGAGGACGTCGTCGTCGACGTGTTCGGCGACCCGGACCGCGCCGGCTTCGTCCAGGTGATCCAGGGGCAGACCACCGACGTCCAGCGCGCGAAGGAGCTCGTGCGCCAGGTGCCGCGGGAGCGCCTGGCGGAGTTCCGCCCCGAGATCCTGGCCACCGTGATGGTCACCCAGGAGGACGGGCGCTGGGTCCAGGTCGCCTACTTCACCTCGGAGGACGAGGCCCGCGAGGGCGAGCGCAGGGAGCCGCCGGCGGAGTGGCGTGAGGTCATGGAAGAACTGGTGCGGCTGGCCAAGGAACCGCCCGAGTACCTCGACCTCCGCGGGCCCCTGCTGCACTCGCCGGGCTGAGCCACCGGGCGGCCGCCGGCAGGGACCTTGGTGTCTTCCCGGAGGGACGCGGGCCTCCTAGCGTCGGGGTGCTCCGGCCCGAGCCCCCGGTCAGAGGCGGCCGGCGTCCCTCCGTTCTCGGACGTCACCGAGGTGGACGCCATGCGTACTCCGAAGAAGCGCACCACGCTCGCCTTCGCCGGCTCCGCCGCCCTCGTCGTGGGGGTGGCCGTGTGGCCGGCGGTCGCGACGGCCGACCCGGACGGGCAGGTCCTCGAGGGCAGCTTCGAGACCGACCGCCTGGAGGAGGCGTTCCTCGACCACGACGCGAACGGCGTGCCGTCGCTCGGGGACGAGCTCGTCTACACCAACGCCAGCACCGGTGGCCTGGGGGAGGCCGTCGACCGGGGGCACTGCGTGTTCCACCAGGTGGACCTCGCCACGGACAGCACGACGCTGCACTGCACCACGACCACCACGGGCCCGCGGGGCTCGCTCACCGTCCAGGGGGTGAGCCGCACCGGGGTCACGGCGCCGGTCCTGCGGGAGCCGAGCAGCTGGGCCGTGACCGGCGGCACCGGCGAGTTCGCCTCCGCGTCGGGCGAGGTCCACATCGAGGGGTTCGAGGGCACCGGTCTCGACTTCCGCACCCACGGCACGTTCCGGGTCGTCCTCGGCGGCTAGGCGGGAGCCGCCGCGCGGCCCGCGGTCAGGAGGAGCGCGGCTCGACCGCGAGCACCGGGCGGGTCGCGTCCAGCAGGATCCGCTGGGCGGCGCTGCCCATCAGCAGCGTGCCCACCGGGGAGCGGCGGCGCAGGCCGATGACGCTCACCGAGGCGTCGACCTCGTCGGCCACCCGCAGGACCTCGTCCGGCAGGTCGCCGGTGTGCGGGGCCTGGCGGAGCTCGAGGTCGGTCCCGGCGTCGGCGGCCCGCCCGGTCAGCAGCGCGAGGGTGCGCTCCGCCGCGCCCAGGGCAGGCGTGCAGTGGTGGATCCGGCCCGGCCCCGGCCGCGCCTGCGCGGCGGCGAAGCCGCCGCCCTCACGGGCCCGGCGGACCTGCGGACGGTGTCCGGCCGGCTCGCCGGATTCCTCGACGCCTGGGCCGCGCTCGGGCGCGACCGGGACGCGGTCGCCGTCGCGGAGAGCGACTCCTCCCGCGGCGGCGGGCACTCGGCCACGCTGGACCTGCTCGGCCGGCACCCGCACCTGACCGCCGTCCTCGCGCTCGACGACCTGATGGCCGTGGGGGCTGCACGCGCTGCAGAACGGCCTCGGGCGGCGCGTCCCCGAGGACGTCTCGGTCGGGGGCTTCGACGACCTGTGGATGGCCGCGGACCTGCACCGGCCCTGACCACCGTGCGGCTCCCGCTGGAGCAGATGGGCGCCCGCGCCATGGACCTGGTGCTGACCGCCGCGGGCGACGCCCCCGCCGGGTGCACGTCGGTGCCGAGCTGATCCTCCGGGCCAGCACCGGCCCGGCGCGGTCGGGCCGGGGGCGCTAGCGGGCGGGCCCGCGCGCCCGGAGGCCCAGGTGGTCGCGCGCCGCGGCGCGCAGGCAGGACGGCGTCTCGCCCAGGGCCCGGTCCTCCCCGAAGGTGGCGACGAGGTCGACCACCCGGCCGTCGGGCGGCGTGACGAGCGCCCGCCCCACCACGGCGGCCCAGGGCACCCCGGCCGCCCGGGCCAGCGCGGCGACGCCGCCGACGACCTTGCCCTCGAAGGACTGCTCGTCGAGCATCCCCTCGCCGGTGACGACCAGGTCGGCCGCCGCCACGGAGGCGCGCAGCCCGACGACGTCGGCGACCAGGTCGAACCCGGGGACCAGGGAGGCGCCCAGGGCCGCCAGTCCGCCGGCCAGTCCGCCCGCGGCCCCGGAGCCCGGGAGGTCGCGCACGTCGACCCCGAACCGGTCCCGGTACTCCTGCGCCAGGTCGCGCAGCCGGCCGGTCAGCCGCCGCACCAGCTCCGGCGTCGCGCCCTTCTGCGGGCCGAACAGCCGCGGCGCGTCGAGGAACGTCGTCGCGACGTCGCAGGCGACCTGCACCGTCCAGCCGCGGCTGCCGTCGAGCGGCGCTAGCTCCCGGAGCGCCTCCACGGCCCCGAGCCCGCCGTCGGTGCAGGCCGACCCGCCGACGCCCACCACGACCCGCCGCGCGCCGGCGCGCACCGCCTCGGCCACCAGCTCACCGGTGCCGCGGCTGGTGGCGGCCCAGGGGTCGTTGCCCTCCCGGCCGCCCGCCAGGAGCAGCCCGGAGGCGCGGGCCGTCTCCACGACGGCGTCCGCGCCGTCCAGCCGCCACGCGGCCTCCACCGGGGTGCCGAGCGGCCCGGTGACCGTGCTCGTGCGGGTGCCGCCGCCGAGGGCCTCCAGCACGCCCTCGCCGCCGTCCGCGAGCGGGACGACGACGGCCCGGTGCCCGGCCTCCGCGACCCCCGCGGCCAGCGCCCCGGCCGCCTCGACGGCGGTGGCCGTGCCGCGGAACTTGTCGGGGGCGATCACGATGCGCACGCGGGTCTCCTCGGGGAACGGTGCGGCTGCCCGCCCCCGGTGGGGACGGGCAACCGCGGGGCGGGTCGGGACGTCGGGGTCAGGCTGCGCCGGTCCGCACGTGGTCGAGCTCCTGGGGTTCGATCCGGCGCCGACGCGGCGACCCGGGCCGACCCGTGGTTCGTGCGGGTGCGGGAGTACCCCGGCGTCGGCTGGCAGCTGGCCGGGCGCGAGGCGCTCGTGCTCCCCGCCGGGGCTGCGGTCACCCGCGGGTCCCGGGCCCTCGTGGCCGACGGCGCGCTCGATGACGACGCGATTGCAGGGTGGGCGACGGACGCGTCCTGAGGCGGGACCACGGCTGACGGGCGCCGGCGCGACGGGTCTCCCGACCCCGTTCAGCGACTCCCACGGGCGGCCGAGTGGCGCGGAGCGGTCACGGTGCGAGGCTGTGGTGTGCGTCACGTTCGACCCTTGTTCCTCGGGCAGACCTCTGGTTCCCTCTTCCGAAGTGGGTCTCGAATGACGCAACAGTGATTGGGGGACGTCATGGTGGAACCACGCGAACCCGTCCCGCCCTCCCGCCGGCCGGACCGGCCCGAGGCGGTCGAGGCCGGCCCGACGCCGGTCGGCGGCACGGCAGCCCGGGAGGACCACCGCGCCGTGCACGCCGCGGACGTCACCGTGGCCGGGATCCACCCGGCGATCGCGGAGCCGCCTCCCTGCGTCGCCGACCGGCACTGGGCCGTCGACAGGGTCCTGTTCGCCATCGCCGCGGTGATGGCGCTGGGCTTCGTCGCCTGGGGCTTCGCGACCCCCACGGGTCTCGGCACCGCCAGCGGCTCGGTCCTCGGCTGGGTCACCGGCAACCTCGGCTGGCTGTTCGTGCTGCTGGCCTCGGCCTTCGTCGTGTACGTGATCTGGCTGGCGGCCAGCAAGTACGGGCGGATCCCGCTCGGGCGCGACGAGGAGCGACCGCAGTTCCGCACCGTCTCGTGGATCGCGATGATGTTCAGCGCGGGCATGGGCATCGGGCTGATGTTCTTCGGGGTCGCGGAGCCGCTCTCGCACTACGTCGCCCCGCCGCCGCTCACCACCGAGCCCGAGACGTCCGAGGCGATCCAGACGGCGATGGCGACCACGCTGTTCCACTGGACGCTGCACCCGTGGGCGATGTACGCCGTCGTCGGCCTGGCGATCGCGTACGGCACCTTCCGGCGGGGTCGCCGCCAGTTGATCAGCTCCTCCTTCGTCCCGCTGCTCGGTGAGCGGCGGGCCAGCGGCCCGGCCGGCCGGGTCATCGACGTGCTGGCCATCTTCGCGACGTTGTTCGGGTCGGCGGCCTCCCTCGGCCTCGGCGCCCTGCAGATCGGCAGCGGGGTCGAGATCCTCGGCTGGGCCGGGGACGTCGGCAACGGCGTCCTGGTCGCGATCATCGCGATCCTGACCGCCGCCTTCGTCGCCTCGGCCGTCTCCGGCATCGAGCGCGGGATCCAGTGGCTGTCCAACACCAACATGGTCCTGGCCCTGCTGCTCGCGGTGTTCGTCTTCGTCGTCGGCCCGACGATCTTCATCCTCAACCTGCTCCCCGACGCGGTCGGCAGCTACTTCTCCGACCTCGGCGCGATGGCCGCGCGCACCGAGGCCACCGGCGGCGACCCGATGGCCACCTGGCTGCGCGGCTGGACGGTCTTCTACTGGGCCTGGTGGATCAGCTGGACGCCGTTCGTCGGGCTGTTCATCGCGCGCATCAGCCGCGGCCGGACGATCCGGCAGTTCGTGACGGGCGTGCTCCTCGTGCCCAGCCTGGTCAGCCTGCTGTGGTTCGCCGTGTTCGGCGGGGCCGGGATCGCGGCCCAGCGCAGCGGCGTCGACGTGGCCGGCCAGGGCACCACGGAGGGCCAGCTGTTCGCCGTCCTGGAGCAGTACCCGCTGGCCACCGTGTCGACCGTGCTGGTGATGGTCCTCGTGGCGATCTTCTTCGTGTCCGGTGCGGACGCGGCCTCGATCGTCATGGGGTCGCTCTCGCAGCGCGGCACCCTGGAACCGAGCCGCTGGGTGGTCGTCTTCTGGGGCGTGGTGATGGGCTCCGTCGCCGCGATCATGCTGCTCCTGGGGGAGGACGGAGCCGCGCTGACGGGGCTGCAGAACCTCACGATCATCGCGGCCCTGCCGTTCGCGCTGGTGATGGCGGCGATGGCGGTGAGCCTGGTCAAGGACCTCCGGCGCGACCCCATCGTGCTGCGCGGCAACTACGCCACGCTGGCGATCGAGCAGGCCGTGATGGACGGCATCAAGCGCCACGGCGACGACTTCGTCCTCGTGGTGGAGCCGGCGCCGGGCGTTGCGGGCGCCCCCGGGGTGCCGGCGCCGTCGTCCCCGGCCGACGCCGAGCCGGAGGGCCGGCGGCCGGTCACCGCGACGGGCAACTTCGTGGTGCCGCCCGGGAGCACGGCCGTCCCCCCGCAGGGGCAGGACCAGGCCGAGGCGGAGGCCATCGGCCGCCCGCTCGATCCGCGCGACTGACCTCCCGGCGGCGGGTCGGCGGGAGGCCGGTCGCCGGGATCAGGCGGACGGGCGGGCCGCCCCGAGCCGGCCCGTCAGCCAGTCCGCGGCCATCCGGCGGGCGCGCTGCACCGTGTCGCCGGTTTCCAGTCCGGCGGTCACCGCCTGGCGGGCGAGACGGGCCAGCGCCCCGTCGTAGAGGACGAGCAGGCCGTCGGCGACCTCGGTGGGGTCGCCGGCGCCCGCGGCCTCCGCCAGCCGGTGGAGACGCTCGGTCAGCAGCCGGGAGTCGGCGGCCGGCCACCGGTGGCCGGGATGGCCGGGCGGCAGCTCGGTGGCCGCGGCGAGGAAGGCGCAGCCGCGGCGGCCGCCCTCGGCCGCGCGGAAGCGCAGCACCGCGTCGAAGACGGACAGCAGCCGGTCGACCGGGTCGGTCCGCTCGTCGAGGACCTCGTCCCAGGCCTGCCGCCAGCGCCGGAATCGGCGCTCGAGGTAGGCGGCCACCAGCCCGTCCTTGCCGGGGAAGTGCGCGTACAGGGTCGCCGGCGACACCCGGGCGCGGGCCAGGACGGCGTCCACCCCCGTCGCGGCGATCCCGTTCTCGTAGAACAGCTCGCCGGCGGCGTCGAGCAGGCGCTCCCGGGCCGGTCGGCTCGCGGCGGCAGTGGACACGCGCCTAGTGTAACGATCGTTATGCTGAAACGATCGTTACAGCCGGTTCCCCCCGCTGCCGACCGGCCGGCGCCGCACCCGCTGGTGGTCAGCGGGCTGCTGGTCATCGCCGTGACCTACGGCCTGACCCGGTACGGGTTCGGCCTCTCCCTGCCGCAGTTCCGGTCCAACCTGGGCGTGACCTCCGGCGTGGCCGGCGGCATCGCCGCGGGCAGCTACCTCGCCTACTGCGTCGCGGCCGTCCTGGGCCTGCGACTGGTCGATCGCGGACGGGCCCGCCGGGCCCTGTGGTCCGCCGGCGTCTGCGCCGCCGTCGGTGCGCTGGTGGTCGCCGCCGCCTGGACGACACCGGTCCTGGCGGTCGGGGCGCTCGTCGCCGGCAGCGGAGCGGGCGCCGCCAGCCCGGCCCTGGTCGCCGCCGTGGCCGGGACGGTCACACCGCCCGCCGAGCCCCGCTCCCAGGCGGTGGTGAACAGCGGCACCGGGGCCGGGGTGGCCGTCGGCGGCCTGGTGGCGCTCGCCTGGCCGGGGGAGTGGCGCTGGACCTGGCTCGGCTTCGCCGGCAGCGCGCTGCTCGTGACCTGGTGGGCCGACCGGTCCGCCTGCTGGCGCGCGCGCGCCGCCGACCCCGGTCGGCCGGGGGCCGGACTGCGACCGCGGCGCCTCGCCCGCGCGCTGACCGCCGCCCTGCTCGCCGGGGCCGGCG
The DNA here is from genome assembly GCF_054050295.1 of Geodermatophilus sp. SYSU D01045. Taxonomy (NCBI): domain Bacteria; kingdom Bacillati; phylum Actinomycetota; class Actinomycetes; order Geodermatophilales; family Geodermatophilaceae; genus Geodermatophilus; species Geodermatophilus sp. SYSU D01045. The sequence continues at coordinate 260,217 of NZ_JBJGZB010000002.1, forward strand.
GGGCGGGGGTGTGGACGTTCGGGCCGGACGCGACGACGGGGGCCGGGCTGTCCACCCGGGCCACCGGGCTGCTGTGGTGCCTGCTGGGCGTGGCCGCCCTCCTCGGCGGCCTGAGCGGGAGTCTCGTGCGCCGCGCCGGCCTCCCCGCCGCCTGGCTGCTCCCGACGGGGGTCACCGCCGCCGGCACGGTGCTGCTCGCCTGGCGACCGGGGAGCGTCGTGGTCGCCGCGGGGGCGCTGGCGCTGTTCGGCTGCGGCTTCGTGGCCCTGACCGGCGTGCTCATCGCCTGGGGCGGCCGGCTGGCGCCCGGGGCGGCGGCGCAGGCCACGGCCCTCCTGTTCGTCGCCCTGACCACCGGCCAGGCCGCCGGCGCCCTCCTCCTCGGCGCCGTCACCGACGTCGCCGGCACCCCGGCTGCCCTCGCCACCGCCGCCGGGCTGGTGTCGACGGCCGCGCTCGCCGCGCCCCGCGGTCGCCGGTAGCCCTCCGGACCGGCCGGGGGTCGGCCAGGGGTCAGGACGCGGCGGGCACGGCCGAACGCAGCTGCCGGCGCCACCGGGTGAACAGGCGCGGCTGGTCCATCCCGAGGACGGCCACGGGCTGTCCCTCGCGCTCGTAGACCACCAGGAAGCAGCGGTCGGCGCAGCTGCCCTCCAGCACGCGGGCGACGTCGCCCTCGCGGCGCGAACCCGCGAACTGGATGCGGACGCCGTACTGGTCGGACCAGAAGTAGGGCACCGGCGTCGGCGCGGGTGCCCCGGTGCCCAGCAGCGTGGCGACCGCGGCGGCCGGTTGCTCCAGGGCGTGGGTCCAGTGCTCGGTCCGGACGTGCCGCTCCGCGGAGGGCGACCACGTCGCGGCGCAGTCGCCGGCCGCGACCACGCCGGGGACGTCCGTCGCACCGCGGGGGTCGGTGAGGACGCCGTCGCCGAGGGCCACGCCGGACCCGGCGAGCCACTCGGTGTTCGGGACGGCCCCGATCCCCACGACCACCACGTCGGCGGGCAGCCGCCTGCCGTCGGTCAGTTCGACGGCCTCGACCCTGCCGCTGCCCACCAGGCCGGCGACCCCGATGCCGACGATCAGGCGGGTGCCGTGGTCGGCGTGCAGCCCGGCGCAGACCGCGCCCACGTCGGCGCCCAGCGGGCCGGCGAGCGGGACGGGCAGGGCCTCGACGACGGTGACCTCCAGCCCCAGCCTGCGGGCGGTGGAGGCGACCTCCGCCCCGATGAAGCCGGCGCCGATCACGACCAGACGCCCGCCGGCGGCCAGGTCCTCCCGCAGGGCGACGGCGTCGTCCAGCGAGCGCAGCACGTGCACGCCGTCGAGCCGCTCGGCGCCGGGCAGGCGCCGGGCGCGGGCCCCGGTGGCGAGGACGACGCCGTCGGCCCGGACCTCGGTGCCGTCGCCCAGCAGCACCGTGCGGGTGGCGCGGTCCAGGCCGACCGCCGGGGTGCCCAGGCGCCACTCGAGGTCGAGGCCGTCGTCGTCGGGCACGCCCAGGGCGATGTCGTCCGGTGACGCCGCGCCGGCCAGGAACTCCTTGGACAGCGGGGGGCGGTCGTAGGGCGCGTGCGCCTCGTCGCCGACGACGACGACCCGGCCCTCGTAGCCCTGGTCACGCAGGGCCCGCGCGGCGGAGAGGCCGGCCAGGGAGGCCCCGACGACGGCGACCGTGGAGGTCACGCGGCCCCCTCCTCCCCGACGTCCGCGGGCTGCACGTACAGCAGGCCGTCCTCCACCACGACCCGGTGCGTGCGGACCGGCGTCCTGGCCGGCGGGCCGGACACCTTCCCGGTGCGCAGGTCGAAGCAGGAGGCGTGCAGGGGGCACTCCACGGCGCAGCCCTCCAGCCACCCGTCGGCCAGCGAGGCGTCCTGGTGGGTGCACGTGTCGTCGATCGCGTAGAACTCGCCGTCGACGTTGAAGACCGCGATGGGCTCCTCGGCCTCGACGCGGATCGCCTCGCCGGGCGGCAACGCGGTCGTGGGGCAGACCAGGATCATGGGCGCTCCAGGCTCACTGTTGCGGATGTTGCAACGATGCGCTGATGGCGCAACAGCATGGCCCCGCGGTGTCCCCTCGTCAAGAGACGGGACGACCCCCACCGCCCGCCACCTACGCTGAGGTCATGAGCGGGCCGCAGGAGGAGAACGGGGAGCGGAGCTCGGTCGCCGTCGTCCAGTCCGTGGACCGGGCCCTGAGCGTCCTGGAGATCCTCGCGGCCCACGGGGAGGCCGGCGTCACCGAGATCGCCGCGGAGCTCGGTGTGCACAAGTCCACCGCCTTCCGGCTGGTGGCCGCGCTCGAGGGCCGGGGCTTCGTCGAGCAGATGGCCGACCGTGGCAAGTACCGGCTGGGCTTCGGCGTCGTGCGCCTGGCCGGCGCGGCCGCCGCCCAGCTGGACATCGCCCGGGAGGGGCGGCCGATCTGCCAGGCGCTGGCCGCCGACCTCGAGGAGACCGTCAACATCGCCATCCTGGACGGCGACCGCGCCGTGAACGTCAGTCAGGCCCGCGGGCCGGCGGCGCTCAGCACGCACAACTGGGTGGGACAGGGCACCCCCCTGCACGCGACGTCGAGCGGCAAGGTGCTCCTGGCGCACGCTCCCGACACCGTCCGCAAGGGCGTGCTCTCCCGCGAGCTGCAGCGCTTCACCGCCACCACGGTCACCGATCCCGAGGTGCTGCGGCAGGACCTGGACCGGATCGTCGAGCAGGGGTGGGGGTCCACGGTCGAGGAGTACGAGGTCGGGCTCAGCGCCGTCGCGGCACCCGTCCGGGGTGCGGACGGGGACGTGGTCGCCGCCCTCAGCGTCTCGGGGCCGTCGTTCCGGATGGCTCCGGAGGACCACCCGGCCATCGCCCGCCGGGTGGTCGCGGGCGCCGACGAGCTGAGCCGGAGGCTGGGCTTCTTCCGCCAGCCCCGCTGACCCCACGGGGTCTCGGGTCCCGAGGATCGGCACGCTTTCGGGCTGTTGCGTCTGACGCGATCCGCTGAGTAATGTGCAACACACCGGTCGTCCTGCGCTGAGCGCGGACGGCGACCGTGGTTCGTCGCAGGCGATGCGTCGTGCGACGTCTGGCGTGTCCTCCACACCGCACCGCCCGACGGAACCCGAGGTGCCGTATGACCACCACCGACCAGCCCGCGAGCCTCATCTCCACCCTGCCGGGCCACTACTACACCGACCCCGCCGTCTTCGCGCTGGAGCAGTCCCGCGTTCTCGAGGACATGTGGTTCGGCGCCGTGCGCTCGAGTGACCTCCCGACACCCGGGTCCTTCCGGAAGGTCCAGGTGGGACGGGAGAGCGTGCTCGTGGTCCGCAGCCGGGACGGGCGGCTGCGGGCGTTCCTCAACGTCTGCCGGCACCGCGGCGCGCAGATCTGCACGGAGGACTCGGGCACGGTCCGGCGGGCCTTCCAGTGCCCCTACCACGCCTGGACCTACGACCTCGAGGGCAAGCTGGTCGCGGCCCCCAACCTGACGAAGATGCCCGACGTCGACCGCGTCGAGTACGGCCTCGTGCCGGTGGCCCTGCGCGAGTGGCTGGGCTACGCGTGGGTGTGCCTGGCGGACGAGCCCCCGTCCTTCGAGGACGACGTCGTGGGCGCCGTCGCCGAGCGCCTCGGGGACGCGCGGGCGATCGACCGCTACGAGCTGGACTCGCTGTCCGTCGGGCGCCGCATCACCTACGAGGTGAAGGCGAACTGGAAGCTCGTCATCGAGAACTTCATGGAGTGCTACCACTGCGCGACGATCCACCCCGAGCTCACCGAGGTGCTCCCGGAGTTCGCCGACGGGTACGCCGCGCAGTTCTTCGTCGGTCACGGCGCCGAGTTCGGGGACGACGTCCAGGGCTTCACCGTCGACGGCGGCGAGGGCTTCGGCCGGCTCCCGGGCGTCGAGGAGGACCAGGACCGCCGCTACTACGCCATCACGGTCAAGCCGACCGTCTTCGTGAACCTGGTGCCCGACCACGTCGTCTTCCACCGGATGTTCCCGGTGGCGGTCGACCGGACGATCGTCGAGTGCGACTGGCTGTACTCCCGCGAGGTGGTCGAGTCCGGCAGGGACGTCAGCCGGTCGGTGGAGCTGTTCCACCGGGTGAACGAGCAGGACTTCGCCGCCTGCGAGCGGACCCAGCCGGCCATGTCCTCCCGGGCCTACGCCCGCGGCGGGGTGCTGGTGCCCTCCGAGCACCACATCGGGCTCTTCCACGAGTGGCTGACGCAGCGCCTGGCGGGGTGAGTCCGCACGCGACGCCGAGGGGCCGGGAGGACGACGTCCTCCCGGCCCCTCCGTCGTCCGGCCGGGCGCGGTGTCCGTGGTCCCGCCTCCCGGGGACCCCTTGACCGCGCGCGGCCGCCGCCCTACGGTGTTGGACGACTGATATACCAGTCCTCATACCAGCTCCACGACAGGGAGGACCCGGCATGGTCGTCCAGGTTGACGTCGCCCCGCCGGCCGTGGGGGACCGCGTGCTCGACCGGTCGTTGGCGGACACCGACCCGGAGGTGTCCGCCGCGATCTCCGCCGAGCTGACCCGGCAGCAGACCACGCTGGAGATGATCGCCAGCGAGAACTCCGCCCCGGTGGCCGTCATGGAGGCCCAGGGCTCGGTGCTGACCAACAAGTACGCCGAGGGCTACCCGGGCCGGCGGTACTACGGCGGCTGCGAGCACGTGGACGTCGTCGAGCAGCTGGCCGTCGACCGGCTGAAGGCGTTGTTCGGCGCGGAGTACGCGAACGTGCAGCCGCACTCGGGGGCGCAGGCCAACGCCGCGGCGATGTCCGCCCTGCTGGAGCCCGGCGACACCATCCTCGGGCTGGACCTCGCCCACGGCGGCCACCTGACCCACGGGATGAGGCTCAACTTCTCCGGCAAGCTCTACGACGTCGCCGCCTACCACGTGGGCCGTGAGGACCACCGGGTCGACATGGCCGAGGTGGAGGAGCTGGCACGGGAGCGGCGGCCCCGGCTCGTCGTCGCCGGCTGGTCGGCCTACCCGCGGCACCTGGACTTCGCCGAGTTCCGCCGGATCGCCGACGAGGTCGGCGCGTACCTCATGGTGGACATGGCGCACTTCGCCGGGCTGGTCGCCGCCGGGCTGCACCCGTCGCCGGTGCCGCACGCGCACGTCGTCACCTCGACCACCCACAAGACCCTCGGCGGCCCGCGCGGCGGCGTCATCCTGGCCACCGCCGACCTGGCGAAGAGGCTCAACTCGTCGGTCTTCCCCGGCCAGCAGGGCGGGCCCCTGGAGCACGTGATCGCCGCCAAGGCGGTCGCCTTCAAGCTGGCCGGGGAGCCGGCCTTCCGGGAGCGCCAGGAGCGCACCCTCGCCGGCGCCCGGATCCTGGCCGACCGGCTCCTGGCGCCCGACTCCCGCGCGGCCGGCATCGACGTGGTCAGCGGCGGTACCGACGTCCACCTCGTCCTCGTCGACCTGCGGGGGTCGGAGCTCGACGGCCGGCAGGCCGAGGACCGGCTGCACTCCGTCGGCATCACCGTCAACCGCAACGCCGTGCCCTTCGACCCCCGCCCGCCGATGGTCAGCTCGGGCGTGCGCATCGGCACCCCGGCGCTGGCCGCCCGCGGCTTCGGCCCCGACGACTTCGCGGAGGTCGCCGACGTGGTCGCCACCGCGCTGCGGCCCTCGGTGGACGGGCAGCAGCTCGCCGGCCTCCGCGCGCGGGTCGCCCGGCTGGCCGACCGCCACCCGCTCTACCCCGACCTGACGGAGGTCCCGCGATGAGCCCCCGCACGCCCGGCGCGGACCTGCCCGAGCACCCGGACGTCCTCTGGCGCAGCCCCGAGCCGAAGCGCTCCTACGACGTGGTCGTCGTCGGCGGCGGCGGGCACGGCCTGGCGACCGCGCACTACCTGGCGAAGGACCACGGCATCACGGACGTCGCGGTGCTGGAGAAGGGGTGGCTGGCCGGCGGCAACATGGCCCGCAACACCACGATCATCCGGTCCAACTACCTGTGGGACGAGAGCTCGGCGATCTACGAGCACGCCCTGCAGCTGTGGGAGGGGCTCGAGGAGGACCTCGGCTACCCGATCCTGTTCAGCCAGCGCGGCGTGCTCAACCTCGCCCACACCCTGCAGGACGTCCGCGACAGCGTGCGCCGGGTGGAGGCCAACAAGCTCAACGGCATCGACGCGGAGTGGCTGGAGCCCGACGAGGTCCGCAAGATCTGCCCGGTCGTCAACACCTCGGCCGACATCCGCTACCCGGTCCTGGGGGCCACCTACCAGCCGCGCGCCGGCATCGCCAAGCACGACTACGTCGCCTGGGGCTTCGCCCGCCGGGCCGACCAGGCCGGCGTCGACCTGGTCCAGGACTGCGAGGTCACCGGGTTCGCCACCGACGGCGACCGGGTCACCGGGGTGCACACCACCCGCGGCACGATCGCCGCCGGCCGGGTCGTCCTCTGCGCGGCCGGCCACACCTCCGTGCTCACCGACATGCTGGGCATCCGCGTGCCACTGCAGAGCCACCCCCTCCAGGCGCTGGTGTCCGAGCTGCTCGAGCCGGTGCACCCCACGGTCGTCATGTCCAACGCCGTGCACGTGTACGTCTCCCAGGCGCACAAGGGCGAGCTGGTCATGGGCGCCGGGATCGACTCCTACAACGGCTACGGCCAGCGCGGCGCCTTCCACGTGATCGAGCGGCAGATGGCCGCCGCGGTCGAGCTCTTCCCGGTCTTCGCGCGGGCGCACCTGCTGCGCACCTGGGCCGGCATCGTCGACGTCAGCCCCGACGCCTCGCCGATCGTCGGCCGCGCCGGCTACGACAACCTCTACCTCAACTGCGGCTGGGGCACCGGCGGGTTCAAGGCCACGCCCGGCATCGGCTCGGCCCTGGCGCACACCGTCGCCCACGGCGAGCCCCACCCGTACGTCGCGCCGTTCGGCCTCGACCGCTTCGTCACCGGCGTGCTCGTCGACGAGCACGGCGCCGCCGCCGTCGCCCACTGAACGCCCACTGCCCCAGGAGTCCTCCGTGCAACTCATCGCGTGCCCGTGGTGCGGCCCCCGCGAGGAGGTCGAGTTCCACTACGGCGGCCAGGCCCACGTCCCGTACCCGGAGGAGCCGGCCGCGCTCTCCGACGAGGAGTGGGCGTACTACGTCTTCTTCCGCGCCAACCCCCGGGGCCGCTTCGCCGAGCGCTGGCACCACAGCGCCGGCTGCCGCCGCTGGTTCAACGCGGTCCGCGACACCGCCACCTACCGCTTCGAGCGCGTCTACCGTCTCGACGACCCCAGGCCGGTGACCCCGTGACCAGCCCCTTCCGCACCGCCGAGGGCGGCCGCGTGGACCGCGCCACCACGGTCGAGTTCACCTTCGACGGGGAGACCCTCCGCGGCCACCCCGGCGACACCCTCGCCTCGGCGCTGCTCGCCGACGGCCGGCACCGGGTCGCCACCAGCGTCAAGCTCGGCCGCCCCCGCGGCATCGCCGCGGCCTGGGCCGAGGACCCGGGCGGCCTCGTGCAGATCGAGGAGCCCTTCCCCGAGCCGATGCTGCTGGCCACCACCGTGGAGCTCTTCGACGGGCTGGCCGCCTCCGGCCTGCCGGGGCAGGGCCGCCTCGCCGACGTCCCCGACTCCGCCCGCTACGACGCGGTCCACCACCACGTCGACGTGCTGGTCGTGGGAGCGGGGCCCGCCGGGCTGGCCGCCGCGCTGACCGCCGCCCGGGCCGGAGCCCGCGTCGCCCTGGTGGACGAGCAGTCCGAGGCCGGCGGCTCGCTGCTGTCGGGCACCGACCGGCTCGACGGCGTCCCGGCGCTGGACTGGGTGGCGGACGCGGTCGCGGAACTGGCCGCGCACCCGGAGGTGCTGCACCTGCAGCGCACCACCGCGTTCGGCAGCTACGACGACGGCTTCGTCCTGGCGCTCGAGCGGCGCACCGACCACCTCGGCGCCGCCGCGCCCAGGCACGTCTCCCGCCAGCGGGTGTGGCGCCTCCGGGCGCGCTCGGTCGTCGTCGCGACGGGGGCGCACGAGCGTCCGGTCGTGTTCGCCGACAACGACCGCCCCGGGACCATGCTCGCCGGCGCCGCCCGCACGTTCCTGCACCGCTACGGCGTGCTGCCCGGCCGCGAGGCCGTCGTGTTCACCACGAACGACAGCGCCTACGACGCCGCCCTCGACCTGTCCCGCGCCGGCGTGCGGGTGCAGGCGGTGGTCGACGCCCGGCCGGAGGGCTCGCCGCGCCGGCGCGAGGAGTGCGAGCGCGCCGGTGTCCGGGTGCTGCCCGGCGCCGTGGTCACCGGCACGCGCGGCGTCGAGCGGGTCACCCACGCCCTCGTCGCCCCGTTCACCGACGGAGAGGTCGGCGCCGCCGGCGAGATCGCCTGCGACCTGCTCCTGGTCAGCGGGGGCTGGAACCCCGCGGTGCACCTGTTCAGCCAGGCCCGCGGCCGGCTCCGCTACGACGAGACCCTCGGCGCCTTCCTCCCCGGGGAGGAGCTCGACGGCCTGTCGGTCGCCGGCTCGGCCGCCGGCGTCCTCGACCTGGCCGGGTGCCTGGCCGACGGGCAGCGGGTGACCCGCCGGGCCCTGGCGGAGCTGGGCATCCCGCCGGTGGGGGAGGACCGGCTGCCCGCCGCCCCGGAGCCCGCCGCCCCGGCCGCGCCGCTGGTCCTGTGGCGGGTGCCGGACACCTCCGGCGCCGGGGGCAGCACCTCGTTCGTCGACCTGCAGCGCGACGCGACGGTCGCCGACATCGCCCGCGCGGTCGGCGCCGGCCTGCGCTCCATCGAGCACGTCAAGCGCTACACGACCATCGGGACGGCGCACGACCAGGGCAAGACCTCCGGCGTCCTCACCTCGGGGATCACCGCCGAGCTGCTCGGCATCCCGGTCCAGGACACCGGCACCACCACCTCCCGGCCGCCCTACACCCCGGTCGCCTTCGCCGCGCTCGCCGGCCGCGACCGGGGCCGGCTCTTCGACCCCGAGCGGGTCACCGCACTGCACGACCGGCACGTGGCGGCCGGGGCGGTCTTCGAGGACGTCGGCCAGTGGAAGCGGCCCCGCTACTACCCGCGGCCCGGCGAGGACATGGAGACCGCGGTCCTCCGGGAGTGCGCCGCGGCCCGCACCGGCGTCGGGATCCTCGACGGCTCCACCCTCGGCAAGATCGACGTCCAGGGCCCCGACGCCGCCGTCCTCCTCGACCGGCTCTACACGAACCTGATGAGCAGCCTGAAGGTCGGCTCGGTCCGCTACGGCGTCATGTGCGGCGTCGACGGCATGGTCATCGACGACGGCACGGTGCTGCGCCTGGCCGAGGACCGCTTCCTCGTGCTGACCACCACCGGCGGCGCGGCCAAGGTCCTCGACTGGATGGAGGAGTGGCTGCAGACCGAGTGGCCGGACCTGCGGGTCCGCTGCACCTCGGTCACCGAGCAGTGGGCCACCCTCCCCGTCGTCGGCCCGCGCTCCCGCGACGTCGTCGGCGCCGTCTTCCCCGAGGTGGACGTCTCCGCCGCGGCGTTCCCGTTCATGACCTGGCGGGACACCACGCTGGAGGGCGTGCCGGTCCGGCTGGCCCGGATCAGCTTCTCCGGCGAGCTCGCCTTCGAGGTCTACGTCAACCCCTGGTACGCGGTCGCGGTCTGGGAGCGGCTGCTCGAGGCCGGCCGCCCGTACGGCATCACGCCGTACGGCACGGAGACCATGCACGTGCTCCGCGCGGAGAAGGGCTACCCGATCATCGGGCAGGACACCGACGGCACCGTCACCCCGCACGACCTCGGCATGGCGTGGGCGGTCTCCAAGAAGAAGCCGGACTTCGTCGGCAAGCGCTCCTTCGCCCGCCCGGCCAACGCCGACCCGCTGCGCAAGCAGCTGGTCGGGCTGCTGCCCGTGGACCGGCGGACCGTGCTGCCGGAGGGGTCCCAGATCGTGGAGTTCCGCGCCGACGGCGCGTTGCCGCCCCCGCCGGTCCCGATGCTCGGCCACGTCACCTCCAGCTACCGCAGCGCCGAGCTCGCCCGCCCCTTCGCCCTCGCCCTGGTCGAGGGCGGCCGGGACCGCATCGGCGACACCGTGCACGTCCCCGTCGACGGCACCCTCGTCCCGGTCGAGGTCACCGGCTCGGTGCTGGTCGATCCCGAAGGAGCCCGCCGCGATGGCTGAGCTGACGCGCACCCACCCCCTCGAGGCACGGACCGCCGCCTTCGGGCGCCTGCCCGAGACCGTCGGCATCGCCGTCGAGCCGTTCGTCGCGATGACCGACGTCCGGCTCGGCACCGTGGACCCCGCGGCGACGGCGGCACTCGGCGTCGCCCTGCCGACGACCCCGAACACCTGGGTGCCGGCCGGCGCGGGGCGGGCCGTCTGGCTCGGCCCCGACGAGTGGCTGCTGACCAGCACCACCGAGGCGCCCGAGGAGCTCGAGGCCCGGGTCCGCACCGCCGTCCTCCCGCTGGGCGGCTCCGCGACGGACGTCTCCGCCCAGCGGATCGGCCTGCGGCTCACGGGGTCGCGGGTGCGCGACGTCCTGGCCAAGGGCTGCTCGATCGACCTGCACCCGCGGGTGTTCGGCCGGGGGAGCAGCGCCCAGACCACGCTCGGCCGGGCGGGCGTCGTCCTGCTGGGCCTGTCCGACACCGGCGACGACGTCGTCGTCCTCGTCCGGTCCTCCTTCGCCGGCTACCTGGCCGACTGGCTGCTCGACGCGGCCCTCGAGTTCACCCACGGATGAAGGACCCCTCTGCCCCCCGCCCCCCGCAGGCTCGCGGCGGGACCCTGCAGAGGGGCCGACCTGATCCTCCGGCAGTCAGGAGCGCAGCAATGTCCGCCACCCCTCGTGTCGTGATCATCGGAGCGGGGATCGTCGGCGCCAACCTGGCCGACGAGCTGACCGCCCGGGGCTGGGACCGCGTCACCGTGCTCGACCAGGGACCGATCCCGCTGACCGGGGGCTCCACGTCCCACGCGCCCGGGCTGGTGTTCCAGACCAACGCCTCCAGGACCATGACGGCGTTCGCGCGCTACACCGTGGAGAAGTTCCTGGGCCTCGACATCGACGGCGCCTGGTGCTTCAACCAGGTCGGCGGGCTCGAGGTGGCCACCACACCGGAGCGGCTCGCCGACCTGCACCGCAAGCAGGGCTGGGCCACCTCGTGGGGTGTCGAGGCGCGGGTGGTCGACGTCGACGAGTGCGTGCGGCTGCACCCGCTGGTCGACCCCGACCGCATCCTCGGCGGTCTGCACGTCCCCACCGACGGCCTGGCCAAGGCGTCCCGGGCGGTCGTCGCCCTGGCCCGCCGCGCCGAGGGCCGGGGCGCCCGCTTCCAGGGGTCGACCCGGGTGACCGGCATCGAGCAGGCCGGCGGCCGGGTGACCGGCGTCCGGACCCCGGACGGCGTCGTCCCCGCCGACCTCGTCGTCTCCTGCGCCGGCTTCTGGGGGCAGGAGCTCGGCGCGATGGTCGGGATGGACGTCCCCCTGCTGCCGCTGGCCCACCAGTTCGTCTGGACCGGCCAGGTGCCCGGCCTCGTCGGCCGCAACGACGAGATCGGCGAGGCGAGCCTGCCGATCCTGCGCCACCAGGACCAGGACCTTTACTTCCGGGAGCGCGCCGACCGCCTCGGGATCGGGTCCTACGCCCACCGGCCGATGCCCGTCGACCTGCGCGAGCTGCCCCAGGGGGACGGCGTCCGCGAGTCCGCGATGCCCTCGATGCTGCCCTTCACCGAGGAGGACTTCGCCCCGGCCTGGGAGCAGAGCCGGCTGCTGCTGCCCTCGCTGCGCTCGTCGAAGATCGACAGCGGCTTCAACGGCGTCTTCTCGTTCACCCCCGACGGCGCCCCGCTGATCGGGGAGTCGCGGGACGTGGCGGGGTTCTGGATCGCCGAGGCGGTCTGGGTGACCCACTCGGCCGGGGTGGCCCGCTCGGTGGCCCAGCTGCTCGTCGACGGCCGCAGCGAGCTCGACCTGCACGGCTGCGACGTGCACCGCTTCGAGGACGTGCAGCTCGCGCCGGAGTACGTCAGCGAGACCTCGCAGCAGAACTTCGTCGAGGTCTACGACGTGGTCCACCCGCTGCAGCCGCGGCTGTCCCCGCGCGACCTCCGGGTCAGCCCGTTCCACGCCCGGCAGCAGGAGCTCGGCGCGGTCTTCCTCGAGGCCGCCGGCTGGGAGCGGCCGCACTGGTACGAGGCCAACGCGCACCTGGTGGACGAGCTGCCCGCGGAGTGGGTCCCGCCGGAGCGCGACACGTGGGCGGGGCGGTTCTGGTCCCCGATCGCAGCGGCGGAGGCGTGGAAGACCCGCACCGCCGTGGCCGTGTACGACATGACGCCGCTCAAGCGGCTCGAGGTCAGCGGCCCCGGCGCCCTCACCCTGCTGCAGCGGCTGACGACGGGGGAGATGGACAAGTCCGTCGGGTCGGTGACCTACACGCTCGCCCTCGACGAGGCCGGCGGCATCCGCAGCGACCTCACCGTGGCCCGGCTGGGGGAGCAGCTGTTCCAGGTCGGCGCCAACGGCCCCCTCGACCTCGACCACCTCCTGCGCCAGGCGCCCGACGACGGCAGCGTGCAGGTCCGCGACGTCACCGGCGGCACGTGCTGCATCGGCCTGTGGGGCCCGCGGGCGCGCGACCTGGTCCAGCGGGTCAGCTCCGACGACTTCTCCCGGGACGGGCTGAGGTACTTCCGCGCCAAGCGGGCCCGGATCGGGGGGGTGCCGGTGACGGCGATGCGGCTGTCCTACGTCGGGGAGCTCGGCTGGGAGCTCTACACCGGCGCCGACACCGGCCGGCGGCTGTGGGACGTGCTGTGGCGCGCCGGCCAGGACCTCGGCGTGGTCGCCGCGGGCCGCGCGGCCTTCAACAGCCTCCGGCTGGAGAAGGGCTACCGCGCCTGGGGCCACGACATGACCACCGAGCACGACCCGTACGAGGCCGGCCTCGGGTTCGCCGTCCGCCGCCAGAAGGAGGCCGACTTCGTCGGGCGGGCGGCACTCGCCGGGAAGGGCGAGGACACGGTGAGCCGCCGGCTGTCCTGCCTGACGATCGACGACGGCCGCAGCGTCGTCCTCGGCCACGAGCCGGTCCTCGTGGACGGCGCTCCAGCCGGCTACGTGACCAGCGCGGCCTTCGGGCACACCATCGGCAGGCCGATCGCCTACGCCTGGCTGCCGGCCTCGGCGACCGTCGGCACGAGGGTCGAGATCGAGTACTTCGGCCGCCGCATCCCGGCGACCGTCACCGCCGAGCCGCTCGTCGACCCGGAGATGACCCGCATCCGCGCCTGAGGGAGGGGCCGGGTCCCCGCCGCCGGCCCGCTCGCGGGCCGGTGGGGACCGGGGCGTCCGTTCAGATGACGGCGCGGATCGTCCGCTCGAAGCCGAGGACGTGCTCGCGGGCGAGCTCGTCGGCCCGGTCGGCGTCCCCGGCGGCGATCGCCCGGAGCAGCTCCACGTGTTCCCGCACGTGCACGTCCACGGTGGGGAGCCGGTCGAGGAACAGGCAGAAGATCCGCGTCGCCAGGTTGTCGTACCGGATCAGGACGTCCTCGAGGTGGGGGTTGCCCGCGGCCCGGTAGATGGTCCGGTGCACCGCCAGGTCCCACCGCATGAGCTCGGCCCGGCCGACCTCGGTGACGTCCAGCTGCTCGATGTGGGCGGCCAGCTCCTCGAGGCCGGCCGTCCCGGTCCGGGGAGCGCGCTCGGCGGCCCGGCGGGCGGCCAGCGGCTCGAGCTGCGCCCGGATCTCGGAGATGTGGGCCAGGTCGGAGATGTCCATGCCGGTCGCGAACGTGCCCCGCCGCGGGTAGGACACCACGAGCCGGTCGCCCTCCAGCCGCTTGAGCGCCTCGCGGACCGGGGTGCGGCCCACGCCCAGCGCCCCGGCCAGCTCGTCGTCGTCGATCGGGTCGCCCGGGCGGATGTCGAGCATGATCAGCCGGTCCCGGATCGCCACGTAGGCCCTGTCCGCCAGGGAGGTGGCGGCCGACGGGTCCGACTCCAGCGGTGCGGCGGTCACGCGCAGATCGTAGAGGCGGACGGCCATCGGGTCTTGCCTCGCCAGAGGGATCGACATACCGTCATCCTACTACTGATATACCAACTGTGTACCTGAGCTGGCGACGGCGGGGGAGCGGGAGGCACGGTGACCATCAGCGCCTTCGACCTCTTCAGGGTCGGGATCGGGCCCTCCAGCTCGCACACCGTCGGTCCCATGCGGGCCGCCTGCGCCTTCGCCGCGCGCCTGGTCGAGGACGGGGTGCTCGGGCGAGTGGCCGGCGTCCGGTGCGAGCTGTTCGGCTCGCTCGGCGCCACCGGTCACGGCCACGGCAGCGTGCCGGCCGTAGTCCTCGGCCTCGAGGGCGAGCGGCCCGACCTCGTCGACCCGGTCGCGGCCGGGCCGCGGGTCGAGACGATCCGCCGCGAGGGGGAGCTCCGGCTGGCCGGGGAGCACCCCGTCGCGTTCTGCGTGGACGACGACGTCGTCCTCCACCGGCGCAGGCGGCTGGACTTCCACAGCAACGGGATGCTCTTCCGGGCCGTCGACGCCGACGGGGCGGAGCTCTGCCGCCGCGAGTACTACTCGGTGGGCGGCGGCTTCGTCCTCGACGAGGACGAGGCCGGCCACCCGGTGCGCGTCGAGGACGCCACGCCGGTGCGCCACCCGTTCCGCAGCGGCGAGGAGCTCCTGGCGCGCACCCGGGAGACCGGGCTGCGGATCAGCGACGTGATGCTGGCCAACGAGCTCTCCTGGCGGAGCGAGGCGGAGGTCCGCGCCGGGCTGCTGCACGTCTGGGCGGTGATGCAGGAGTGCGTGGAGCGCGGCACCCGGACCACCGGCGTCCTGCCCGGGGGGCTGCGGGTCCGCCGGCGCGCGGCCGCGCTGCGCGCCCAGCTGGAGACGCACACGGACGAGACCGACCCGCTCCGCGCGATGGAGTGGGTCACCCTCTACGCCCTGGCGGTCAACGAGGAGAACGCCGCCGGCGGGCGGGTGGTCACCGCGCCGACCAACGGCGCCGCCGGGATCGTCCCGGCCGTCCTGCACTACTACCGCGACTTCGTCCCCTCCTGCTCCGAGGACGGGGTGGTGCGGTTCCTGCTCACCGCCGCGGCGATCGGGCTGCTGTTCAAGGAGAACGCCTCGATCTCCGGTGCGGAGGTGGGCTGCCAGGGCGAGGTCGGCTCGGCCTGCTCCATGGCCGCCGCCGGTCTCGCCGAGGTGCTCGGCGGGACGCCGGAGCAGGTGGAGAACGCCGCCGAGATCGGCATCGAGCACAACCTCGGACTCACCTGCGACCCCGTCGGCGGGCTGGTGCAGATCCCGTGCATCGAGCGCAACGCCGTCGGCTCGGTCAAGGCCGTCACCGCGGCCCGCATGGCCGTGCGCGGGGACGGCCGGCACCACGTCTCGCTCGACAAGGCCATCACGACGATGCGCGCGACCGGCGCCGACATGAAGGACGAGTACAAGGAGACCGCCCGAGGCGGGCTGGCCCTCAACCTCGTCGAGTGCTGAGGAGGCACCCGTGACCCACCCGTTCACGCTCACGCTGAGCTGCCAGGAGCGCCCGGGCATCGTGCGCGCGGTCAGCTCGTTCCTGTTCGAGCACGGCTGCGACATCGTCGAGCACCAGCAGTTCGACGACGCCGTCCGCGGCCAGCTGTTCCTGCGGACGGCGTTCATCTGCTCGCAGGACACCGACGCCGACCGCCTGTCGGCGGGGTTCGGTCCGGTGGCCGACGAGTTCGGCATGACCTACCAGGTCACCGGTGACCAGCCGCAGCGCGTGCTCGTCATGGTGTCCAGGCTCGGCCACTGCCTCAACGACCTGGTCTTCCGCTGGCGGGCCGGCAGCCTCGGCGCCGACCTGGTCGCCGTGGTCTCCAACCACGAGGACCTGCGCCCGATGGCCGAGGCGGCCGGGCTGCCGTTCTCCCACGTGCCGGTCACGCCGGCGACCCGGCGGGAGGCCGAGGTGCGGCTGCTCGAGCTGGTCGACGAGCACCGGGCCGACCTGGTGGTGCTCGCCCGGTACATGCAGGTGCTCTCCGACGAGACGTGCGCCGCGCTGCACGGCCGGATGATCAACATCCACCACTCGTTCCTGCCGGGCTTCAAGGGCGCCAAGCCCTACCACCAGGCCTTCGACCGCGGCGTGAAGCTCGTCGGCGCGACGGCCCACTACGTCACGCCCGACCTGGACGAGGGGCCGATCATCGAGCAGGAGGTCATCCGCATCGACCACACCTTCGACCCGCGCGCCCTCGCCACGGTCGGCCAGGACGCCGAGGCCCTGGCGCTGTCCCGGGCGGTGCGCTGGCACAGCGAGCGGCGGGTGCTGCTCAACGGCCAGAGCACCGTCGTCTTCCGCTGACCCGGTCGTGCACGGCCCGGGATCAGGCGTTCCCGTCGGCCGGCTGCCGGGCCCGGTCGGGCTGCACCCGCATCGGCTCGCCCCGGCATCGTGGGGGACCGAGATCCGCACGCGCCCGCGCCGGCAGGATCGATCGGTCAGCCGTAGACGTCGGCGCGGTGCGAGATGCGCACGACCCTGACGAGGACCTCGTCGTCGTGGATCGAGTAGATGACGCGGTACTGGCCCCGCCGCGCGGACCAGTAGCCCTCGAGTTCGAACCGCAGCGGCTTCCCGACGCGGTACGGGTCCGCGGCCAGCGGCCCGTAGAGGAAGTCGACGACCGCGACAGCCACCCGCTCGGGGAGGTCTCGCTCGATGGCCCGCTCGGCCGCCGCCGAGAGGACGACGGTGTGGTGACGAGGGCCGGTCACCGCCGGCGGGCCGCGAGTGCGGCCCGCACCTCGGCCTCGCCGTAGACCTCACCGGCGGCCATCGCCGCCTCGGCCTCCCTGATGTCCGAGCGCGCTCGGGGATCGGAGAGGACCTCCAACGTCTCCATCAGGGACTCGTAGTCCTCGACGGCGAGGATGACCGCGACCGGAGTGCCGTTCCTGGTGATGGTGACGCGCTCGTGCGTGGCGGCGACCTCGTCGATCACCTGGCTGAAGTGCGCCTTGACCGCCGCCAGCGACTGCGTCGTCATGACCCTTATCCTAGTCAACACGCCACCTACGGTCGAGGAGCCGGGCGGGGGACCGCCGGGCGACGCGGCGCGGAGGAAACCTCCCCGTCGGTGGGTCGACGACGGTCGTGATCCAGCCCCGTGCTGCGACGTGGAGGCTCCAGGTCCCCAGGCCGTCCTCGTCGGGATCGATCGCTGCTGCACCCGGACGCGAGAGCACGACGGCGGTGTGGGCTCGGGCGTGCGAGGGACCCTCGGCAACGAGCGTGCTGCGGAGTCGGCGGGCGAGGTCGACCACGGGGGGCTCGGGTCGCGGAGGCGCGCCGGTCGAGGTCAGGACCTACCCGAGCCTGGGACCGGACGAGTCGAGCCAGAAGAGGGACGGGGTCCGCCCGTCGACTGCGTGCTCGGACAGGACCTCCGCCCACCACAGACTCGGTCCGGCGGCAGGGGTGAGGGGGACAGGTGAACGGCGCGACGGTGACGTGCCGGCAGGTTCGTGCCTCTCACCGACGCCCTAGGACGTCGTCCACGACCGCCGGCTGGACCCGGTCATGCGAGTGACGGCGAACCACGCGGCGACGGCGTGCCCGGCCGCTCGTCGAGCACCGGCTCGCGGCCGCAGGCCGGTCAGCCAGCGGGAGGAGCAGCGGACACCCCGAGAGCCGCCCCAGGCGCCCGGCAGGTCCACCGGAGGAGCACGCCGGATCCACCACAGGACGCGGGTCGTCCGTGGAGTGAGCGCCGTGCTCCCCTCGCGTCGAGGGCCGGATCAGGCGTTCTCGTCGGCCGGCTTCCGGGCCCGGCTGGGCTGCACCCGCATCGGCTCGCCCGGCATCTTGGGGTAGTCCGGCGGATAGGGCAGGTCGCCCAGGCCCTGGTCGGCGGCCTGGCGCTCAGCCAGCTCGAGCAGCGGCTCGATGGAGTAGGCGTGCCCGGCCAGTCCCGCGTGCTTGTCACCGACCGCCCGGAACCGCTCCGGCACGGTCAGCACGGTGAAGTCGGTGGGGTGCACGTCGGGCAGCTCGTCCCAGTCCAGCGGTGCGCTCACCGGCGCGTGCGGCTTGGGCCGGACGGAGTACGCCGACGCGATCGTGCGGTCCCGGGCCATCTGGTTGTAGTCGATGAAGATCTTCTCGCCGCGCTCCTCCTTCCACCACGACATCGTCACGCGGTCGGGCAGCCGCCGCTCCAGCTCGCGGCCGAAGGCGATGACCGCGCGGCGCACGTCGGTGAACGTCCACCGCGGCTGGATCGGCACGTACACGTGCACCCCGCGCCCGCCGGAGGTCTTCGGCCACCCCTCCATGCCGAGCTCGTGCAGCAGCTCCCGCACGTGCGGCGCGACCCACACGGCGTCGGAGAAGTCGGTGCCCGGCTGCGGGTCGAGGTCGATGCGGATCTGGTTGGGCGACTCGACGTCGGTCCTGTCCACCGGCCACGGGTGGAAGGTGAGCGTGCCGAGGTTGGCGCACCACGCGACGACGGCGACCGAGTCCGGCGCGATCTCGTCGGCCGTCCGGCCGCTGGGGAAGGTGATGTGCGCCGTCGGCACCCAGTCGGGCGCGTTCTTGGGCACCCGCTTCTGGTAGAAGGCGTCGCCGGTGTTGTCCATCCGGGTCGACAGCCGGGCGCCCTCGAAGACGCCGCCGGGCCAGCGCTCCAGCGTCGTCGGCCGGTCCCGCAGGGCGAACAGGATCCCCTCGCCGACGCTGACGAAGTACTCGACGACGTCGATCTTCCGGATGCCGCGCTCGGCGAAGTACGGCTTCTCCGGGTTGGAGACCCGCACCTCGTGCCCGTCGACGGTCAGCGTGACCGCGTCCTTGCTGCTCGCCATCCGTCAGCTCCCCGGTCCGGGGCGGCTCAGGCCGGGCACGTCAGCCCGTCCTGGGGCGCCGTGAGGTCGATCAGGTAGGCGTTGACCGCCGCGGTGACGCAGTCGGTCTTCGGGTAGGCGGTGTGCCCCTGGCCCTGCCAGACCAGCAGCGTGCCGGCGGTGAGGTCCGCGGCCAGGTCCTCGGCGCCGGGCAGCGGCGTGACCGGGTCCCCGGAGTTGCCGACGACGAGGATCGGCGCGCTGCCCTCGGCGTCCCGTTCGGGCAGCGGCGTCCGCTCGGCGTCCCACACGCCGCAGGTGTAGAGCCCGGAGGCGGCCCCGGCGCCGAACAGCGGGTACCGCTGCGACCACTCCTGGGCCAGTTGCAGCACCTCCTCCTCGGAGAACGTCTCCTCCTCGGGGGTGTCGGCGCAGCTGATCGTGAAGTCGGCGTCGAGCCGGTTGGTGTACGTGCCGTCCTGGAGCCGGCCGGCGGAGGGGTCGGCGATCGAGAAGAGGCCCGCCGCGTCGCCGTTGCGCGCGGCGGCCAGCGCCTGCGAGAGCTGCGGCCACGACCCGGTGTCGTAGAGGGCCGCGGTGACGGCGGCGACGACGACGCCCGGTGTCGCGGTGCGGGTCTCTCCGGGCGTGCTGCTCGGGATCGGCGTGGTGGCGGCGGCGGTCAGCAGGTCCTGCACGAACGTCCGGGGGTCGCCCCCGATCGGGCACCCGGACACCAGGGCGACGCAGTTGGCGGCGAACGCGTCGAACCCCGCCTCCAACCCCGCGGCCTGTGCCTCCGCGTCGGCCTGCGGGTCGGCGTCGGGGTCGACCGCGGCGTCGAGCACCATCGCGCGGACCTTCTCCGGGAACAGCTCGGCGTAGGTGGAGCCGAGCGTGGTGCCGTAGGAGTAGCCGAGGTAGGTCAGCTGTTCGTCGCCCAGCGACTCGCGCAGCAGGTCCATGTCGCGCGCGGTGGCGACGGTGTTGAAGGTGCCGAGCGCGTCGCCGTACTCCTCGGCGCAGGCGTCGGCCGCCTCGTCCTTGAGCGTGAGGACCTCGTCCATCTGCTGCTGGTCGGTGGGCCGGGGCTCCGCGGCGGTCATGCGGTCCTTGAGCTCGGCGGGCACGCACTCCACCGGCGTGGACAGGCCGACGCCGCGCGGGTCGAAGCCGACCACGTCGAAGCGGCGCAACACGTCCTCGGGCAGCGACAGCGCCAGGCTCAGCCCGAGGTCGGCCCCCGAGACGCCGGGACCGCCCGGGTTCACCAGCAGCGAGCCGATCCGGTCGGTCTGCCCGGCCAGCGTCGCGCGGACGAGGAACAGCGGCAGCGTCGCGCCCTCGGGTTCCTCGTGGTCGATGGGCACCTCGGTGCGGCCGCACTCGAAGGCGAGGTCGCGCTCGCTGCCGGGCGTGCCGGCCACGAGCTCGGTGATCTGCGCGTCGCAGTCGGTCCAGGTGATCGGCGCGGCCTCCGGCTCGGCCGGCGTCGAGGAGGCGGCCGACGAGGAGTCCGCCGACGACGGGTCCGGGTCCGAGAAGGAGCTACAGCCGGCGACCGCCACGAGCAGTCCGGTCGAGGCGGCGAGCAGGCCGCGGCGCAGACGCATGCTCACGACCGTAGGAGGCGCGCCGCGCCGGCCACTCCGCAGGTGCCGGTCACCCGTTGAACACCTCGGCCAGGTCGTAGCGGACCGGGACCTCGAGCTGGTCGTAGGTGCAGCTGCGCGGCTCGCGGTCGGGCCGCCAGCGGAGGAACTGCCCGGTGTGCCGCAGCCGCCGTCCCTCCAGCTGGTCGTACTTGATCTCGACGACGAGCTCCGGGCGCAGCGGCACCCAGGACAGGTCCTTCTTCGCGTTCCACCGGCTCTGCGCCCCCGGCATCCGGTGTTCGCCGTTCTCCTGCACCTCGGCGTTCGCCCAGTCCTGCCACGGGTGCCCGTCGAGCGCCTGGGCCCGGTAGGGCGCCAGCTCCTCCACCAGCTCGGCCCGCCGCGCCATGGGGAACGACGCCGCGACGCCGACGTGCTGCAGGCCGCCGTCGTCGTACAGCCCGAGCAGCAGCGACCCGACGACCGGTCCGCTCTTGTGCCAGCGGAACCCGGCGACCACGCAGTCGGCGGTGCGCACGTGCTTGACCTTGGTCATCAGCCGCTGGTCGGGGCCGTAGGGCAGGTCGGCGTCCTTGGCGACCACGCCGTCGAGACCGGCCCCCTCGAACTCGTCGAACCAGCGCTGCGCGATCGCGGCGTCCCGGGTGACCGCGGTGACGTGCACCCGCTCGTGCCCGCGGTCCAGCACCTCGCGCAGCCGCTGCCGGCGCTCGGCGAACGGCGTCTCCATCAGCGACTCGTCACCGAGCGCGAGCAGGTCGAAGGCGACGAAGTGGCCCGGCGTCTGCTCGGCGAGCAGGTCCACCCGCGACTTCGCGGGGTGGATGCGCTGCAGCAGCGACTCGAAGTGCAGCCGGTCGCCCTGCGGCACGACGATCTCCCCGTCGACGACGCAGCGCTCGGGCAGGGCCTCCTTGACCGCGGCCACGACCTCGGGGAAGTAGCGGGTCAGCGGGCGCTCGTTGCGGCTGCCGAGCTCCACCTCGTCGCCGTCGCGGAAGACGATGCAGCGGAAGCCGTCCCACTTGGGCTCGTAGAACAGCCCGTCCCCGGTCGGGAGCTTCGTCGTGGCCTTGGCCAGCATCGGCTTGACCGGCGGCAGCACGGGCAGGTCCATGCAGGTCAGTCAACCAGCGGACCCCCGCACCGGCAGACCGCCGTCGACCGGACGGGTGGCGGGAACGGCCATGACTGCCACCCCGGGACCCGCGCCGTGGACTCAGCGCACCGCGTAGCGGGTGAACAGGACGCCGTCCTCCTCGAGCACCTGCGTCAGCCGCGGGCGGACGACGTCGCGCAGCGTACGGTCCAGCAGCCGCGCCTGGCCGCCGACCAGCGCGGGGGAGACGGTGAGGTCGAGCTCGTCGACCACGCCGGCGTCCAGCGCCGTTGACAGCAGCGACGGCCCGCCCTCGCACAGCACCTGCTCGAGGCCGCGGTCGGCGAGCCGGTCCAGCGCGAGCGGCAGGTCGACGTCGGCGTCCCCGCAGACCAGCACGTCCACCCCGGCGTCGGCGAGCGCGGCCCGGCGGCCGGGGTCCGCGGCGGCGCAGGTGACCAGCAGCGTGGGCGGCTGCGCCAGCCGGGCGCCGGGCGCGAGCGAGGCCCGGCGCGACACCACCGCGACCGGCAGCTCCGGCGGCCGGCCGAGCGCGGCCCGCCGCCGCCCGACCGCCGAGGCCGCCGTCACCGGGCCGTAGCCCTCACCGGCCGCCGTCCCGTGCCCGACCAGGACGACGTCGGCCAGCGCGCGCAGCGTCGAGAACACCCGCCGGTCGCCGGGCGAGCCGAGCCCGGCGCTGACGCCGTCCACGGTGACCGCGCCGTCGAGCGAGGCGACGAAGTCCACGCGGAACGAGCGACCGGGCGGCAGCGCGTAGGCCGCCGCCAGGTCGTCGTCGGTGAGGTCCGCCCCGCCGGGGGAGGGGAGCAGCCGGCGCATCAGGTGGTGAGGACGGCCGCGCTCTCGGCCGGGACGGTCACCGTCGCGCCGTCCAGGGACGGCTCGTCGGCGGTCGCGAACAGCACCCCGGTCGCCGGCCGGTCCAGCTGCACCGGCTGCGGCCGCCCGGACAGGTTGGCCACCACCCGCAGCCCGCCGCGGTGCACGACCAGGACGCGGTCCTCGTCGTCCCAGCCGACCTCGACCGCCGACAGGTCGGCGTCGACGAGGTCGGGGTGCTGCCGGCGCAGCGCCAGCAGCGTCCGGTGCACCTCGAGCAGCCGCGCGTGCGGCTCCCGGTCCAGCTCGGCCCAGTCGAGCTTCGAGCGCCGGAACGTCTCCGGGTCCTGCGGGTCGGGCACCTCGTCGGCGTCCCAGCCGTGCTCGGCGAACTCGCTCTTGCGGCCCTCCGCCGTCGCCCGGCCGATGTCGGGGTCGGTGTGGCTGGTGAAGAACTGCCACGGCGTCGAGGCGCCCCACTCCTCGCCCATGAACAGCATCGGCGTGAACGGGCTGGTCAGCACCAGGGTCGCGCCGACGGCGAGCAGGCCGGGGGACAGCGTCGCCGAGACGCGGTCGCCGATCGCGCGGTTGCCGATCTGGTCGTGGTCCTGCAGGTAGCCCAGGAACCTCCAGCCCGGCAGCCGGGCGGTGTCCACCGGCCGGCCGTGGGAGCGGCGGCGGAAGCTCGACCACGTGCCGTCGTGGAAGTAGGCGCCGGTGAGGGTCTTGGCCAGCCCGGCGAGGCCGGCCTCGGCGAAGTCGCCGTAGTAGCCCTGGCCCTCGCCGGTCAGGACGGCGTGCAGGGCGTGGTGGAAGTCGTCGCTCCACTGGGCGGCGATGCCGGTGCCCCCGGCCACCCGCGGGGTGACCATGCGGGGGTCGTTGAGGTCGCTCTCGGCGATCAGCGTGAGCGGCCGGCCGACGGCGACCGAGAGCCGGTCGACCTCCTGGGCCATCTCCTCGAGCACGTGGGTGGCGCGCTCGTCGACCAGCGCGTGGACGGCGTCCAGCCGCAGCCCGTCGACGTGCATGTCGCGCAGCCACATCAGGGCGTTGTCGAGGACGTAGCGGCGGACCTCGTCGGAGTCCGGCCCGGACAGGTTGACCGACTCGCCCCAGGTGTTCGCGCCGCCCTCGGAGAAGACCGGCATGAACAGCGGCAGGTAGTTCCCCGACGGGCCGAGGTGGTTGTAGACGACGTCCTGGATCACGCCGATCCCGCGCTGGTGGCAGGCGTCGACGAACCGCTGGTAGGCCGCGGGCCCGCCGTAGCTCTCCTGCACCGTGTACCAGAGCACGCCGTCGTAGCCCCAGTTGTGCGTGCCGTCGAAGCCGTTGACCGGCAGCAGCTCGACGAAGTCGACGCCGAGGTCGACGAGGTGGCCCAGCCGGTCGATGGCCGAGTCGAGGGTGCCCTCGGGCGTGAACGTGCCGACGTGCAGCTCGTAGACGACGCCGCCGGCCAGTGGGCGCCCGGTCCAGGCGGTGTCGCCCCACGCGTACGCCGACGGGTCGAACCGGCGGGACGGCCCGTGCACGCCGTCGGGCTGCCGGCGCGAGCGCGGGTCCGGGCGGGGGGTGTCGTCGTCGCCGAGCAGGTAGCCGTAGTCGGACTCCGGGCCGGCCTCGACCTCGGCCCGCCACCAGCCGTCGTCGTCGCGGCGCATGTCGTGCACCGTGCCGTCGACCTGCAGGCGCACGCGCTCGGGCACGGGCGCCCAGACGGCGAACTCGACGGGTGCGGACATGCGGGGGCCTCCCAGCGGTAGCGCGGCTGACCGGTCCCTCTTGCCCGCTGCGGGCCCGGTCAACCGCGAGCGGCAGCCGGGGGAGCGGGTCCCCCGGCTGCCGCCCCGGGTCACGCCAGCTTCAGCTCCTGGCCGACGTAGATCCGGTTCGGGTCGCTGACCGTGCCGCTGTTGGCGGCGTAGAGCGCCTTCCAGCCGCCGTCGACGCCCTGGTCTCGGGCGATCTTGCCCAGCGTGTCGCCGGACCGGACGGTGTACGAGCCGCCGGAGGCGCCGGCGGCGGACTCGCCGGCCCGGGAGGCCGTGTCCGGCTCGGCCGCCGCAGGCGCGGCGGCGGGCTCGGGGGCGGGCGCGGCGGCCGCCGTGCCGGCCTCCGGGGCCGACGGGTCGAGGCTCTTCCCGCAGGTGGGCCAGGCACCCGGGCCCTGGGCGTCGAGCGTGCGCTCGGCGACGGCGATCTGCTGCGCCTTGGTGGCCTGGTCGGCGCGGGCGGCGTACTCGGTGCCGCCGTAGGCGGCCCAGGTGGACTGGCTGAACTGCAGCCCGCCGTAGTAGCCGTTGCCGGTGTTGATGCTCCAGTTGCCGCTGGACTCGCACTGGGCGACGGCGTCCCAGTCGTTGGGGGCGGCGGCCGAGGCCGGGCCGGCGGCGACGCCGATCGCGGCCGCGGCCACGCCGGTCGTCACGAGGGCACGGCGGAGCAGGGACGTGGACGTGCGCATGGGGGATCTCCGATCCGCCGCCTGCGAGGTGAGCTGTCGGGTTCGGAGCGATCGGTGCCCCGGCCGCACGACGTGCGGCTTCACCCCGAGGCGCTGCGTCCGGTCCCCCCGTGACCGCGGTGCAGGCGCCGAAGTGGGTCCCCCACCCCCGTCCTGGCTGTGCAGAGGAACGGAGCCCGGCGGACGGGGTTCGGCGGACCGGCTCCGGCACGCGGCAGTCATTGGCCTGCGTGCGGGAGCAAACGTAACGGCCGCATCACGAGACGGCACACCCGCCCCACCCGTCACGGCGTGTCGCCCGGCGTCCCCCGCGGTGGCCCGCGCCCGGCGGCCGGGGGAGGTGCAGGTCACGGCGGCGCCGGCCGGCGCCGCCGTGACCTCCGTCTCATTCCCGGACGAGCAGGG
This sequence comes from Geodermatophilus sp. SYSU D01045, assembly GCF_054050295.1. Classification (NCBI taxonomy): domain Bacteria; kingdom Bacillati; phylum Actinomycetota; class Actinomycetes; order Geodermatophilales; family Geodermatophilaceae; genus Geodermatophilus; species Geodermatophilus sp. SYSU D01045. The sequence continues at coordinate 285,510 of NZ_JBJGZB010000002.1, forward strand.
TCACCGGCAGCCGGGCCAGCAGTTCGCCGACGGGCGCGCCGCCGGCGTCGGAGACGACGCGCGTGCCGGTGAGCACGTCGCGCCAGGCGCCGGTCGGCAGCGTCAGCGCGGTGTCGCCCCAGCCGGTGGCGGCCAGCGCGACCGGCAGTCGGGTCGCCACGGTCACCGCGCCGCCCTGCTCTCCGGACCCACGGTCGAAGGCGACGACGTGTTGCGCGGCCGACCCGGTGGCGGCCACCGGGGTGTAGCCGGTGAACAGCCCGGGGGCGTCCCGCCGCAGCCGCAGCGCCCGCGAGACGACGAGCAGCTTGGCCGCGCCGGTCTCGTCGACCTCGGGCACCTCCCCGCCGTCGAGCCGGGCCAGCAGCGCGCGCCGCTCGTCGTAGTCGACCGGGCGGCGGTTGTCGGGGTCGACGAGCGAGTGGTCCCAGAGCTCGGTGCCCTGGTAGACGTCCGGGACGCCGGGCATCGTCAGCTGCAGCAGCTTCTGCGCCAGCCCGTTGGACCGGCCGGCCGGGGCGATCCGTGCGACGAACGCCTCGATCTCGCGGTTCGTGGCCGCGTCGTCGAAGGCGGCGTCGACCATCGCGTGCAGCTGCGCCTCGAACGCCTCGTCGACGTCGGTCCACGTCGTCGACTGCCCGGCCTCGCGGGCGGCCTTCTCGGCGTAGGCGTGCGCCCGCTCGCGGGACAGCGGCCAGGCGCCGACCAGGTTCTGCCACACGAGGTGGGCCAGCGGCCGGTCGGGCAGCGGGTGGCGGGACAGCCAGCCGCGGACCAGGTCCGCCCACTCGGTCGGCACCTCGGCGAGGACGGCCAGGCGGGCCCGGGTGTCCTCGCTGCGCTTGGTGTCGTGCGTGGTGAGCGTCGTCATCGACTCCGGCTTGCGCTCCAGCCGCCGCGCCTGTGCCTCGTGGAACTCCTCCGGGGTGCTGCCGAAGCGCGCCGGGTCGCCGCCGACCTCGTTGAGCACCACGAACCGCGCCCAGCGGTAGTAGGCGCTGTCCTCGACGCCTTTGGCCATCACCGGGCCGCTGGTCTGCTCGAACCGGGTGGCCGCCTCGGTGCCGGCCTGCGCCAGCACCGGGTGCAGCGCGTCCACCGCGGCGACCAGGTCGGGCCGGCGGTCGCGGACGTCGCCCACCGCGGCGTCGAGGTGCTCGCGGCCGTCGGGCAGGTAGGTGCGGTAGACCGAGAAGGAGGCCAGCAGCTCGGCCAGCGCCTCCTCCTCCGTGTCGACGTCGACGCCCGGCAGCTCGCCGATCACCCGGACCAGCCGGGCGACCTCGGAGCCGAGGATCCCGTCGGTGACCTCGCGCTTGCAGTCGTGCACCAGCTGCCCGTAGTCGACCGCCCGGCCGGACAGCTCGGTGTCCAGCGCGGTCAGCGCCGCCTCGCCCGCCGGGTCGACCAGGACGTCGTCGACCTCGGCCAGCGCGTCGTAGCCGGTGGTGCCGGCCGCCCGCCAGCTCTCCGGCAGGTCCTCGCCGGGCTCGAGGATCTTCTCGACCACCGTCCACCGGCCGCCCGACGCGTCGGCCAGCCGGTCCAGGTAGCCCTTCGGGTCGGCCAGGCCGTCGGGGTGGTCGATCCGCAGCCCGTCGACGGCGCCGTCGGAGACCATGCGCAGCACCAGCTCGTGCGTGGCGCGGAAGACCTCCGGGTCCTCCACGCGCAGCCCGGCGAGGGTGTTGATGGCGAAGAACCGCCGGTAGTTGAGGTCGGCGTCGGCGCGCCGCCAGTCGACCAGCTCGTAGTGCTGCCGGTCGTGCACCTCCTGCGGCGTGCCCTCGCCCGTGCCGGGCGCGATGGGGAAGCGGTTGTCGTAGTAGCGGAGCTCCCCGTCCACCACCTCGAGCTTCTCGACGTCGTCGGCCGAGCCGAGCACCGGGATGCGGACGCGCCCCCCGCCGAAGTCCCAGTCGACGTCGAAGGCCGACGCGTGCGCGCTGTCGCGCCCGTGCTGCAGCACGTCCCACCACCACGGTGCCTCGGCCGGGTCGGCGACGCCCATGTGGTTGGGCACGAGGTCGAGCACCAGGCCGAGCCCGTGCTCGTGCAGCGCGGCGACGAACCGGTCGAAGCCCTCCTGCCCGCCCCGCGACTCGTCGACGTGCGCGTGGTCGACGGTGTCGTACCCGTGCGTGCTGCCCGCGGCCGAGCGGAGCAGCGGGGAGGAGTACGCGTGGGTGACGCCGAGGTCCGCGAGGTAGCCGGCGACGGCCGCGGCGTCGTCGAGGGTGAAGTCGGCGGTCACCTGCAGCCGGTAGGTCGCCGCCGGCGTGGCCCGCCGCCGCTCGGCAGCGTCAACGGACTGACTGCCGTCCGGGGCCTCGCTCACGGGGCGGCCTGCAGCACGACGGTGGCGCGGGCGGCCACGGTGACGACGTCGCCGGCCTTGACCTGCACCGGCTCCACCTGGCCCATCTCCGCGGTGTCGACGACGACCGTCCAGCCCTCGGCGTACTCCGACGGCGGCACGGTGAAGTCGATCGGCTCGTGGTGGGCGTTGAACGCCAGGTAGAAGCAGTCGTCGACGACGTCCTCGCCGCGCTCGTCGGTCTCCCGGATGCCGTGGCCGTTGAGGTACATCGCCAGCGACTTGGCGAAGCCGGCGTCCCAGTCCTCGTCGCTCATCAGCTCGCCGGCCGGGGTGAACCAGGCGACGTCCTGCACCGGGTCGCCCTCCTCGCGGCGCACCGGCCGGCCGTGGAAGAACCGGCGGCGGCGGAACGTCGGGTGCTCGGTGCGCAGCCGGGTGACCAGCTTGGTGAACTCCAGCAGCCCCTCGTCGACGTCGTCCCAGTCGATCCAGGTCAGCTCGGAGTCCTGGCAGTAGCCGTTGTTGTTGCCCCGCTGCGTGCGGCCGAGCTCGTCGCCGTGCAGCAGCATCGGCACGCCCTGGCTGAGCATCAGCGACACGAGGAAGTTGCGCCGCTGCCGCGCGCGCAGCTCCAGCACCTCGGGGTCGTCGGTCTCGCCCTCGACGCCGCAGTTCCAGCTGCGGTTGTGGCTCTCGCCGTCGTTGTTGTCCTCGCCGTTGGCCTCGTTGTGCTTCTCGTTGTAGGACACGAGGTCGTTGAGGGTGAACCCGTCGTGCGCGGTGACGAAGTTGATGCTCGCCACCGGCCGGCGGCCGGAGTGCTTGTAGAGGTCGGCCGAGCCGGAGATGCGGCTGGCGAACTCGCCGATGGTGGCGTCCTCGCCGCGCCAGAAGTCGCGGACGGTGTCGCGGTACTTGCCGTTCCACTCGGTCCACAGCGCCGGGAAGTTGCCCACCTGGTAGCCGCCGTCGCCGACGTCCCAGGGCTCGGCGATGAGCTTCACCTGGCTGACGATCGGGTCCTGGTGCACCAGGTCGAAGAACGCCGACAGCCGGTCCACCTCGTGGAACTGCCGGGCCAGCGTGGAGGCCAGGTCGAACCGGAACCCGTCGACGTGCATCTCGGTGACCCAGTACCGCAGCGAGTCCATGATCAGCTGCAGCGACTGCGGGTGCCGGACGTTGAGCGAGTTCCCGGTGCCCGTGGTGTCCATGTAGTACTGCTCGTCGCCCTCGACCAGCCGGTAGTAGGCCCGGTTGTCGATGCCCTTGAACGACAGCGTCGGGCCGTTGTGGTTGCCCTCGGCCGTGTGGTTGTAGACGACGTCGAGGATCACCTCGATGCCCGCCTCGTGCAGGGTCCGGACCATGCCCTTGAACTCCTGCACCTGCTGGCCGTCGGTCTGCTGCGCGTACTCGTTGTGCGGCGCGAAGAAGCCGATCGTGTTGTAGCCCCAGTAGTTGCGCAGGCCCTTCTGCAGCAGCGTGTCGTCCTGCACGAACTGGTGCACCGGCATGAGCTCGATGGCGGTCACGCCGAGGGACTGCAGGTGCTCGACGACCGCCGGGTGGGCGATGCCGGCGTAGGTGCCGCGCAGCTCCTCGGGGATGCGCGGGTGGGTCATCGTCAGGCCCTTGACGTGGGCCTCGTAGATGACCGTCTTGTTGTAGGGGGTCCGCGGCGGGCGGTCCACGCCCCAGTCGAAGTACGGGTTGATGACGACGGACTTCGGCATGTGCGGCGCCGAGTCGGCGTCGTTGCGCTCGCCGCTGCCGAACCGGTAGCCGAAGCATGCCTCGTCCCAGTCGATGGCGCCGTCGATGGCCTTGGCGTAGGGGTCCAGCAGCAGCTTGTTGGGGTTGCAGCGCTGCCCGTTCGCCGGGTCGTACGGGCCGTGGACGCGGTAGCCGTAGCGCTGCCCGGGCTGGATGCCGGGCAGGAACGCGTGCCACACGTAGCCGTCCATCTCCGGGAGCCGGATCCGCTCCTCGTTGCCCTGCTCGTCGAACAGGCAGAGCTCGACCTTCTCGGCGACCTCGCTGAACAGGGCGAAGTTGGTCCCGGTGCCGTCGTACGTGGCACCCAGCGGGTAGGCGGTTCCAGGCCACACCTGGGTCATCGACGTGTTTCCTCCTGCGCGGGCGCCCCGGGTGGTGCAGGGCGCGGTGGCCCCCCGCCGCGGCCGTCGGAGGGGGGTCGGGGCACACGGGTGCCCGCGGGCTCCTTAGCCCCGAGCGGGCGGGTCCACACCTGACGCGGCGGAGATCACGGGAGGGGAGCCGGGACGACGACGCCCTCCGCGGCCGGGGCCGCGGAGGGCGTCGTGTGCGGGTCCGGTGCACCCCGGCGCGGGGCCGGGCACACCAGGTACCGAGGCGCGGGGCGCCGGGGTCCGACCTCGTCCGGGCATCCCGGGTGGCACTGGTCCCCGGCGCGGCACCGCGCCTGCAGGAGGGCACGCTAGCGGGTCCCGGGGCCGAGCACGAGCACGAGGGCGATGCGTCCGCAAGCGACACGCCCCGTCGGTCCCGTGATCACCACCCGTCACTCGCGGCGTCCTGTCACCGGGCGGTCGTACCGTCGTCCCCGTGCGCGCGACCTCTGACATCCGGCCCACCCAGGGGCGTTTCCGCGTCGTCAGCGAGTTCCAGCCCTCGGGCGACCAGCCGGCGGCGATCCAGGCCCTCGCGGAGCGGGTGAACTCCGGCGAGACGGACACCGTGCTCCTCGGCGCCACCGGCACCGGGAAGTCGGCCACCACGGCCTGGCTGATCGAGCAGGTCCAGCGGCCCACCCTCGTGATGGCGCCGAACAAGACGCTGGCCGCGCAGCTGGCCAACGAGTTCCGCGAGCTGCTGCCGGACAACGCCGTCGAGTACTTCGTGTCGTACTACGACTACTACCAGCCCGAGGCCTACGTCCCGCAGACCGACACCTACATCGAGAAGGACTCCTCGGTCAACGAGGAGGTCGAGCGGCTGCGGCACTCGGCGACCAACAGCCTGCTCACCCGGCGGGACGTCGTCGTGGTCTCCACCGTCTCCTGCATCTACGGCCTGGGCACGCCGGAGGAGTACGTCGACCGGGCGCTGCGCATCCAGGTGGGGGAGGAGCGCGACCGCGACGACCTGCTGCGCACGCTCGTCACCGAGCAGTACACCCGCAACGACCTCGCGTTCAGTCGCGGCACCTTCCGCGTGCGCGGCGACACGATCGAGGTCTTCCCGGTCTACGAGGAGCTCGCCGTCCGGATCGAGATGTTCGGCGACGAGGTGGAGCGGCTGTACTACCTGCACCCGCTCACCGGCGAGGTCGTGCGCGAGGTCCAGGAGCTGTTCGTCTTCCCGGCCAGCCACTACGTCGCCGGCCCGGAGCGGATGGAGCGGGCGATCCGCACCATCGAGGCCGAGCTCGAGGAGCGGCTGGCCGAGCTGGAGAAGCAGGGCAAGCTGCTGGAGGCGCAGCGGCTGCGCATGCGCACCACCTACGACATCGAGATGATCCGCCAGGTCGGCTTCTGCTCCGGCATCGAGAACTACAGCCGGCACATCGACGGCCGGACACCGGGCAGCGCGGGTGCCTGTCTCATCGACTACTTCCCCGACGACTTCCTGCTCGTGATCGACGAGTCGCACGTGACCGTGCCGCAGATCGGCGGCATGTACGAGGGCGACATGAGCCGCAAGCGCACGCTGGTCGAGCACGGCTTCCGGCTGCCCTCGGCGATGGACAACCGCCCGCTCAAGTGGGAGGAGTTCACCGACCGGATCGGCCAGACGGTGTACCTGTCGGCCACCCCGGGCCCCTACGAGCTCGGCCGCACCGGCGGCGAGTTCGTCGAGCAGGTCATCCGCCCCACCGGCCTGGTCGACCCGGAGGTCGTGGTCAAGCCGACCAAGGGCCAGATCGACGACCTGGTGGGCGAGATCCGCGAGCGCACCGAGAAGGACGAGCGCGTCCTGGTCACCACGCTGACCAAGAAGATGGCCGAGGACCTCACCGACTACCTGCTCGAGCTCGGCATCAAGGTCCGGTACCTGCACTCGGAGGTCGACACCCTGCGCCGGGTGGAGCTGCTGCGCGAGCTGCGGCAGGGCGAGTACGACGTGCTGGTCGGGATCAACCTGCTGCGCGAGGGCCTCGACCTGCCCGAGGTGTCGCTGGTGGCGATCCTCGACGCCGACAAGGAGGGCTTCCTCCGGTCGACCACCTCCCTGATCCAGACCATCGGCCGCGCGGCGCGCAACGTGTCCGGCGAGGTGCACATGTACGCCGACAAGGTCACCCCGTCGATGGCGCAGGCGATCGAGGAGACCAACCGGCGCCGCGAGAAGCAGATCGCCTACAACACCGCCAACGGCATCGACCCGCAGCCGCTGCGCAAGAAGATCGTCGACATCCTCGACGGCATCTACCGCGAGTCCGAGGACGCCGAGGCCGCCACCGAGCTGATCGGCGGGTCGGGCCGGCAGCAGTCGCGCGGGAAGGCGCCGGTGCCGGGGCTGTCGTCGAAGAGCCGGTCCAAGGCCGGCGCGATCGACGTCCAGGGCCTGCCGCGCGCGGAGCTGGCCGACCTCATCACGCAGATGAACGAGCAGATGCTGGCCGCCGCCCGGGAGCTGCAGTTCGAGGTGGCCGCCCGCCTCCGCGACGAGCTCGCCGAGCTCAAGAAGGAGCTGCGCCAGTTCGACGCCGCCCACGCCTGACGAACGGCGTCGGCACGGGCGTGACCTGACCCGTCCTGCGGGACCAAGGGGCGTCCGGGGAACCCCGGGCGCCCCTCGACCGTTGCGACCTGTGACTCCGCCGGGTGCGCTGCGCCGTGCCCGCGGAGCCGTGGAGGGGAGTATCCCGCCCGCGGTGACGTCGTCAGCACGGGTACGCGTACCCCGGCGTCACCGGCCGGCCGCCGTCGTGGCCGGTGGGAGAGACCTCCGGTGCTGACTGCTGCCAGTGGACCGGAGGTAACCGCGTTGGACGTCCCCTTCTGGATCTGGGCGATCACGATCGCCGCGATCGTGGGCATGATCGTGTTCGACTTCGTCGGGCACGTGCGCACACCGCACGCGCCGACGCTGCGGGAGGCGGCGACCTGGTCGGCGGTCTACGTCGCGATCGCGGTCCTGTTCGGGATCGGCGTGTGGGTCTTCGCGGGCGGGACGTACGGCGGGGAGTACTTCGCCGGCTACATCACCGAGAAGAGCCTGTCGGTCGACAACCTCTTCGTGTTCGTCCTGATCATGGCCAGCTTCGCGGTGCCCCGGGAACTGCAGCAGAAGGTGCTGCTGTTCGGCATCGCGTTCGCCCTGGTCCTGCGGACGGTGTTCATCTTCCTCGGCGCCGCGGCGATCGAGAACTTCAGCTGGGTCTTCTACCTGTTCGGCGCGTTCCTCATCTACACCGCGATCGCCCAGGCACGGGCCGGCGGGGACGAGGACGAGGAGTTCAAGGAGAACGGCTTCCTGCGCCTGGTCCGCCGGGTGATCCCGACGACGTCGGACTACCACGGCGACCGGATGACCACGCGCCTGGACGGCAAGCGGTACATCACCCCGCTGGCCATCGCGCTGGTCGCCATCGGCAGCGCCGACATCCTGTTCGCCGTCGACTCGATCCCGGCGATCTTCGGCCTGACCGAGGAGACCTTCCTGGTCTTCACCGCCAACGCGTTCTCGCTGCTCGGCCTGCGGCAGCTGTTCTTCCTCATCGACGGCCTGCTCGACCGGCTGGTGTACCTGCACTACGGCCTGGCGGTCATCCTCGGCTTCATCGGGATCAAGCTGCTCATCCACGCGCTGCACGAGAACGAGCTGCCGTTCATCAACGGCGGCGAGCACGTCACCGCCATCCCGGAGATCCCGACCTGGCTGTCGCTGTCGGTCATCGTCGTCACCCTGCTGGTCACCACCGTCGCGAGCCTGGCCCGCAGTCGCCGCGAGGCCCGCGAGGCCGTGCCGCACGCCGCTGCCGGACCCGACGCGCCCGGCCAGGGCGGGCTCGGCCAGGGCGCGCTCGGCCAGGGGCCTGCGGGCACGACCGGGACCGAGCCGGGCGAGCGGTCCGCCGCGGCGCCGGCGCGGCGCACCGACGGCCGCCCCGGGTGACGCGCGGGTGACCGCCGGGAGGACGACAGGCGCACCACGCCGGTGCGCCTGTTGCTCCCGGTGATCGTGCGGCACGATCCACGACACGTCCGCTCCGCTGAGTGCCCGACCGGCACCCCGCGCAGCGGTGCCGGGGGACGCGCCGGGCACCCCGCCCGCGCTCCCCGGCGGCGCCGGTCCATCCGGTGTCCAGCGGAGCGGCGACCGCCGCTGCGCTCCCCGACGGTGACATGGGAGTCCAACTGATGGGTGTCAGCCTCTCCAAGGGCGGGAACGTCTCGCTGACCAAGGAGGCGCCGGGCCTGACCGCGGTGAACGTCGGCCTCGGCTGGGACGTCAACACGTTCTCCGGGGGCGACTTCGACCTCGACGCGTCGGCGATCATGCTCGACGCCAACGGCAAGGTCACCCCCGACGACTCGGGCTTCGTCTTCTTCAACAACCTGCGCAGCCCCGACGGCTCCGTCGTGCACGTCGGTGACAACCTCACCGGCCAGGGCGAGGGCGACGACGAGGTCATCCAGGTGAACCTGGCCGGCGTGCCCCCGACCTGCGACAAGATCGTCTTCCCGGTGTCCATCTACGACGCCGACAACCGGAAGCAGAACTTCGGCGCGGTGCGCAACGCGTTCATCCGCATCGTCAACCAGGCCAACGGCCAGGAGGTCGCCCGCTACGACCTCACCGAGGACGCCTCGGTCGAGACCGCCATGGTGTTCGGCGAGCTCTACCGCAACGGTCCCGACTGGAAGTTCCGTGCCGTCGGCCAGGGTTACGCCTCCGGCCTGCGCGGCATCGCCCAGGACTTCGGCGTCAACGTCTGACCCCCGCCGGGCCCGGACGCGCACCCGCGTCCGGGCCCGGTCCCCCCGGCGGTGCGGGACCCCGCCCGCCGGGGCCCCGCCCTGCCCGCACCAGCCCCCCCGAGAAGCACCAGCCCCCGAGAACCCGGAGGTCCCCTCGTCATGCCCGACCGCACCCGCCCCGTGACCACCGCCACCCGGTCCGTCTGAGCGGCACGGGAGTGGTCCACGTCCTCACCCGGGGCGGCAACGTCGGGCTGGCCCAGGCCGGCCTGACCGGCCCCGTCGTCGTCACGCTCACCTGGACGCCGGCCCCCGGCGTCGACGCCGACCTGTCGGCGTTCCTCACCACCGCGGCGGGCAGGGTGCGCAGCGACGACGACTTCGTCTTCTACAACCAGCCCAGCGGCGCCGGTGGCGCCGTGCGCCACCTCGGCAAGTCCGCCCGCGGCGGCGCCACCGTCGACCAGGTCCGGATCGACCCGGCCGCGCTGCCCGCCGACGTCGAGAAGGTCGTCATCGGCGCCTCCCTCGACGGCGCGGGCACCTTCGGCGGGCTGTCCGGGCTCGGCGTCGAGGTGGCCGCCGACGGCGCCGCGGCGCCCGCGATCCGCTGCGAGCTGGCCGCCGGCCCCGAGACGGCGCTGGTGTTCGCCGAGGTCTACCGCCGCGGCGCGGAGTGGAAGGTGCGCGCCGTCGGCCAGGGCTTCACCACCGGGCTGGCCGGCATGGCCACCGACGTCGGCGTGAGCGTCGACGACGAGCCCGCCCCCGCGGCCGCCGCCCCTGCCGCCGCCCCTGCCGCCGCCCCTGCCGTCGCCCCTGCCGCCCCCGCGGCCCTTCCGCCGCCGGCCGCCGCGCCGGTCAGCATGGAGAAGAAGCGGCTGGTCGACCTCGAGAAGAAGCTGTCGTCCTCGGCGCCGCAGATGCTCTCCCTGGTCAAGACCGCCGGCGTCAGCCTGGAGAAGCGCGGCCTGGGGGAGCACACCGCCCGGGTCGCGCTGGTGCTCGACATCTCCGGCTCGATGGCCCAGCTGTACCGCACCGGCGCCGTGCAGCGACTGGCCGAGCGGGTCCTCGCCCTGGGCCTGCGCTTCGACGACGACGGCGTCGTCGACGTCTTCCTGTTCGGCAAGGACGTGCACCAGCCCGAGGGCCTGCGCCTGGAGGGCCACCAGCAGTACATCGCCGAGCTCACCCGGCGGCACCGGCTCGAGTACGACACCCGCTACGGCGCGGCGATGGCCGCCGTCCGGAAGGCGTACTTCGGCGACAGCCGCGACCGCGTGGAGCCGCAGCCGGCACAGGTGCCGGTCTACGTCATGTTCCTGACCGACGGCGCGCCCAGCGACAAGTCGGTCGCGACCAAGCAGCTCAAGGCGGCGTCCTTCGAGCCGGTGTTCTGGCAGTTCATGGGCATCGGCCCGGAGCGGCAGTTCAGCTACCTGCAGCGCCTCGACGACCTCGAGGGCCGCTACACCGACAACGCCGACTTCTTCGCGGTCAGCGAGAACGACCTCATGGGCCGCCGGCCGATCAGCGACGACGCGCTGTTCGACCGGCTCATGACCGAGTACCCCGACTGGCTCCGGCGGGCGCGCGCCCAGGGCCTGCTCCGGTGAGCTCCCACCAGGAGGCGCCGACGGTGCGCCACTTCTCCCACCTGACCGACGGCGAGCGGGACCGGCTGTTCGCCGTCCCGCCGGGTGACGTCGGCCCGGCGACGCCGCGCGGCGTGCTGGCGCTGGCCCTCGGCGCGACGCTCTACAGCCCGGGCACGCGGCCGGCGCTCGACGTCGACGCCGCCCGCGCGGCCGCCGCCGGCGCCACGAGCATGGTGTGGTGCCTCGAGGACGCCGTCCCGCACGCGGCGGTCCCCGACGCCGAGGCCAACGTCGTCGCCGCGCTGCAGCGGATCCACCGGCGCGCAGCCGACGGCGAGCAGCCGGCGCTTCCGCTGCTGTTCGTGCGGGTGCGCACGCCGGACCAGATCCGCGCGGTGGCCCGCGCCGCCGGGCCGGCGCTGGCGCGGCTGACCGGGTTCAGCCTCCCCAAGGCCACCGCCGCCACCCTCGCGCCGATGCTCGCGGCGGTGGAGGAGGTCGCCGCGATGCTCGGCCAGCCTCTGTACGGCATGCCGATCCTGGAGACGCCCGACCTCGCCTGGCGGGAGACCCGAGGCGAGGCGCTCGGCGCACTGGCCGCGGTGGTCGAGGCGCACCGGGAGTCCGTGCTGTGCCTGCGCGTGGGCGGCACCGACCTGTCCGGGCTGTTCGGCCTGCGCCGCGACCGCGACACCACGATCTGGGACGTCGCCGTCGTCCGGGACTGCCTGGCCGACGTGGTCAACACCTTCACCCGCGGCGGCGAGCACGTGGTCACCGGCGCGGTGTGGGAGCACATCCCGGGCCCCCGGCTGTTCAAGCCGCAGCTGCGCCAGACGCCGTTCAGCGAGCAGCACGAGGGCGGCCTGCGGCAGCGGATGATCGCCGGGGACCTCGACGGGCTGATCCGCGAGGTCACCCTCGACAAGGCCAACGGCGTGCTGGGCAAGACCGTCATCCACCCGGCGCACGTCTCGGTGGTCAACGCGCTGCTCACCGTCTCCCGCTCGGAGTACGACGACGCCCTCGAGATCCTCATGGCCCGCGGGCAGGGCGGCATCGCGGTCTCCGGCAACGGCCGGATGAACGAGATCGGCCCGCACGCGCTGTGGGCGGAGCTGATCAGCCGCCGCGCCGCGGTCTACGGCGTCGTCGCCGACGAGGCCGCGCTCGTCGACCTGCTGTCGACCGGGCAGCGCCGGGTGGCCGAGGTGTTCGCGAGCGGGCAGGCGCAGCGCGCGTGACCGCCACCCTCCCCGGTGCCGCAGGACTCGGCGGGGACGTCTCCGCCGTCCGCCTCGACGGCACCGTCTCCGCCCTGCTCGACGTCACCGCCGCCGACCCCGGCCGCTTCGCGGAGCTGTGCGGCCTGGCGCTGCGGGACAACCCGCGCCGGGCGCACCTCGTCGTCTCCCGGGTGCTCGGCAAGCACGTGCCCGTCGCGCCGGCCGCCGTCCTCGGCGCCGGGGCCGCGGTGGGCGACGCCGTCGCCGCGGTCCTGGACGGCGAGGCGCCCGGCCTGGTCATCGGCTACTGCGAGACGGCGACCGGCCTCGGCCACGCCGCCGCCGACCGGCTCGGGGCGGCCTACCTGCACACCACCCGGCGCGTGCACCCGGGCGTGCCGGTGGCCGCCGCGTTCGAGGAGGAGCACTCGCACGCCGTCGCGCACGCCCTGCAGCCGGCCGGGCCGGTGACGCTGGACGCGCCCGGCCCGCTGGTGCTGGTCGACGACGAGCTCACCTCCGGCCGCACCGCGCTCAACACCGTCGCCGAGCTGCACGCCCGCTGGCCGCGCGAGCGCTACGTCGTCGCCACGCTGCTCGACGCGCGCACCCCCGCCGCCCGCGTCGCGTTCGCCGGGCGCGCCGAGGCGCTGGGGGTGCGGGTCGACGTCGCCGCGGCCCTCACCACCGAGCTGGCCCTGCCCGCCGACGTCCTCGACCGGGCCGCGGCCGCCCGCGCCGCCCTGCCCGGCCCCGCGCCGGTCCCGGCCGGCGCGCCCGGCGCCGTCCGCACGCACGCCGGCCTGTGGCCCGTGGGCGTCCCCACCACCGCCCGGCACGGCCTCACCCCGGCCGGCAGCGCCCGGCTCGCCGCGGCCGCCGACGCCGTCGCCGCCGCGCTCGCGCCGGAGCTGGCCGGCAGCCGCGGGGTGCTGGTGCTCGGCACCGAGGAGCTCATGCACGCGCCCACCGTGATCGCGGCGCGCCTGGCCGGGCGGCTGCCCGGCGTCCCCGTCACCACCCAGTCGACCACCCGGAGCCCCGTACACGCCGCCGACGACCCCGGCTACGCGCTGCGCCGCAGCCTGTCCTTCCCCGCGCCCGACGAGCCCGCCCGCGTCTCGCGCGTGCACAACCTGGCCGACCCGGCCGCCGTGCCGGTGGCCGGCCGCTGGGCCGACCAGCGCGCCGACGACGTGGTCGTGGTCGTGGACGCCCCGGCGGAGGACTGCGCCCCGATGGCGGAGGCGCTGCGCCCGTTCGCCACCCGCGCCGTGCACCTGGTGACCGTGCCGCTCGTGGAGCCGGCCCGATGACCGCGCTGTCCGCCCGGCTCGCGCCCGCCGTCCCCGGCCGGTTCGGCTCCTACGCGCCTGACGAGGTGACCTGGCTGCTCACCGACCTGTCGTCGGTCGCGCTGGAGCGCGGCACCGAGGACCGCGAGGAGGCCATCCAGTCGGGCACCCACTACTCGGAGATGCTGCCGGTCGAGTACCAGCCCGACGACGACTACCTGGCGCTGTTCACCGCCGCGCTGGAGCAGTCGGCGGGGCGCCTGGCCGAGGCCGTCGCCCGGGTCGGCGAGCTGGTCTGGGAGGCCGCCGCCGCACACGGGCAGACGCCGGTGCTGGTGTCGCTGGCCCGCGCGGGGACGCCGATCGGCGTGCTGCTGCGCCGCTGGTTCCTCGCCTCCCGCGGCGTCGCGGTGCCGCACTACACGGTCTCGATCATCCGCGGCCGCGGCATCGACCAGGTCGCGATGGCGCACGTGCTGGCCCGGCACCCGGCGTCGGCGGTGCGGTTCGTCGACGGCTGGACCGGCAAGGGCGCGATCCAGCGGCAGCTCACCGAGGCCGTCGCCGGCTGGGTCGCCGCGCACCCGGAGGACGCCGCGCTCGACGACCGGCTCGCCGTCCTCGCCGACCCCGGCGTCTGCACCGAGCTGTACGGCACCCGCGACGACTTCCTCATCCCGAGCGCCTGCCTGAACAGCACGGTGTCGGGGCTGGTGTCGCGGACGGTGCTGCGCGACGACCTCATCGGCCCCGGCATGTTCCACGGCGCGAAGTACTACGCCGAGCTCGCCGGCGCCGACGTCTCCGCGCTGTTCGTCGACACCGTGGCCGCCGCGTTCCCGGTGCAGCCGACGGCCGACGACGTCCCCGCGGAGGAGCGCCGGCCCACCTGGGCCGGGTGGGCGGCGGTGGAGCGGATCGCCGCCGAGCACGGGATCGCCGACGTCAACCTGGTCAAGCCCGGGGTGGGGGAGACGACGCGGGTGCTGCTGCGCCGGGTGCCCTGGCAGGTGCTGGTCCGCCCGGACCGCGCCGAGGACCTGCGGCACGTCGCCGCGCTGGCCCGGGCCCGCGGCGTGCCGCTGGTCGAGGTGCCCGGCCTGCCGTACTCCTGCGTCGGCCTGATCCGGCCGGTGGGCCGGTGACCGCCGTCCTCACGGCGACGCTGGCCGCCGTCGACCTCGACCGCACGCTCATCTACTCCGCGGCCGCGGCGGGCACGACCGAGGGGCTGGAGGTCGTCGAGCACCTCGACGGCGCGCCGCTGTCGCACGCGACGCCGGCGTCGTGGCGGCTGCTCGCCGAGCTGGCCGGGCGGGCGCTGCTGGTCCCGGTCACCACCCGCACCGTGGCGCAGTACGGCCGGGTGCGGCTGCCCGTCGTCCCGCGGTACGCGCTGTGCGCCAACGGCGGGGTGCTGCTCGCCGACGGCGTCCGCGACCCGGAGTGGGACGACTGGGCGTCGGCGACCGCCGCGCAGGCCGCGCCGCTGCCCGCGTTGCTCGCGCTGCTCGAGGCGGTGGCCGGGCAGCCGTGGGTGCGCACCGTGCGCGCCGCCGAGGGGCTGTTCTGCTACCTGGTCGCGCACACCCGGGACGGCATCCCCGAGGACTGGCTGGCCGCCACCACCGACGCCGCCACGGCCGCCGGGGCCACGCTGAGCGTGCAGGGCCGCAAGGTGTACGTCGTCCCCGCCGGGCTGTCCAAGGCCGCCGGGCTGCTCCGGCTGCGCCGGCTGCTGGCGGGGGAGGGGCCCGCGCCGCGGCTGCTGTGCGCCGGCGACAGCCTGCTCGACGCGCCGATGCTGCTCGCCGCCGACGCCGCCGTCCGCCCCGCGCACGGCGAGCTGCACGAGCAGGGCTGGACCGGCGCGCGGGTCGCGGTGACCGCGGCCAGCGGCGCCGCCGCGGGCGAGGAGATCGTCCGCTGGCTGCTCGACCGCGCGGGCTAGTCCGAACGCGCGGTCCGCACCAGCCGGTCCAGGCCGTCCTCGATCGACCGCGCCTCGCGCAGCACCGCGCCCCAGTCCGGGCGGCGGCCCCGCGCCGCCTCCTCCAGCGGGGGCAGCCGCCGGGCGAGGTCCTCGAACGTGCGGCGGAAGCGGCGGGCGCGCTCCTCGGGCAGGCCGCCGAGGAACCGCCGGGCGTCGACGACGGCGCGCTGCACCTCGCCGAGCAGCGACCCGGGGTCGGCGGCGACGGCGTCGAGCCGCTGCAGCCGCCCGGTCGCCGCGCGCACCTCGTCGTCGACCCGGCCGGCGGCCGCCCGCACCCGGGCCAGCAGCGCGGCGGCTGCGGGCACGTCGAGGACCGGCGCGCCGAGCGCCCCCTCCAGCGCGGTGAGCGCCTCGTCGGCCTCGGCCAGCGCCTCGGCGGCCCGCTGCGGGGCGCGCTCGACGTCGGACCACGCGCTGAGCGGGTAGCGGCGGCGCAGCTCGCTCATCACGGGCGCCAGCCGCTCGTGCCGGGTGCCCAGCGCCTCGCGGCGGGTGCGGACGGAGGCGGCGCCGCGGCGGACCTCGGCGGCCCGCTCCGGCAGCGCCCGCGCCCGCGCGGCCGCCGCCTCGGCCTCCCGGCGGCCCTGCTCCGCGGTCTCCAGCGCGGGCGCGGCGTGGCGGGCCGCCAGGTCGGCGGCGGCGCGGGCGGCGAGGCGCTCGGCGTCGGCGAGGACGCCGTCCAGGCCGGGGTCGGCCAGCCCGGCGGCGCCGGCGGCGTCCAGCGCGGCCCGGGCAGTGGCCACGGCGTCGCGGGTCGCGGACACCGCGCGGGCGGCCGCGGCGCGGGCACGGGCGGCGGCGGCGAGCACCTCGCCGTACTGGTCGCGGAAGCGCTGGACCTGGCCGTGCACCTCGCGCAGCGCGGCGGCGGCCGCGCCCAGCTCCACGGCGGCGGCGCGGGCCGCGCCCGGCTCGGTGTCCGCCGCGGGGTCGTGGCCGGACAAGGCCTGCAGGTAGTGTCCGATGACGGTGTCCGCGTGGGTGGAGAGGTCCCGCCAGTCGCGGGCCAACGAGTCAGGGGCGGGGATGCGGTGATGAGCCCGTCGCCCGCCGGCCGGTGCCCCCACCTCCTCCGCCGCGGCGACCGCGTCCGGCAGGTCGGCCAGCGCGGCGTCCAGTTCCAGCATGGCCGCGGCCGCGGCCTCCCGCGCCGCCGCGGCCTCCCGCCGGGGGGCGTCGCGGTCGCGCCGCCACCAGGGGGTGCCGCCGGGTGCGCTCACGACCGCCTCCCCTCGCCGTGGCCCGCGTCCGGCGGGGCGGGCCGGCACCTGCGCGGTCCGGTGGCCCGTGGATACCACGCCGGGACCCCGCCCGTGGGGACGGGCGGCCGGCGCCGCCCGGTCCGCTGAACGTGCTGCCCCACCGCCCGGCCGCGGGCCGGCGGGAACCGGGACCCGCCGGGATCCGTTGGAACACCGGCCCGCCTCCCGGCCGGAACCGGCCCGCCCGTCCCTGTCGTCGTCGTCGCCCGGCACCCCCGGCGGCGGAGAGGAACACCTGATGCTCCGCTACTTCGGCTTCTCCGTCGGTCTGACGGTGGCCGCGCTCGTCACCGCCGTGCTGTTCGGCGGGCCGGCGGCCCTGCTGGCCGTCGCCGTCCTCGGCGTGCTCGAGGTCTGCCTCTCCTTCGACAACGCCGTGGTCAACGCCAAGGTGCTCCGCCGGATGAGCCCGCTGTGGCGCAAGCTCTTCCTCTACGTCGGCATCTTCATCGCCGTGTTCGGCATGCGGCTGCTGCTGCCGATCGTCCTGGTCTCGGTGACCGCGCAGCTGTCCATCTCCGAGGTGTGGGACCTGGCGCTGTCGGACCAGGAGGCCTACGCGGAGAACGTCGAGGCCGCGGCCGAGGCGATCTACACCTTCGGCGGCATCTTCCTGCTGATGATCTTCCTGAACTTCCTCTTCGACGAGGAGCGGGACATCCACTGGCTGTCGTGGCTGGAGCGGCCGCTGGCCAAGGCCGGGAAGCTGCCCTACCTCGCCATCGTCATCGCCCTGGCGGTCATCTACGTCGGCTCGCAGATCGCCGACGACGACAAGTACGCCACGGTGCTCATGTCCGGGCTCGCGGGCCTGTTCACCTACCTGCTCATCGGCGGCCTCAACGAGCTCATGGAGGCCCCGGAGACCGACGACGAGGACGACGACGTCACCCCGACCGGGCAGACCGCGGGCAACGGCGCCGGGGGCACCGCCACCAAGGCCGTCGCGGGCGCCGGCTTCGCGGCGTTCCTCTACCTCGAGGTGCTCGACGCGTCGTTCTCCTTCGACGGCGTCATCGGCGCGTTCGCCATCAGCAGCGACATCTTCATCATCGCCCTGGGCCTGGGCATCGGCGCCTTCTGGGTGCGGTCGCTGACCATCTACATGGTCGACAAGGGCACCCTCGACGAGTACCGCTACCTCGAGCACGGCGCGATGTGGGCCATCGGCTTCCTCGCCGCGATCATGATCCTCGAGCTGCGGTTCCACATCAGCGAGTACGTCACCGGCCTCACCGGCCTGCTGTTCATCGTCGCCGCGGTGATCAGCAGCATCGTCGTCTCGCGGCGGGAGCGCGCCGAGGTCCCGGCCCCCGACCGGCCCGGCGAGCGCGACGAGGTGCCCGCCGGCCAGAGCTGAGCGCAGGCTCCACCCAGCGGCCTCGGGGCGCCCGCCCCGGGGCCGCCGCGCGTCCGCGGCGGGTGCCCTACCGCGGGACGGGAGAGCCGGATACGGTCCGCCCGGTTTCCGTCCCCGCACCGAGAGGTCCGTCGTTGGCACAGCTCACCGCCCAGAAACGCGTCCTGCACGCCGACCTGCACGGGGACCGCATCCGGGCCGCCAGCGGCTCGATGGTCGCCTTCGAGGGCAACGTCGACTTCAAGAGCTCCGGGATGGGCGGGGGCGGCGGCATGCGCGCCGCCCTGAAGCGGGCCGTCGCCGGCGAGAGCATCTCGCTGATGGACTGCACCGGGCACGGCCGGGTGTACCTCGCCAAGGACGCGATGGACGTGCTCGTCGTCGACCTGGCCGGCGACACGCTCACCGTGGAGAGCGAGCACATCCTGGCCCACACCGAGCACCTGCGCCTCGACGTCCAGTTCTCCGGCCTGCGCGGCGTGACCAGCGGCCACGGCCTGGCCACCACTACCGTCACCGGGCAGGGGCAGGTCGCCCTCGTGTCGGAGGGCCCGGTCATGGCGCTGGAGGTCGCGCCGGGCCAGGACCTGGTGGTCGACCCCGACGCCTACGTCGGCTCCCGTGGTCAGCTGTCGATGAACCTGGTCAGCGGCGTCTCGTGGAAGTCCCTCGTGGGCGAGGGCTCCGGCGAGCCCTTCTCCCTCCGCTTCACCGGGCACGGCCTGGTGCTCGTCCAGTCCTCGGAGCGCTGAGCCGTGCCGTTCGAGACCGTCAACAGCAAGGTCGTGCGCGCGCACGTCGGCCCGGCCAACCCGGTGCTCGCCCGCCGCGGCGCGATGCTCGGCTACTCCGGGCAGGTCACCTTCCGCCCGGTGCACGGCCAGGGCCGCGGCATCGGCGGCATGGTCGGCGCGGCGATGTCGGGGGAGTCCAACCCGATGATGGCCACCGAGGGCAGCGGCCAGGTGCTCTACGGCTACAAGGGCATGCACGTCACCGTCCTCGAGCTCGACGGCGGCGCCCCGCTGGTCTGCGAGGCCGACCGGCTGCTCGTGCACGACGCGAACCTGCAGTCCAGCGTGCAGTTCCTCGGCTCCGGCGGGCTGCGGTCCGCGATCAGCGGCGCCATGACCGGGCAGGGCCTGTTCACCACCAACCTGCACGGCCGCGGATCGGTCGCGCTGCTCGCCCACGGCGGCGCGTTCCCGATCCAGCTCAACGGTCAGCAGGTCGGCGTCGACCCGCAGGCCTACGTCGGCCACGTCGGCCAGCTCTCGGTGGACCTCGCGGCCAAGGTCGGCTTCCGCGACGTCGTCGGGCGCGGCTCCGGCGAGGCCTTCCAGTTGACGATCAGCGGCCACGGCACGGTGTACGTGCAGGCCAGCGAGCAGAAGTTCTGAGGACGGCGACGATGACCTACCCGCCGAACAACCCCTACGGCGGCAACCCCTACGGCGGCCAGCCCCAGCCCGGGTACGGCCAGCCCCCGCAGCCGGGCTACGGGCAGCCGGGGTACGGGCAGCCGGGGTACGGCCAGCCGGGGTACGGGCAGCCGCCCCAGCCGGGCTACGGCCAGCCCCCGCAGCCGGGCCACGGCCAGCCGCCGCCCGGGTACGGCCAGGCCCCCGCCGGGCCGCCGGCCGGCGTGCCGAGCACGCTGAACGCGCACTCGCTGCCCGACGACGACAACGTCAACCCCTACGTCTTCTGCATCGCGCTGAACGGCGAGTGGTTCATGAGCAAGGGCGCGATGCTGGCCTACTACGGCAACGTCCAGTTCGACGCCGTCAGCGAGTACTCCTCGGTGCAGGCGTGGGTGGCCCACCGGTTCTCCAGCCCGGTGTACGTGCAGGACTGGGTGGTCGCCCAGGGCCACGGCAAGGTGCTCATCGGGGACCGCGGGTTCGACCTGAACTCCTACGACCTCGACGACGGCAACCTGACGATCAAGGCGAGCAACCTCTGCGCGTTCTCCAAGGACCTGGAGCTCAAGCAGTCGATCGTGCCGGGCTTCGTCACCCTCATCGGGACGGGGAAGTTCATCGCCTCGTCCAACGGGCCGGTGATCTTCGTCGAGCCGCCGTTCCGGGCCGACCCCGAGGCGCTGCTCGGCTGGGCCGACTGCCCGGCCCCGTCGGTGCACCACGACGCCCAGTGGATGACCCAGAGCTTCCTCGGCGCGCTCACCGGGGCGCTCGGCCGCGCCTCGGGCGAGGAGCGGCAGTACGACTTCACCGGCAAGGGCACGATCCTGCTGCAGTCCTCCGAGATCGCCCGGGAGGACCCCGCGGTGCTGCGGCTGGTGGAGTCGCAGACCCAGCTGCTCACCAACAGCCAGGCCGGCTCGCTCGGCCACCGGCTCGTCGCCCGCGCCCAGCAGCAGCACTGAGCGTCCCCCGGGGGGGGGGGGGGGGGGGGGGGGGGGGGGGGGGGGGGGGGGGGGGGGGGGGGGGGGGGGGGGGGGGGGGGGGGGGGGG